>JASFRZ010000347.1:0-5645 GCA_050114655.1 Acidobacteriota bacterium
ATCCTGGTGGGCGATGCCGGCGTCGCCGAGCCGGTCTTCAGCCTCACCGCGCTGACCGACGGAGCCCACATCGACGCACCGGTGGCAGTGTTCCCCGCCGGCGTCACCTCCGCGCAGGCGCTGCGAGCGACGCTGCGCAGCGGATTGCGCGGCCTCGAGTGGGCCACCGGCCTGCCCGGAACGATCGGCGGCGCCGCCGCCGGCAACGCCGGCTGCTGGGGCGGCCAGATGGCTGATGTGGTGCACCGGCTCGACGTCGTCGACGCGCGCGGCAAGTGGCAGACGGTGGAGGCGTTCCAGCTCACCTGGCGCTATCGCTCGCTGCGGCTGCCCGCGGCGCTCGGCGAGGGCACGGTCATCGTCGCCGTGGCGGTGAACGTGGCGAGCGGCGACGCCGAGGTTCTGCAAAGCCGCTGCGACGAGCTACAGGAAGCCAAGCGCCGGCAGCAGCCGATCGGCGCGCGCAATGCCGGCTGCATCTTCAAGAATCCGGATCCCGACGCCCCCGCCGGCCTGCTCATCGACCGCGCCGGCTGCAAGGGGCTGCGGGTGGGGAACGCCGAAGTCTCGACGATCCACGGCAACTTCCTCATCAATCACGGCGGCGCCACGGCGGCCGACGTCGACGCGCTCATCGCCCGCATCAAGAAAGCGGTCCACTCCACCAGCGGCATGACGCTCGAAGAGGAGATCAAGCGATGGTGAACGGAAAGTATCGCCGCGGCAGCGCCACGCCGCGCCGCTCGCGCATGGCGCACTACGCCCGCCGCCGCCAACGTCGCCTCGGTGCGACGTCGACCGGCAGCGGTTTCAAGACCGTTTCGCCGCACTTCATGCGTCGCGTCAAGAACCGACCGGCGCTGCGCCGACGCGGCATCGTGCATGCTATGATCCGCCCGATCGTCGTGGTGGCGGCGCTGGTCGCCCTCGCTTACGGCGGCCATTTTGGATATAGAAAAGCTCTGACATCGCCGGCCCTCTCGATTCAGAGCGTGAGATTGCACCAGGTACCCACGATGCTCATGGAACCGGTGCGGGCTCGCGTGCAGCCGGCGTACGGTCAGAACCTGCTGGCCCTCGACCTCGCGCAACTTCGCGCCTCCATCGAGGAGCTTCCCGCCGTGCGCAGCGCGCAGGTCCGCCGCGTGCTGCCCGCCCAGATCGTCGTCACCGTCGTCCCGCGCACCCCCAAGGCGCGCGTCGTCGGCGATGCCGCCAGCTACATCATCGACACCGATGCGGTGGTGCTCGACACCTGGGACCAGATCCGCACCCGGCTGCCCGAGATCCGCGTAGTCGATGGTGGCGCGCTGGTCTCCGCTCCGGGCCGACGCCTGACCCAGGACGCCGCCTGGGGCACCAGCCTGCTCGACGCTCTCGACGTGATCGACTGGATGGCACAGTCCGACGGTGCGGTCCCCACCGTGGTGAACCACCTGCGCATCGAAGAGCACGGCGTCGTGCTGGTGACCTCGCGCCTGGAGATCGTCGTCGGCGACGCGCGCGCCATGGACACCAAGATGGCCGCCGTGCGCAGCCTGCTGCGCGCCAACCCGCCCGCGGAGCCCTCCATCATCGACGCGCGCTACCACGACATGCTGGTCGTGACGGCGCTGCCGAAGAGCTCGGAGTAGATAACAGGTGCCGCGGCGCGACCCCTACATCGTCGGGCTGGACGTCGGCACGACCAAAGTCTGCGCGGTCATCGGCGAGCCCACCGACGACGGCGCGCTGGAGATCATCGGCGTTGGCCTGGCCGAGTCGCACGGCCAGAAGAAGGGCTCGGTGGTCGACGTCGACGCCACCGTGGAGAGCATCAAGGCGGCCATCGAGGAGGCCGAGCTGATGTCCGGCATCAGCGTAGATCGCGCGTACGTCGGCATCTCCGGTGCCCACATTCGCGGCTTCAACAGCCGCGGCGCGGTGACCGTCAACGGCCGGGCGCGGCAGATCACCGAGGAAGACATCCGCCGGGTAATCGACGCCGCACGTGCGCTCGAGCTCCCCGCAGACCGCGAGATGCTTCACCTGCTGCCGCGCGAGTTCGCCGTCGACGAGCAAGGCGACATCGTCGACCCGCTGGGCATGAGCGGTTCACGCCTCGAGGTCGACGTACACCTGGTGATCGGCGCGCTGTCGGCCATTCAAACGCTGGTGACCTGCGTCAATCGCGCCGGCGTCGAGGCACACGCCGTGGTGCTCGAGCAGCTCGCCTCCAACGAGGCCGTGCTAACCGACGATGAGCGCGAGCTCGGCGTTGCGCTGATCGACATCGGCGGCGGCACCACCGATCTGATCTGCGTGGCGGAGGGCAGCGTCTGTCACACCGCGGTGTTGCCGGTAGGCGGCGACCACATGACCAACGACATCGCTGTGGGGTTGAACACCCCGCTGGCCGAGGCAGAGAGCCTCAAGTCGCGCTTCGGTTGCGTCGAGCCGAGCCTCTTCGATCCGGAGCAGGCCATCGAGGCGCCCGGCATCGGTGGCCGCGGGCCACGCCTGCTGCCGCGCAGCCGGCTGTGCGAGATCCTCCAGCCGCGCGCCGTCGAGATCCTCGACATGGTCTCCGACGAGCTGGCGCGCGCGGGCTTCCTCGACCAGCTCAACGCCGGGCTGGTGCTGACCGGCGGCGGATCACTGACACAAGGACTTCCCGAGCTCGCCGAGCAGCGCTTCGGCCTGCCGGTGCGGCTCGGACAACCATCCGGCGTGGAAGGGCTGGTCGACATCGTGTCGAGCCCGATCTATTCCACCGCCGTAGGCCTGGTGCTGTACGGGCACTACAACCGCGACATCGAGGGCTACTTCGGCCGCGAGGGCGCCGGATTCTTCGGGCGCACGGCCGGCCGGGTGTCGCGCTGGATCAGCGAGCTGTTCTGATGGGAGTCGTCGTTACAACGGGAGGCGGGAACGCGCAGGTTGACTCTCGACCGCGCCAAGATAAATTGGGGCCACCACGCAGGGCGAGCAAGGAGACGTGAGCATGTCGGATGAGTATCGGGGTTGGCAACCAGAGCTTCACGAGGAACTTCGGCGCCTGCGGCAGCAGCGCCCCGAGGCCGATCCCGAGCCGGCGGAGGCCGAGCAGGCCGCACTGCTGGACGGCGACGAGGAGGAGACGCTCGTCCGCCCGCTCGACGAGTCGGGCGAAGCCGAGGAGGGCGTCACCGCAAGCGCCGCCGCCTTGCCCGCGGAGCTCGACGACGACGTGGACGACGAGGTCGACGAGGTGGAAGAGGCGGCAGAGACTGCGGATGACGATCTCGGGCTGGTCGCGCAGGCCGACGAAGAGGACGCAGAGGCAGAGGCCGAGGACGCGGCCGAAGAGCAGACCGCGGCGGACGAGCTCACCGACGACAGCATCGAGGAGGCCAAGGCGCGCGCCCGCATCCACGTCGTGGCGCCCCCCGATGATGAACCCGCCCCCCCGATGCAGGAGGTCAAGTCCTCCATCGAGCGGCTCTCCGAGTCCGCCCTGCGCGGCGCCCACATCAAGGTCATCGGCGTCGGCGGCGGCGGCGGCAACGCCATCACCCGTATGATGAACGCCGGACTCAGGGGCATCGACTTCGTCGCCGCCAACACCGACCTGCAGGCGCTCAACGCCAACGACGCACCGGTCAAGCTGCAGCTCGGCGCCAACCTGACGCGTGGCCTGGGCGCCGGCGCCAACCCCGAGATCGGCCGGCAGGCGGCGCTGGAGAGCACCGAGGAGATCGTCGACGTGCTCGAGGGTGCCGACATGGTATTCGTCACCGGCGGCCTCGGCGGCGGTACGGCCACCGGCGCCGCCCCGGTGATCGCGCGACTGGCCACCGAGCTCGGCGCGCTGACCGTCGCCGTGATGACCCGCCCCTTCCGCTTCGAGGGCCGCCGTCGCATGCAGCAGGCCGATCAGGGCCTGCAGGAGCTACAGGACGCGGTCGATACGCTGATCTCGATCCCCAACGACCGCCTGCTGGCCACCGTCAGCGGCGACACACCGCTGGTCGAGGCTTTCTCCGTGGCCGATATGGTGCTGCACCAGGGCGTGCAGGGCATCGCCGACCTCATCCTGGTCCCCGGCCTGGTCAACCTCGACTTCGCCGACGTGCGCACGGTGATGTCGGGCATGGGCATGGCGATCATGGGCACCGCCACGCAGCGCGGCGAAGCCCGTGCCATGCAAGCCGCCACCGCGGCAATCTCCAGCCCGCTGCTCGAGGACACCTCGATCGACGGCGCGCGCGGCGTGTTGATCAACATCACCGGCGGCCTCGACATGACCCTGCACGAGGTCTCCGATGCCGCCTCGATCATCTACGAGGCGGCCGACGACGACGCCAACATCCTGTTCGGCGCAGTGGTCGACGAGAACATGGGCGACGCGGTGAAGGTCACGGTGATCGCCACCGGTTTCGAGTCGGTCGCCCCGTTCCAGTCGCGGGTCGCCATCGAGCATGAGGTCGCCGTGCCCAAGTCCTCCTCGGACGCCGGGCACTTCTATCGCCCGGCGCACGAATCGAGCAGCTCGAGTAGCGGCGACATGATCGACGAGGACCTCGACGTGCCGACCTTCCTGCGGACCCAGGACCTGCCGGTCGGCAGCGAGGACGGCTAGGCCACGGCCGGTCTCCGAGGTGCCGCGGCCGCCGCGCGCACCCCGGAGACCGCTTCTGCCCCCTGCTAGAATCGAGGGATACGCAGTCCTTCCCTTCCCTCCTCGTCCCACGATTCGAGTATGGTCGTCGACCTTGCGCGGCGCCTGCGCGCCCGCGCTCAGCAAGAGATCCGCCAGGTGGAGCCCAACCCGGGCGGCCGTCTGCGCGTAGTGCTGGCCTACCCCAACAGCTACACGGTGGGGATGAGCAACCTCGGTCTGCACACCGTCTACCGGCTGCTCAACGGCCATCCCGACGTGCGCTGCGAGCGCGCCTTCCTGCCCGACGACGACGAGATCGAAGAGTACCTTCGCCGCGGCACGCCGCTGATGACCGTCGAGTCGCAGCAACCGGTGTCTGACGCTGACGTGATCGCCTTTTCCGCCTCGTTCGAGAACGACTACGTCAACGTCGTGCGCATGCTCCGGCTTGCCGGTCTGCCATCGCGCGCCGCGGCGCGCGACGAACGTCATCCGCTGGTGTTGATGGGTGGCGCCACGGTGTCCATCAACCCCGAGCCGCTGGCGCCCTTCCTCGATGCCTGCTGCGTTGGCGAGGGCGAGCGGCTCGTCGGCCCGCTGCTCGACGCGCTGCTGGCACACGGCGAAGGCGGTGGGCACAACGATCGCGCGGCGCTGCTCGACGCCCTCGCCCGCCTGCCCGGCATGTACGTGCCGTCACTGTACGAGCCGGTCTACGAACCCGACGGCGACCCGTACCCGGCATTCAAGGAGCTGGTGCCGCTGCGCGGCGCCCCCGCCACCATCGGCAAGGTGCGCGCCGACTTCGGCGGCCCCGAATCGGTCGCGGCTACGGCCATCCTCACCCCCGACACCGAGTTCGGCGATCGCATCATGATCGAGGTGGCCCGCGGCTGCACCAAGGGCTGCCGCTACTGCTGGGTGGGCTACAACGTGCTGCCCTTCCGCGTGCACGCCGTCAACGACGTCCTGGCGGCTGCCGCGCGGTGGCGCTCGACCACCGACCGCGTCGGCCTGGTGGCCA
>JASFRZ010000348.1:0-5613 GCA_050114655.1 Acidobacteriota bacterium
CGCGACGTTCGATATCAGCGACGCGCAGGACGGCTCCGAGCTGGTCACCTTCCCGGGCGGCATCACCTTCGATGACATCGAGGTCACCGAGATCATGCTCGGTGTCGGCAACGACGAGTTCGTCATCCACGACACGTCGCACGGCACGGAGGGTGCCGGCGAGCGGCTGGTCACCGCGATCCACGGCGGCGGCAACTCGCTCTTCCAGGTACGCAACGAGCTCACGCTCGATGGCAGCTTGGTGACGCGTGCCGACGGCGGCGACTGGGGCGACATGTACTCCATCGGTGACTTCGTCCGGATCGAGACCGTCGACAGCGACTACGGCGTCTTCGAGGTCACCGGCATCGACGGCGACGAGCTCACGCTCGCCAGCGCCGTCGGTAACGTCACCGCCCAGGGCAAGGTGACGCTGTGGGACGTCGACGCCGACCAGGCGATCGTCGGCGGCGACCATATCGTCGTCGACCCGATCATCGACCCGCTCCTCGGGGAGCTCGGCCCGACCGGCCCGCTGGTGATCTACGGTGACACCTCGCAGGACGGCAGTCGCTACGACTCCGTGCCTTCGGTCGATGGCCTCACCGGAAACGCCATCGTCTACGACTACGCCGGCAACGATGTCATCGACGCCTCGGCGTGGAGCGGCATCTCGAGCGTCGGCGACGGCGACGGCGGAACGATCGACTTCGTCGGCGGCATCGTGATCTACGGCGGCGCCGGCAACGACACGATCTACGGCACGCAGACGGGCGACCACCTGGCCGGCGGCTCGGGGAACGACCTGATCTACGGTGAGGGCGGCGACGACCATATCTACGGCGACTCGGGCTTCAACGTGGATCTGTTCAACCTCGAGGAGCCGAGCGTTCAGGCGCTGACCGTCGTCGACGTCAACACGTCGGATTCGCTCACCGCCGATGACCTGGTCGCCGGCGAGGACGAGATCCACGGCGACGGCGGCGAGGACATCATCCTCGGCGACCACGGCGTGATCACCCAGTTCGAGACCGAGCGCATCCGCACGACGGCCAACGTGATCGGCATCAGCAGCACGCAACCGGGCAACGGTGCCGACGACATGCTGTACGGCGGCGACGAGCGTGACTTCATCCTCGGCGGCACCGGCGACGACACCATCGAGGGCAACGACGGTCCCGACGTCATCTTCGGCGACCACGGCACCATCGTGAAGCAGACCAGCGGCGAGCTCACCGAGGTGGTCAGCCACACCGAGGACGTCGGTGGCGTCGAAGGCGACACCATCAACGGCAACCTCGGCGATGATCTGATCATCGGCGGCGCTGACGGCGACACCATCCACGGCGACGAGGGCGCGGACCGCATCTTCGGCGATTCCGGCCAGATGCTGTTCACCGACGCCGGCGTGATGACGTTCATGACCAGCACCGCGACCGACATCGGCGGCCAGGACACCATCACCGGCGACGACGCCGGCGACCTGATCATCGGCGGCGTCGATGACGACGTCATCAACGGCAACGCCGGCAACGACCTGATCATCGGCGACAACGGCACCATCGACTTCCTCGATTCCGGCGAAGTGGCCGAGATGTTCTCCACCGCGCCGGCCGACGGTGGCAACGACACCATCTACGGCAATACCGGCGACGACCTCATCATCGCCGGTACCGGCTCCGATGTGGTCGAGGGCAATGAGGACGAGGACATCATCATCGGCGACTCCGGCACGATGCAGTTCCGCGTCGGAACCGACGAGGACAACGAGGTCGACCGCGTCTTCACCCGCATCACCGTGTTCTCCAACGGCGACGTGAAGCAGGGCGAAGACCGCATCTCGGGCAACGGCGCCAGCGACATCCTCCTCGGCGGCATGGGTCGCGACGCCATTGCGGGCGACGCCTTTAGTGGAGTTACGCCCGATGACACCCATGACCTGATCTTCGGCGACAACGCCGAGATCGACACGACAGCGCCGATGTCCGATCGCTTGACGACCGACGCCACGATGGCGGCGTTCATCGATCCGGGCCTGCTGCCGCTCGACGGCGCGGAGATCTTCTCCTTCACCGCCATCGACATCGGCGACGTCAGCACCGACCCGGCAACCCTCGGCCTCGCGCTCGGCGACGACGACTACATCGAGGGCGGCGGTGGTGATGACATCATCCTCGGCCAGCAGGGCCGCGACACCATCTACGGCGGCGCCGGCAACGACGACATCATCGGCGGCCACAACGTCGAGGGCGGTTTCGATGAGGGAGACTTCATCGATGCCGGCTCCGGACGCGACGTGGTAGCGGGCGACAACGCCTGGATCCACCGCCGCTACTTCATGGATGACGACGCCAACCTGCGTGCGCGCTACCGCGAGCTCGACGGTACGGCGATCTACGGCGAGACGCCGGGTGTCGACGACGGCCAGGTCCTGGTACAGAGCGACCACGAGCTCGACGTCGCGCTGTCCGCCTCGCTGGTGCGCGACATCACGCTGCTCGATCACTCGGACGCTATCGAGGCCGGCAACCCGGAGCTGTTCGGTGACGACGCCATCGCCGGCGGCTCCGAAGAGGACGAGATCTTCGGCCAGCTCGGCAACGACACCATCCAGGGCGACGGCGATCTGGCGAAGCAGTTCGACGGCCTCGGCGCCTCGACGCTGGTTACCGAGCCGGACCATGGCTTCCGCACCGGGGACCTCAACCTCGACGGCGACATCGTGTTGGTGGTCGATGTCGACACCTACTACGCCTACTCCGAGGTGACGGCGTTCCGCGACGCCGCCGGCGACCTGCAGGTCTCTGCGTCCGAGGAGAAGGCCAGCGATGCCGACGACTACATCGAGGGCGGCGGCGGCAACGACGTCATCTTCGGTAACCTCGGCCAGGACGACATCATCGGCGGCAGCTCGATCCACTATGGGCTGTTCGACGACTCGGATACGGTGGCCGACCCGACGCTCGGTTCGTACCTGCGGCCCGACGGCTCCGACCTCATCTTCGGCGGCGCCGGTAACCGCATCGCGCGCAACGAGTACACCGAGCTGGGTCGCAACGTCGACGTGACCGCGGGAGGTGACGTGGTGATCGCCGACGCCGACGTGCACGCGCGCGACGCCGACGCGATCGCCGGCGACAACGCCAACATCTACCGCCTGGTCGATGGCACCGGCGCCTTCCTCGAGTTCAACTACGACGCGATGGACAGCACGCGCGGCAGCGAGCGCATCGTGGTGCGCGCCGTCGACCTGGTGGACTACACCGAGGGCGGCGCCGACTTCGACGCTGACAGCCAGGCCACCGACATCGGCGCTGCCGACGAGATCCACGGCGAGTCGGGCGACGACTTCAGCTACGGCATGGTCGGCAACGACGTGATGTTCGGTGACGCCGAGGACGACGATCTCATCGGCGGCTACGGCCACGACTGGATCTCCGGCGGCACCGGCCAGGACGGCGTACTGGGCGACGACGGCCGCATCTACACCAGCCGCAACAGCAGCACCTACGGCGAGTCGCTGTACGGCGTCGACGCCCTGCGCCCGAACAGCGAGGACGATCCCAGGCGCAACGACGGTGATGTGCTTGATGAGGAGATCTCGACACCGGGCGACGTGCAGGTGGCGACGATCAACGTCTCCGACGCGCTCAAGAAGAGCGTCAACCTGTCGCCGTTCAACGTGAACCCGATATCGATGGGCTACGACGATCCGCTCTATGACGCGGAGAACGCCGACGACATCATCTTCGGCGGCCTCGATTCGGACTTCCTGCACGGCGGCTCGGGCGACGATGCGATCTCCGGTGCCGAGGCTCTGTCGCTGGCGTACACGCAGGTCGACGACGGAAGCGGAACCATCACCGTCGAGCGCAGCGACTGGTACCGGCCTTTCAACCCGGGCGATGCGCTTCGTTTCGGCGCCGACCGCGCCGGCGAGTTTGCTCTCTACGACGAGTTCGATCCGCTGCGCAAGATCGAGCTCAACAGCGATGGCACGCTCAACAAGACCGCCGACGGCATGGAGTGGTTCCTCAACTTCGATCACCAGGACGACGACGCCACGGTACGAGGCGATGCCACTTACGGTAACGCCTACGACGACGGCACCGACGTCATCTTCGGCGACCTCGGCAACGACTGGCTGGTCGCCGGCGTCGGCAAGGACACGCTGTACGGCGGCTGGGGCAACGACCTGCTCAACGCCGACGATAACCACCAGACCAACGGCGAGCTCAACGACATGCCGGAGACGCATCCGTACTTCGAGGATCGCGCCTTCGGCGGCGCCGGCCTGGACGTGCTCATCGCCGATACCGGCGGCGACCGCCTGATCGACTGGGTCGGCGAGTTCAACAGCTACCTGGTGCCGTTCGCGCCCTTCGGCATCGGCACGGTGAGCCGCATGGTGCCGCCCAGCCTGTTCGAGTTCCTCTACGACCTGTCGGAGAGCCAGGGCGCTGATCAGACGCGCGCCAACGACGCCGGAACCGACCCGGCGCGCAACGGTGAGCCCGAGGGCGAGCTGGGCCTGATCACGCAGAAGGATCACGGCCTGTGGCAGGATCAGACGGGTGGTCCGCGCGATCCCCAGCCGGGCAATATCCCCGGCGGCCCGCGCGACGTGATTCGCGGCGCCGACTTCAACAACGGTTCGGCGCAGAGCTTCTTCGTCGACTCCGGCGTCTGGAACGTCGACGCCGGGCGTCTCGAAGTGGCACCGGAGTCCCTCGGCGGCGACGCGGTGAGCGTCTACTACGTCGAGGAGTACCTGCCGCAGTACTTCGAGATCGAGGCGACGATCAATGCCGGCAAGCCGATCGCTGGCTACAAGTCGAACGCCTTCCTGATCTTCGACTACCAGAGCCCGACCGACTTCAAGTATGCAGGCATCAATATCTCCAACGACAAGCTGGAGATGGGCTACCGCGACGCCACTGGCTGGCACGAGCTCGAGCAGAGCAACTCGCGGCTCAAGCCGGACCGGGACTACGACGTGCTGCTGGCGATCAACGGGGTGACGGCGACGCTGGTTGTCGACAACAAGGATGTCTTCACCCACGTGTTCGACCCGCGCGTCGACACCGACGGCTTCCAGTACGCGCTCAACAACGGCCTGGTCGGCATCGGCGCCTACAACTCCATGGCGCGCATCGACAACGTCAAGGTGCAGATTCTGCCGCCGGAGTACACCCTCGACGAGACGGAAGACTTCTCTGACGGCGTGGCCGACAACTTCACCGTGCAGTCGGACACCTGGACGGTGGTCGACGATCCGACCATCGACGATGACGAGTACTACGAGGCAACGCCGGTCGTCGACAACATGGCGCTGTCGACCGTCGGCCTGAACGTCGCTTTCGACGCGTACCTGCGGCTGCAGTCGGACGTTGCGACCGAGAGCATCGGCGGCATCGTGTTCGACCGCTACGACAACGACGACTTCAAGTTCGCGGTTATCAACGAAGACGCCGACGAGGTGATCATCGGCCACTACAGCTCGGCCGGCTTCCAGGTCGACGCCTCAGCGGCATGGACCCTCGATGAGGGCACCAGCTACGTGCTGGACGTGTCACTCAAGGGTCGTACGGTGAGCGTCAACGTCAACGGCAACGCCATCGTCGGCTTCGCCTA
>JASFRZ010000349.1:0-5588 GCA_050114655.1 Acidobacteriota bacterium
CGACCGCAAAAAAGTAAGATCCGGGCAACCCCTCCAGGGGCCCGGCGACCTCGGGAGACTCTCATGAGAACCGTACGGCTCGCATCGCTGCTGTTTGCTGTCGCGCTTTTTTCCGCGCCCGTCTACGAGACGGCAGACCTCAAGCCCCAGACCCTGGAGGCGTTCCTCCGCTACGCCCGCCTCACCGAGGCCGAGTTCCTCGCGCAGGTCAACTCCGATCAGTTCCTGCGCCTCGAGATCCCGGGGCAGATCGAGAAGATCGACGAAGCACGCGAGACCGTCGCCGACGGCGGCGTGTACATCACCAAGCTCGAGACACTCGACGAGGGCGAGAAGATCGATGTCAAGAACGGCATCGTGCACGACTGGTACGGCGTGGTGTTCGTCGAGGGCGTCACCCTCGATGACGTGCTCACCATGGTGAAAAACTACGACAAGCACGACCAGGTGTTCCCCGACGTCGAGGAATCGGGAATCCTCTCGGACGGCCCCCCCGACGGCGACGTCTTCGACGTGCGCTACCGCTTCCGCAAGAAGAAGGTCATCACCGTGGTGCTGGAAACCGTGCACCACGTCGAGTACACACGCCTGTCCGACACCCGCGCCTATTCCATCTCGCGCACCACCAAGGTCCAGGAGGTGGACGGAGACGACGTCGCCAAGGAGCCCGACACCGGTCGCGGCTTCATGTGGCGCATCAACTCCTACTGGCGCTTCGACGAGCGCGACGGCGGCGTCTACATCGAGTGCGAATCGATCTCGCTGACCCGCGACATCCCGTTGTTGCTGCGCCCGCTCATCGGGCCGTTCGTCAACGGCGTACCCGAAGACACGTTGACCGACACCTTGGAGCACGTGCGTGACGAGCTCGTGCAGGCGCCGTCCGGTGATGGCGGTGACAGCGGTCCCAGATGAGCGAGGGGGCCGGCGACGCTGCTCGCAGTGCCCCCGGCCCCGGTAGCGTCTTCGGCCCCTACACCATCATCGACTCACTCGGCGCCGGCGGCATGGGCGAGGTGTTCCGCGCCCGCGACGCCAAGCTCAACCGCCAGGTCGCCCTCAAGTTCCTTCCCGAGGAGCTCAGCACCGATGAGCAGCTCCTCAACCGCTTCCAGCGCGAGGCCAAGCTGCTGGCGCTCGTCAATCACCCCCACATCGCCACCATCCATAGCATCGAGGAAGACTACCAGCGCACCTTCCTGGTGCTCGAGCTGGTCGAGGGCGAGTCGCTGGCGAGCATCCTCAAGCGCGGCCCGCTGACGCTGCGTGAAGCGTTACGCGTGTGCCGCGACATCGCCGCAGCGCTGGAGGCGGCGCACCGCAAGGGCATCGTGCACCGCGACCTCAAGCCGGCCAACGTCATGGTGACGCTCGACGGCATCGTCAAGGTGCTCGACTTCGGCATCGCCAAGCCGGTGGCGTACGGGCAGGCGGCGACCGACCTCGAGCAGACCCCGAGCCAGGAGCTCACCGCCACCGGTACGATCATCGGCACCGGTCCCTACATGAGCCCCGAGCAGGTGCGCGGCAAGACGGCCGGCCGGCGGGCGGATATCTGGGCCTTCGGCTGCCTGATGTACCAGGCGCTCACCGGCAAGGCGGCCTTCGAAAGTGACACGCTTGCGGACACCCTCACCTCGATCCTCCAGCGCGACCCCGACTGGAGCCTGCTGCCGACCAAGACGCCGGAGTCGATCCGCCGACTGCTGCAGCGCTGCCTGCAGAAGGACCCGGCTCAGCGTTTGCAAGCGATCGGCGACGCGCGCATCGAGATCGTGGACGCGATCCGCGAACCCTCGGGTGGCGCCGAGACCACTGCCGGCTCTGCGATCCCGCGCTGGCAGCTGATCAGCGGCGCGGCCGCGATGCTGTTGCTGGGCTTCCTGATCGGTGCGCTGGCGCTATGGCTTGGTAACAGCGGCGAGCCGCCCGCCCCGCGGGAAGTTTACGACCTGGCCCTTCCCCCGAGCGTGGTGCTCGGTCTGGGCGGCTCTCCCAGCTTCGCGGTGTCGCGTGACGGCACGCGCTATGTGGCGGTGCTGCAAGACGGCACCTCGCGCAGGCTTCACAAGCGCGATCTGAGCGGATCCGGAGGCTGGGAGGTCATCGCGGGCACCGAGGGTGCCGAGGGCCCCTTCTTCTCCTGGGCGGGCGACGACGTCGGGTTTTTCGCCAGCGGCAGCCTCTATCGGGTGCCGTACGACGGCTCCGCCCCGCCCATTCTGGTCGCCGACGCGCCGGAGCCGTTCGGCGGCGCGTGGGGCGTCGACGACACGATCTACTTCTCGTCCAGCCAGTCGTTATGGTCGGTGCGGCTCGATACGCTGGAGCCCGAAGAGGTGGCGCAGTTCGACGTCGAGAAAGGCGAGCTCGGCGTGCGCTGGCCCTCGGTTCTGCCGGACGGGGAGACAGTGATGTACGTCGGCTGGACCGGTTTCGACGCCACCGGATCGACCCGCAGCAATTTGTACAAGCGCCATGCCGGGGAGGATCCTGTTCCGCTGCATACCGGGGTTGGCTATGCACTCTACTCGCCGTCAGGCCACCTGGTCGCTCTGGGTGGCGACCGACTGGTCGCCATTCCCTTCGACCGCGACTCCCTGTTGGTGACCGGTACACCGCTGCCCGTCAACGAGAGCGTGCTGGTGCGCACCGATGTCGGGGTGCCGTTCTTCGCCGTCGCGGCGGAGGCCGGTACGTTCCTCAACGCGCCGGGCAACGTGCTGACCGCCGGACCCGTGCTCGTCCACATGTCTGCCGCCGGCCCCGACGTTCCCGAGCCCGTTCAGCTCGACAGATACTACGAGAATTTGCTCTACCCGCGACTGTCGGAGGGCGGTGAGCTGGCGGTCCAAATCGAGGAAGCCGAGGACTCCGATCATCCCGAAGGGCGCTCGTACGTGATCGTCTCCAGCCTGGACGGAGGCGGCAACTCGGAGGATCTGGCCAGCGGCATCAGGAACCTCGGACCCGAGTGGGGTGTCGATGGATCGCTCACGTTCGCCGACGGGGACCAGTCCACGATTCGATCCAAGGCCCCGCACACCAACGGGCCCGGCGAAATGCTCCTGCCGGCGGACACGGAGGCGCTCTTTCCGTATCCGCCGGTGCCGACCGGCTGGTCGTCGACGGGCGTGCTGTTCTATAACCACGGGTCGCTCACCGACGAAGGGTTGCTGCTCGATGTCTGGTATATCGACACGAGCTCCGGCGCGCCCACGCCGCGGCCGCTGCTGTACAGCGACAGCGAGGAATACGGCGCCGTCCCGTCGTCCGACGGACGCCTGGTGGCGTACGTGCGCCGCCCGCCGGGTGAGGAACGTAGCGAGATCGTCGTGATTACCTTTCCCGACGCGACCGAGACACGCGTCATCTCCTCCGGCAGCGATTGCCAGGAGCCGATGTGGGGCACTGGCGACCGTCTGTTTTACCGCTGTGGCAACGAGATGTGGGTGGCGGAAATCCAGGCGGACCCGATCCGACCGCGCAACGCGCACGCACTGTGGAGCTGGCCCTTCGCCCTCGATGACACGTCCACCAAGGCGAACTACGCCTATGACCCGCGCCGCGAGCTTCTCTGGATGGTGAGCGACGAGCCGATCATCGACGAGCTCAGCCTGCGCGTCGTGCGCAACTGGAATCCGCTGACCGATGTCGGCCGCCGCTGAGGTTCCGGACCGAGCGCAACGGTCGGGCGGGCGCTGCGCAGCGAGGCAGTGCCCGCTCGACCGCTATCCGAATGCGCCCTGCTAGAAGTGGTACATCACCCCCACCAGGACCTCGAGCATGCCGTTGTCGAGGTACGTACCGCTGAAGCTGTCGCGCACTTCCACCTTGATCCCGGCGCGCTCGCGGAACCAGTAATTGACGCCCCCACCGATGTTCCAGAGTCCTTCGGAGCCGGAGCCGTTGGCGATGATTCCCAGGCCGGCGCGCGCGTACGGCCGCACCTTGCCGCGCAGCGGGATCTCGTAGACCAGCGCCGGCGACACCGAGACGACGCCGAACACCCTGTGGTTGCCGGTGAAGCCCTGGTAGCCGAAATCGACGACGAAGCCGACGCCTACCGGCGAGATCGTTTCGAACCCGCCGCCGACGTGAAAGAACGTCGAGTCGCTGTAACTGGCGGTGAATCCGCCGCCGCCGCCGAAGGCGAAGGAGCGCTTGTTCCAGCCGCCTTCCTCCTGGGCGAATGCCGGCGACGCGAACACCAGACCGCAAACGAACAGCACGACGGAGATCTTCTTCATCTCCACCCTCCTTTGGCTGGTCAGGGGATGGCCATGCTCGAGGACGCGCTTTTGACGCGCGGCTGTTGTCTGCTTAGGCGACGAAGGCGGCAGGTTACGCCTGCGCGTAGGGGATAGAAGTAGCCCGGGCCGAGGCCGTTAGCCTCACCCTGCCGCCGCGAGCACCTGGGGCAGAATGACTCGGAACCAGGCGGTGTATTTGCTCTCGTGCGCGCGCATGTCGGCGAGGATGTCCGCCGGGCTTGCCCAGCGCCAATCTTGCACCTCGCCGGGATCCGGCTGCGGGGATTCATCGAAGCTGCCCGTGAACACGTGGTTGTATTCGTGCTCGTACAGGTCGGTGCCGACCGCGAGCTCGTAGGTTACGGAAAACCGGTGCCTGAGCGGCGCAGAGAAGCCCATCTCTTCCCTTAGCCTGCGCGCCGCAGCAGCCGCCGCGGGCTCACCGGGCCGGGGGTGCCCGCAACAGGTGTTCGACCACAGCCCACCCGAGTGGTACTTGCCTGCGGCACGCCGCTGCAGCAGCAACTCTCCGCTCGCATCGAAGATGAACACCGAGAAGGCGCGATGCAGGCGGCCGTCGTGGTGCGCCTTCAGCTTTTCGCACGTGCCGATCTCGCGGTCGCGCTCGTCGACCAGGACCAACTGCTCGTCGATGTCGCGGATGGTTGCCGTCATCGGCTGATCCCTGAAGCCCCGAGCTTCCGTATCGTCTTGCGACGGCTGGCTGTTGCCTGGCCCTTCGTGCTGTCTTCCAGCGGCTGGTTACTTGAAGATGCCGAGGGCCTTCAGGATGACGATCAGCAGCATGGCGCCGGCCACGGCGATGGCCCAGCGCGCAACTGCCCCGTAGGCCGCCAGGCCGATGAATCCGGCGACCCAGAAGCCCAGTGCCGAGCCGATGATGCCCACCACGACGTTGGCAATCAGCCCCATCTGCTCGCCGGTCTTCATCAGCAGGCTGGCGAGCCATCCGACGATACCGCCGATGACGAGCATGATGATCAGGTCCATGTGTCCCTCCCGTGGTTGAAGCTCCGTGATGTCCGCTGCGGTTGCGGACAACCGATCATCGATCACCCGGCGGAAAGGTACAAGGGCCCTGGGCGGGGGTGCGGGGGGGCCTCCCCGAGGCCTGCGGGAATCGCTTAGGATAGGCGCAACGACTCGCCGGGCGACTGCCGAGCGGGGAGTCCACTCGGCCCGGCCCATCCCTTCTGCGGAGTCGTGTGGAGGCGTTCGTCATGAAGAAGTCGCTGGTGTCGATCGTCGTTCTTGCAATTCTTCTGGGTTCCCTTGTCGTGCTGCCGCAGCGGGCGACGGCGCAGCGTGACGCGC
>JASFRZ010000350.1:0-5585 GCA_050114655.1 Acidobacteriota bacterium
GGTATCGAGATGTTCTTGACGTCGCCCTGCTTGAGCTCGTCGAACGCATCGACCATGCAACGGTACGGCGCATCGGGCACCGGGTCGATGATGACGAACTTGTTCGGGTTGCGCGCCAGCTTGGGCTGCAGGTACACGTTGATGTCCTTCAGGTCCATGAGCTGGTCGTCGACAGTGAACGAGCAGCGCGCGCCGGCGCGTTCGATCAGTATGTGCACCGCTTCTTCCGCAGTGGCGTTCTGTGTCTGATTGTCCTCGTTGCGCGGCAGCTGAAACTCGAGGCCACGCGTAACGGAGAACACGGACGTCACCATGAAGAAGACGATGAGCAGGAACGCGATGTCCGCCATCGAAGATGTCGGAATCTCCGGGCTTTCCTTTTTCTTCTTCAGCTTCCAGGACATGTTTCGTCGTCTCCTTTGCCGTGCCTAGCCGGTGCCCTCTTGGACGGTCAGCATGGCGATGTTCCGGACGGAAGCTTGGCGGAGTTGTTCCATGACCTCATCGATGTAGCGATACTCGGCGTTCCCATCCGCCTTGATCACGAAGAACTTGAGGGAGTTTTTCGACATGATGAAGGCTGCCGACGGCAGGATGTCCGGCGCGTTGATCACGCGCGAGTCCTCCTCACCATCGGAGAAGTGGATGATGCCGTCTTCCTCGATCGCGATCACCGCCGCGTCCTTGGGCACCTCGGTGCGCTGCAGGCTCTCCGGCAGATCGACCGTCGTGCGATCGACCGTGATCGTGGTGGTCACCATGAAGAAGACGATCAGCAGGAACGCGATATCCGCCATCGATGCGGTCGGGATATACGATTCTGCTCGCTTCGGTGCTTTGAGGTTCATGGCTGCTTACTTGGGCTGCTCGCTCGGTCCCTCCATCTCTGCGTAGGTCTCGAGCAGCACGTTGGCGGCGGTCTCCATCTCCAGCACGTACTTGCCGACGCGCGTGGTGAAGTAGTTGTACGCCGCGAGGATCGGAATGGCGACGGCCAGGCCCGTGGCGGTGGTGATCAGCGCCTCCGAAATGCCCTGGGCAACGAGGCCCGGGTTGGATAGGCCGGCGCGGGCCAGCGCGTCGAACGAGTTGATCATCCCCGACACCGTGCCGAGGAAGCCGAGGAGCGGTGCGATGTTGGAAATCGTGGCGAGCACGCCGAGGCCGCGCTCGAGGCGGGCGAGCTCGTGAGCCGACGCGGTCTCGATGGTGCGTTCGATCTCGTCCTGCGGGCGACCGTACTTGAGGAGGCCGGCCTTCATGATGTTGGCGATCGGGCCCTGGTACTCCTCGCAGACCGTGATGGCTTCCTTCACGTTGCGACGCTTGATCAGAGCCGTGCGGACGCGGTCGAGAAACTCCTGCGTATTGATCTTGGAGCGATACAGAGCCCAGGCGCGTTCGAAGATGAACACGAGGCCGATCAGCGAGCAGACCAGAAGGGCGTGCATGACCGGGCCGCCCTTCTGATAGAAGTCCATTACGGAACCGCCGGAAAGATCCACAGCCGTTACCTCCCTCTTACTTCCTTGGTCCCCATAGTGGGGGAGCAATGTTGATGGCCATTCAGGTTCGCGTATCTCATGTTCACGACGAGCCCGTTCTCAGCATCCTCGCCCCGAGAACCGCGTGGGTTGCGCCGGGGAACTTGCTTCTAGCACTGACCCAGAAGGGCTGTCAACGCGCGATGGGAATAACCCGATGGCAGGACGGATAACTTTAAGTATACGCATCTGTACGGACGCCGGTCAACGTTATGGCCCGCGCGCCCGAGCGACGCGCAGGCACGCAGATCAGCGGGCGAAATAGCCCGGTCGCGTGCGCACCTTCACATCCTCATCCACGCCTGCGGCGAGCTGCACCTCGATCTCCCGCCAGTCGCCCTCGCCGCCCGGAGTCAACGGCGCGTAACTGACCCGGTACTGCGCCCGCAGGTCGTCGGCGATGGCCTCGTAGATCTTGCCCGGGTCGCTGCGCCGCCCGATCGAGAACAGCCGGCCGCCGGTCTCCTGCGCCAGAACGCTGAGGATCCAGTGCTCGCGTGCAAAGCGCTGCGGCAGCTCGACCGCCACCGGGTACAAGGCGACATCGGCGCGCTGCGCCGCCTCCAGGGCCTCGCGAAAGCGATGCTCGCTGCCCTCGTCGGCGCCGTCAGTCAACAGGATCACCGCGCGTCGGCCGCCGCTGCCCTCGAAGCGCTCGGCCGCAGCAGCAATGGCGTCGTACAGGGCGGTGTTGCGCCCGGTGTCGATCAACTCGATGGCCTGGGCGAGTCGGGCGGTGTCGTTGGTGAACTCCTGGAAGACGATCGGGATGTCGGCGAAGCCGAGCACGAAGGCCTTGTCCTGGGGGTCGGTCAGAAGTCCGTCGACGAACGACGCCGCGGCGTCGAGCGCGGTGTCGAGCCGCTCCATCATGCTGCCGGAGTGATCGACGAGAATGCCGATTGCGAGCGGCAGGTCGGCGACGCGCTCGACCGCCATGACCGGCTGCGCCACGCCATTCTCGAGCACCCGGAACATACCCGCATCGAGTGGGCCGGCGGGCGGCTCCTCACCCTCGACGCGGACGTGCAACTCGACGCGCTCGACGCGCGCCACGTAGCCTTCCGCCGCCGAAGGCGCGGGGAGCCCGGTAGCAAGCGAGTCGCTCACCATCTGGCGGCCGGGGCCGTAGGCGCGTACCTCGATGAGATGCTCCGCCGGCCGCCCCGAGTTCCACAGCAGCTCGTAAGGCGCGTCGGCGTCGGAGAACATCAGCCTGCCGTCGATGAAGAAGTCGACGGCCTGCACCGCCGCGGGCCGGTCGGCAGCAACCTCGGCGCGCACACGCACGCGTCCGGCGATCTCGTCCTCGGTGGTCGGCGCGGTGATGCGGATGCCGAACGGGTGCAACTCGCCGTCTTCTTGCGCAGCGGCCGCCGCGTCGCCTTCCCGCGAGGTCTGCGCCGGTCGGGCGATCTGCCCCTTCTGCGGCGCGTTGGCGGGCGACTGCACGCTCTGCGGTGCCTGGACGGCCAGCGCACTCCCCCCCCACCACAGCAGCACAGCCATGGCCAGGGGTGCGCCCAAACCGCCTCCCTTCGCAGCAGCCCGGAGGTGCTACGAGCAGCCTCCGGCGTGGCACTTTCGCTCGGCTTCGGACTCGAAGCGGCTACAGGATAGCAGGCGGTTCGGACGATTTCGCGGGGGTGCCGTGCAGCTATCCGCCGGCGATGCGGCCCTGCTGCGCCAAGATGCGCTGCACCGCGGCGCGCACCTCGGCGGCCTCCTCGATACGGCCCTGGTGGTAGTACACCTGCGCCAGCAGGTTGCGTGGCTCGATGTAGTCGCCTTCCAGCGAGATGGCGCGCTTGAAGGACTCCTCGGCGCCCTCGAGGTCGCCGAGCTGATACTGCGCCAGTCCACGATGGTAGTAGAGGTAGGGGTTCTTCTTGCGGCGCTCGAGTGCCTGGTCGTAGGCGGCGAGGGCTGCTTCGAAGTCGCCGCGACGCATCTGCAGGTTGCCGAGATTGTGGTAGGCGGCGTCGGAGTCATCGTCGCTGGCGATGGCCTCGCGATAAGCGTTCTCCGCGGCCTCGAGATCTCCGAGCCGGGTATAGGCCACGCCGAGATTGTTGTAGGCGCGGGTGAAGTCCGAACGCACCATCACCGCGAGCTGAAAGTCGTGCAGCACCCGCTGCCAGGGCACCGGCTGGTCGGCCTCCTGTGCCTCGAAGATCGTCTCGAAGCCGCGGTTGTTGTAGAAGTGCGCCAGCGCGGTGATGTCGTCGATGATACGGAAGGTGCGATAGCGGGAGACGTGGCCGTCGTAGTCGACCAGCGTATAGCCACGCTCGGTGCGCACGCCGCCGGCAATGTGGCCGGAGTCGACGATGAGCTCCTCGCCGCGCCGCAGATCGTTGACCCGGTCGGAAGCGTCCACGTAGTAGGCCGTCAGGCCGAGCTGGCGCGCCAGGCCGATGAAAATCGAGGTCAGCGCCAGGCAGTTGCCGTAGCCCTGCTGCAGGGTCTCCGCCGGCGTCGAGGTAGCCACCGCATCGTAGTGCAGGCCGAAGCCGTCCTCGTCGGTCAACGAGCGCATCAGGCGGTCGGCCTTCTCGAACTCTGTCGTCGAGCCTGCGGTGTAGTCCTCGGCGCGCGCCACCATCTCGGGCGTCACGCGGAACGGCACCACCAGATCGGCCGGATCGATGTCAGGAGCCTGGGCGCGCGCCGCCACCACGAAGGCCTCGGGAGAATACGCGACGCGCCGTGAGCCGCCACTGGCACAACCGCCCGCCGCAAGGGTCAGGGCGAGGCTTGCCGTCACCACTGAAAGAACGCGCGTTCGGGCCCCCCGCCCGGAGACGCGGCTGAAATGGGGATGCCGCATGACCACCTCCGTTGTGTCCCGGCAAGCCTCCGGCGGCGTCCTCGATATTGTAGACACCACCTCTTGCCAGGGGAGCTGGCCAGCTTCTGCTACTACTCTACCGCTATCGTAGCGCCGCGAGCACGTCCTGCACCACCGGAAGCTGTGGATCGTCCGGCGGCGCGAGCTCGACGTACTTCTCGAACGACAGGATGGCGTTGGGGATGTCGCCCGAGTTGACGTAGGCGAATCCGAGCTGCATGTGCGCCGGCAGGTAGCTCGGATCGACCTCGATGGCGCGCTTGTAGTAGGTGATCGCCTTCTCCATCTCGCGCTCGCTGAAGTACAGCTCGGCGACGTTGTAGTAGACCGCCGGATCGTCGGGAGAGGCCTCCAACACCTTCTCGAAGTACGGCATCGCCGCGTTGATCTGCCCGTCCTCGACCAGCATCTCGCCGAGGTTGTAGTTGGCCATCGTGTTCGCCGGCTCCTTGGCGATCAGCGCCTCATAGGCAGCGCGCGCTTTCTCGACGTCGCCGAGCTCGCGGTAGGCGTTCCCGATGTTGCCCTGCACCTGGTACATCTCGGGGTTGACCGACAGAAACTCTTCCCACTTGGCGATCGCGCCGGCGTAGTCACCGGCCTCGAACGCTGCGGTGCCCTCGTTGAACAGCTCCGGCTGCTTGGCACCGACCCCGGCGCCCATCGCCCCGGCGCCCTCCGGGACCGGGTTGAGCGTCACGTCCATATTGGGGTTGCGGTTGGCCGAGCTGACCGACGCGGAGACCTCGAACGGGACGTAGCCCTCGAGCCGGAAGGTGAAGGTCCAGTTGCCGCGAGCGAATCCGATGATCGCCCAGCGGCCGCCGCCGCTGCTCGTGCCGGTGAGCGTGTCGGGCACGACTTCGGGGTTGTACGCGGTGATCTCGACCCCCTCCAGGCCGTTGCCCTCGGGATCGGTGACGGTTCCCTGCATGCGGCCGGTGCCGCGCTGGGCAAACGCCGGCTGGGCGGCCAGCGACAGGCTCACGATGACCGCGAAGGCGAGGACTGCGAATCGTGGAATCGTGCGACTGAGAGACGTGCGATACGCCATTACGTCGTCCTCCTGCTCCGGTGCTAGCCGCCCCGGACGTGGAACGGTACCCGCTGTGTGATTTCGTTGCCGGAGATGAGGTCCTTGATGTGGATCTCGATCTCGTAATCGCTGCCTGCCTCGAGCTGTGAGACCT
>JASFRZ010000351.1:0-5568 GCA_050114655.1 Acidobacteriota bacterium
TTCCCGTTCCGGCCTGGCGCGGCAGTACGTGTATGCGGCGTTCTCGCCGCTACTGGGCCTGCTGCTGGCGACGCAGCAACTCACCACCGGCTACGAGGGCGTGCGGACGTGGGCGCTGGTGATGGCGCTGCTGCTGCTGGCGAGCGGCGGCCTGGTTTTCTGGCGGTTCCTGCGCGCCAACCCGATCATCGAGGTGCGCGGCCCCTTGACCGACGCCGACAACGGCAACGGAAGCTTCGGCGCCGCGCCTGGCTCCGGCGACAATCGCGAAGGGGCATGAAGATGGACCCGAGGGATGACTCGGCAGCCGACGCGCTGCACCCGCTGACCGAGCTCGACCGCTTGCTGCACGAGCCCGGCCGCCTGCTCATCATGTCGTTCCTGTGGGTCACGACGAGCGCCGATTTCCTGTTCCTGTTGCGCCACACCGGCCTGACGCGCGGCAACTTGTCGTCGCACATGAGCAAGCTCGAAGCCGCCGGCTACGTCGAGGTGGAAAAGAAATTCGTCGACAAGACGCCGCTGACCGTCTATCACCTCACCGACACCGGCCGCGAGGCATTTCGCGCCTATCGCGCGGGACTGATGGACGCCCTCGGCGCGCTGCCGGACTAGCCCGGACTGTTCATCGGGTCGCCGAGCGAACGCAACAACCCTGATGGGCGGCTCGGGATCAGGCCAGCAGCCGCACCCACGGGCAGTCCTCGTGAACGGCCTCGTGCAGATCGTGGTCGGCGGTGACCAGGTCGCAGCCGAGGTCACGCGCCAGCAGGACGAAACAGGCGTCGCAGGGCGATATGTCGGCACGGTGCGCCAACCCGAGCGCACGCGGCAGCAACTGGTCCCACTCCACCACGGTCAGCGGCAAGGCGTGCAGTCCCCCCCAGAGGCTCATCGCCTCGGTATCGCCCAGCCCGTGGCGCCGTTGTTCCCAGAACACCGCGGCGAGCTCGTAGAACAGCAGCGAGGGAACCACCACGTGCGCGTATCCGTCGGTGAGCTCGTCGAGTAGACGATCGGCCTCCTCGCTGCCCTGCTCGCGAAGGAACCACTTCGCCACCACGCTGGTGTCGAGCACGCGGGTGATCACGAGCGGTTCCGCGACCGCCGCACCGTCTCGACGCTGTCGGGCAGCGGACCGACGACCTCGCGCATGCGGCGGATCCGGCTGACGGCGTCGATCGGGCTCTCCCTCATGCCCAGCGCCTTCTTGAGCAGGCGGCGTGCCAGATGCGACATGCTGATGTTCTGCCGGTGTGCCTCGAGCTTGAGCCGCTCGTGCAGCTCCTCGTGGATCATCAGGTTGACCCGTTTCAGACGAACGGGCACGGAACCCTCCCGGTTGGCCGCGGGCGGCACGCTACACACCCTACACACCTGAATCCGACGTTGGCTTGCCGCCGCCTCTAAAACAGGATACAAGAGTGAGAATATCAGAGTTAAGCCCAATCAGGAATCCGCGCTTGCGGGCCCGGCGGTGACCGGTTCTCACCGGGAAGCACCCACCGAGAGGCGTTCCGCCGGACAGCGAATCAGGAGGCTGCCATGAGCAGTGTCCAGCCCATCGCGACCGATGAGGCACGCTGGGAACGTATCGTTCAGCTCACGGGCGGCGCGGCCAACGTATGTCGCGACTGCGGCGACTGCACGGTTACTTGCCGTTGGGGACTGTTCGACCACGAAGGGCCCGACATGTGGGCGCTGCTGCGCAACGCGCACCGCGGTCCGGAGGCCGACCCGCAACTGGAATCGGCCCTCTGGGACTGCGCCACCTGCGGCTCGTGTGGAACGGTATGCCCCCGCGGCGTGCACACCGCCGACATCATCGTCGGCCTGCGGTCCCTCGCTTATACCGAGGGGCGCCATCCGCCCATTCTCAACGAGATCCTCGGAAGCCTGGAGCTCGCCGGCAATCCCGACGGTCTTCCGGCGTCCCTGCAACGACGCTGGGCCAAGGAGCTCGACGCCGACGCGGTGGGAGCGGAAGGCTGCTGCCTGGTGTACTTCGGCGCAGCGACGTCGTTCTCGCCGCGACTGCAACGCATCGGCCGCGCCTTCGCCTGCGTGCTGGGCGCGTGCGAGGTCAGCTTCGCGGTGTTCGACGAGGAGCCTGACTCCGGCGCGGTGGCGCGCCTGCTGGGCGCCGAGACGTACCTGGAGAAGCTCGTCGAGGACAATCTCGACCGGCTGCACAAGTACGGCATTCGAGAGATCGTCGCCACCAGCCCGTACGACTACGACATGTTCCAGCGCATCTATCCGCGCTACGGCGACCGGTTCCGTGTCTTTCACGCCACCGAGTACCTCAGCCAGCTGATCCAGTACGACCGGCTGCGCTTCGAGTTCGAGCCCACCGAGACACGACGCGTCGTCTACCACGACCCCTGCTACCTCGGACGCCACCACGGTGTGTACAAGGCCCCGCGGCGCGTCCTGCAGGCGATGAAAGGAGTCGAGTTGCTCGAGTTCGAGCAGTCGTGCGAGGACGCGGTGTGCTGCGGCGGCGGGGGGGCACGCCCCTGGCTGGAGGAGGATCCCGGCGAGGGCTTTGCCGACGAGCGGGTCATCGAGGCCATGGACCTCGGTGCCGACATCATCGCCAGCCCCTGCCCCTATTGCATCCAGATGTTCGAGGACGCCGTCGCCAAGCTCGGCGCCCCCGGCCTCGAAGTACGTGACGTCGTAGAGCTCGCCGCTGCGTGGTGGCCTTACGCGCCCCAGGAGGAAGACCAGACCTTCGGTACCCACAGCACTGCGTAAGCGCAGGTACCGACGCCGTCGTTCCGCGCCGCCCCCGGGAGGGTTCCGAGGGGGCGCGGATCGCACAGAGAACACGGAGCATGCGGAATGGACCTTTGGCGAAGACCCCTAGATGCAGACAAGGTCAGGGTGCCCCGCGGGCAGGTCTTCATCCTCGCTGACCGCTGCAAGGGGTGCGGATTCTGCGTGGACTTCTGCCCGACTGACATCCTCGAGATGTCGGAGTCATTCAACCTCAAGGGCTATCACTATCCCGAGCAGGTCGAGGGCTCCGAGTGCGTCAATTGCAAGCTGTGCGAGATGCTCTGCCCCGAGTTCTCGATCTACTCGCTGCCGCTCAACAACGGCGGACTGCCGGTGGTACAGAACGCCGCGAGAGTGCACGCATGAGCAAGGAGCGACGCGGAGCGGTACTCACCGGCGAGCACTTCATGAACGGCGATACCGCCGCCGCCGAAGGCGCGCTCGCCGTCGGCTGCCGGTTCTTCGGTGGGTACCCGATCACCCCTGCCACGGAAGTCGCCGAGCGCATGGCCGAGCGCTTGCCCGAGGTAGGCGGCACCTACATCCAGATGGAAGACGAGCTCGCGTCGATGAACGCCATCCTGGGAGCTTCGTGGGCCGGGGTGAAGTCGATGACCTCCACCTCGGGGCCCGGGTTCTCGCTGATGATGGAGAACTTCGGCCTCGGAGTGATGATGGAAACCCCCTGCGTGCTGGTCAACGTGCAGCGCGGCGGGCCGTCGACGGGTCTGCCGACGCTCGTTGGCCAGGCCGACATGATGCAGGCGCGCTGGGGCTCGCACGGCGACTACGAGATCATCGCCCTGTGCCCGACCTCACCGCAGGACTGCTTCGACCTCACCATCACCGCCTTCAACCTGTCGGAGAAGTACCGCGTTCCGGTGTTGCTGATGACCGACGAGGTCATCGGTCACATGACGGAGAAGGTAGTCATCCCACCGGAAGATCAGATCCACCGGATCGAGCGCAAGAAGTTCACCGGCGCCGCCGACGCGTACCTCCCCTACCTCGCCGATGACGACCTGGTCCCGCCGATGGTCTCCGCCGGCGAGGGCTACCGCATCCACACCACCGGGTTGACCCACGACGAGCGCGGCTATCCGGACATGTCCGCCGAGGCGCATGACGTGCTGGTGCGGCGCCTGGTGGCGAAGATCCGCGACAACATCGACGACATCGCCATCCTCGAGGAGGACGGCATCGAGGATGCCGACGTGGTGGTGATCTCCTACGGCATTTCGGCGCGCATCTCGTATCGCGCCGTCGAGCTGGCGCGCGCCGCCGGTATCCGCTGCGGCCTGCTGCGGCTGGTCACCGTGTGGCCGTTCCCGGAGCAAAAAATCCGCAAGCTCGCCGAGAACGTCGGCGCCTTCGTGGTGCCGGAAATCAACCTCGGCCAGGTAGTGCTCGAGGTCGAGCGCTGCGCCGCCGGCAAGTGCGACACCGTCCTGGTGTCCAACCCCGGCGGCCACGTGCATCACCCCAACGAGATCCTGCAAGCCATCGAAGCGGCCGCCAAAGGCGGCCGCCAGGAGGTCAGGGAGCCGGCTTATGCAAACTGAGCTCGCTGTTCCACAAGCCCCTCTATCCGAGGACGCGTTTCCCGATCACCCGATGAAGGAGCTGCTGCGCGAGGACCGCTTGCCGCACATCTGGTGCCCGGGATGCGGCCTCGGCACCTCGCTCACCGCCTTCGTGGTCGCGCTGCAGGAGTCCGGGCTCGACCTCGACAAAACCGCCGTGGTGTCGGGAATCGGCTGCGCCGGCCGCGTCGCCGGGTATCTGAAGATCGATTCTTTCCACACGACGCACGGCCGCGCGATTCCCTTCGCCACCGGCCTCAAGCTCGGCAATCCCGACCTCACGGTGACGGTGTTCTCCGGCGACGGCGATCTCACCGCCATCGGCGGCAACCACTTCATCCACGCCGCTCGACGCAACATCGACATGACGGTGATCTGCTCGAACAACTTCATCTACGGCATGACCGGCGGCCAGGGCGGACCGACCACACCGGAAACGGCGCGCTCGACCACCACCCCGTACGGCTGCTTCGAGCACCCCTTCTCGCTCCCCTACCTCGCGGCGGCGTCAGGCGCGGTGTACGTGGCGCGCTGGACCAGCCTGCACGTACGCCGGCTCACCAAGGCGATCAAGGAAGCCATCGCCAAGCCCGGCTTCTCGTTCGTCGAGATCATCTCTCCCTGTCCCACCGTCTACCTGCGACGCAACAAGCTCGGCGACGGGCTGGCGATGATGCAGTACTTCAAGGACAACAGCGTCATCGCGCACGGCACGCCGCCGTCGGAGGTCGACATCGCCATGGGCGGCAAGATCGTGTGCGGCAAGTTCGTCGACATCGACCGGGCGCCGCACCACGAGCTGATGAAGAAGCAGCTCAAGGACGTCCTGCCCGAGCCACCTGCGGTGGAAACCCCGCAAGAAGAAGCCATCCCGGTGGCGTGAAGGAGGCCGACATGGAACCACTCGAGATTCGCGTTTCGGGGCTTGGCGGCCAGGGCGTAATCCTGGCGGGCTACATCATCGGCAAAGCGGCGTCGATCTACGACGGCAAGGAGGCGACGATGGCGCAGGCCTACGGGCCGGAGGCGCGCGGCAGCGCGTGTAGCTCACAGGTCATCATCTCCGGCGCCACCATTCACTACCCCTACGTCACCGAGCCCGGCGTGCTGGTATGCATGTCGCAGGAGGCGCAGGACAAATTCGCCAAGGAGGTCAAGCCCGGCGGCATCGTGCTGATCGACGAGACACTGGTGAAGGAGG
>JASFRZ010000352.1:0-5567 GCA_050114655.1 Acidobacteriota bacterium
TCTACGGCGAGGCGATCCAGGAACTGCGGGCCATGATCGAGGCCGACGACTTCGACACCGGCGAGGGGAGCCACACGACCGCCGATCTGGTGTCCGCCTACAAGGCGATGATCCTCGAGCGCATCGAGCTGGCGCGGCCGCTCAAGATCGCCGTCGACTCGGGCAACGGCGTCGCCGGGCCGATCGCGCCCGATGTCTACCGCGCGCTCGGCTGCGACGTTGTCGAGATGTACTCGGAGGTCGACGGCAACTTCCCCAACCACCATCCGGACCCGACGCTCGAGGAGGCGGTCGAGGACCTGCGGGCAAAGGTGGTCACCGAGAAGCTCGACGTCGGCCTGGGCTTCGACGGCGACGCCGATCGCGTCGGCATCATCGACGAGCACGGCGACATCGTCTGGGGCGATCGGCTGACGGTGCTGCTGGCGCGCGACCTGCTGGAGCGCAACCAGGGCGCGGCGGTGATCTTCGACGTCAAGTGCTCGCAGCAGCTGCACGACGATATCCTGAAGCACGGCGGCAAGCCGGTCATGTGGAAGACCGGTCATTCGTTGATCAAGGGCAAGATGAAGGAGGAGGGCGCGCTGCTCGCCGGCGAGATGAGCGGCCACCTGTTCTTCGGCGAGGACTTCTTCGGCCACGACGACGCCATCTACGCCGGCGCCAAGCTGCTCGAGATCGCCTCCAAGCACGACGGCGGCTTCTCCTCGATGCTCGCCGACCTGCCCGCCACCTACACGACGCCGGAGATCCGCTACGACTCCACCGAGGAGGCCAAGTTCGAGATTTGCGAGCGGCTCAAGGCGCAGCTCGCGGATGAGTACGAGGTCATCGACATCGACGGCGTGCGCGCGGTGATGGACGGCGGCTGGGGTTTGGCGCGCCCCTCCAACACGGGGCCGATCATCGTTTTGCGCTTCGAGGCCGAGAGCCCCGAGCGACTGGCCGAGATCAAGGAGTTGTTCTTCGAGCGCATCCATCGCATCGAGGCCGAGCTCGGCGTGACGACCGGGAGCTGAGCACGATGAGCGAGGGGGCCCGGGGGACCGGGCGGGGGGAGACCGCCGCAGAGCAGGCTGCCGTACCGCGCGATCCGAGCGTCTACGCGGTGATCATGGCTGGTGGTGGCGGTACGCGCTTCTGGCCGCTGTCGCGCATGCACCGCCCCAAGCAGTTTCTCGCTGTCGCAGGCGAGCGCTCGCTGCTGCAGACCACCTGGGACCGCGCGCTGGACGTCGTTGTCGGCCCCGAGCAGGTGCTGGTGGTCACCGCCTCGAGCTACGAGGAGCTGACCCGCGAGCAGCTACCCGATCTGCCTGAAGGCAACCTGCTGCTCGAGCCGCAGGCGCGCAATACCGCACCGTGCATCGCCTGGGCCACCGCGGAGGTGCAGCGGCGCGACGCGGGTGCCGTCGAGGTAGTGATGCCCGCCGACCACCTGATCCGCGACGGTGCCGCCTTTGCCACTGCCGTGTGCACTGCTGTGGCCGCGGCTCGCCAGCACGGCGTGCTGACCACCTTCGGCGTGCCGCCGCGCTATCCCGAGACCGGTTACGGCTACATCGAGGCGGCTGACGCGCTGGCGGTGGCCGACGGCGCACCGGGGGCCGAGGTGTTCCGCGTCGCGCAGTTCCGTGAAAAGCCTGACCTGGAGACCGCCGAGCGCTACGTCGCGGCGGGCAACTACTTCTGGAACAGCGGCATCTTCGTATGGACAGCTTCGGACGTGTGGCGCGCGTTCGAGCAGCACCTCGCCGAAGCCTGCGCGCCGGCCGAGGAGATGCTCACCACCGATGATCACGACGCCCGCGCCGAGATCTACGCCCGCATGCCGGCGACATCTATCGACTTCGGCATCATGGAGCATGCCGACGGGGTCGCCACGGTGAAGGCCGGATTCGACTGGTCCGACGTCGGCACGTGGGCGGCGCTGCACGAGGTCACCGATGACAACGAGGGCGAAAACGTGGCGTTCGGCAAGGTGGTGCACGTTGACGCCAAGGGCAACCTGGTGCACGCGCCCGACGCCGTGGTGACGCTGCTGGGCGTGCACAATCTCGCGGTGGTGCACACCGGGGACGTCATCCTGGTCGCCTCGCTGGAGCGCAGCCAGGACGTCAAGCTGCTGCGCGAGCGTCTCGCCGAGCTCGGCCTGGAGCACCTTCTCTGAGCGGTCGTCGCAGCAGGGTCTGAGCGACCGAGTCATCATCCCGACAGCCCCCGAGTCGGCTTGAGGGGCAGGAAAGCGAAGATAGAATCAGCGCATGTCCGACGAACGGAAGCAAAGCGAGCAACAAGACGAGCGGCTCGATTCCCTCGATGCCCTGGTGTCGCTGTGCAAGCGGCGCGGCTTCATCTTCCAGAGCAGCGAGATCTACGGCGGGCTCAACGGCTTTTGGGACTATGGTCCGCTGGGCGTCGAGCTCAAGCGCAACGTGTTCGACTTCTGGTGGGAGCGTGTGGTCTCGCGGCGCGAGGACGTCGTCGGCTACGACGCCTCGATCATCATGCACCCGAAGGTGTGGGAGGCGTCGGGTCACGTCGGCAACTTCTACGACATGATGGTCGACTGCACCGAGTGCAAGCGGCGCTACCGTACCGATCACCTGATGCAGGAGCTCGGCGTCAGCGAGCTGCCGACCGAGTGCCCTCACTGCGGCGGCAAGCTCACTGAACCGCGCCAGTTCGGCCTCATGTTCGAGACCTACGTCGGCGCCACCAAGGACAGCCAGTCGGTTGCCTATCTGCGCCCGGAGACCGCACAGGCCATCTTCGTCAACTTCCGCAATGTGCAGATGTCGACCCGCATGAAGGTGCCGTTCGGCATTGCGCAGCGCGGCAAGGCGTTCCGCAACGAGGTCACGCCGCGCAATTTCACCTTCCGCTCGCGCGAGTTCGAGCAGATGGAGATGGAGTTCTTCGTCCACGAGTCCGAGGAGCGGCAGTGGTTCGACTTCTGGTGCGAGGCGCGCATGCAGTGGTACCGCGATCTCGGCATCCGCGCCGACAAGCTGCGCTTCCGCCAGCACGACGACAACGAGCTGGCGCACTACGCCCGCTATACCACCGACGTGGAGTACGAGTTCCCCTTCGGCTGGCAGGAGCTCGAGGGCATCGCCAACCGCGGCAACTTCGATCTCTCGATGCACAACGAGCACTCCGGCAAAGACCAGAGCTACTTCGACGAGGCGCGCCAGGAGAAGTACGTGCCGTCGGTGATCGAGATCTCCGCCGGCCTCGACCGCACCGTGCTCACCGTGCTCGCCGACGCCTTTTCGGTCGACGAGGTCGACGGCGAGGGGCGCACGGTGCTGCGCTTCGCACCGCATATCGCGCCGCGCCAGGTGGCGGTGTTCCCGCTTTCGAAGAAGCTGGGTGAGCAGACCCGCGCCCTGGCCGATGACCTGCAGAAGCGATTCAACGTCCTTTATGACGAGCAGGGCAGCATCGGCAAGCGCTACCGGCGCGAGGACGAGGTCGGCACGCCGTTCTGCGTCACCTTCGACTTCGACTCGTTGGAGGACAACCAGGTGACGGTGCGCGACCGTGACACCACTGCGCAGGAGCGCGTCGGCATCGACGGCCTCGCCGACTACCTCGGCGACAAGATCGCGCCCAAGTGAGCGGCGGCGCGCCGGCGCGCAAGGGGGCAAAGTCGCGCACGGCGTCTGCCAGGCGCTCCACCGGGCGCCGGAAGGCCGGCGACAATGCGGACCGTGATCGCGCGGCGAGGCAGGCCGTCGAGGTGCTGTTCGATCGCCTGCGTGAGCGCTACGGTGAACCTCGCCCGGAGTCGTATCAGCCGCCGCTCGACGAGCTGGTGTTCACCATCCTGTCGCAGAACACGACCGACACCAATCGCGATCGCGCCTGGGCTTCGCTGTGGCAGCGCTTCGACTCGTGGGAAGAGGTCGCCGCGGCGCGCGTCGATACCATCGCCGCGGCCATCAAGGTCGGCGGCCTGCACAAGGTCAAGGCCCGGCGCATCAAGGACATTCTGAAGCAGGTCGAGAAGCAGAACGGCGGCTTCGATCTCGACAACCTCGCCGACCTCGACGTGGATGCCGCGCGCGCCGCGCTGGGTTCCTACAAGGGCATCGGCGACAAGAGCGTCAATTGCATCCTGCTATTCTCTCTGGGCCTGCCGGCGTTTCCCGTCGACACCCACGTGCACCGGATCTTCCGCCGGCTGGGCATCCTGGAGACCAAGGATCTCGGCAAGGCCAACCGCGATGCGCAACGGCTGGTTGCCGACGAGATCGCGTACCCGCTGCACATCAATGTGATTCGCTACGGTCGGGAGGTCTGTCACGCCCAGCGACCGAAGTGCTGGGACTGCAACATCGTCGACCTTTGTGCCTACGAGCCGAAGAATCTGGAGCCATGAGCTTCTACATCACCTGCGCCATCGACTACCCCAACAGCAAGCCGCACATCGGCACCGCCTACGAGAAGATTGCCGCCGACGCGATCGCGCGCTACCAGCGCCTTGCCGGCAAGCGGGTGTTCTTCCTGATGGGCCTCGACGAGCATTCGCAGAACGTCCACCGGCGGGCCGTCGAGCAGGGCAAGACACCGCAGGAATTCACCGACGAGATGGCGGTCGAGTTCCGCAAGGCCTGGGCGGCGGTCAACGTCGAGTACGACGACTTCATACGCACCAGCGAGGCACGCCATCGCGTTGCGGTCGAGGCGATGGTGGCACGCGCCGAGGCCGCCGGCGATCTCTACGAGGGCGTCTACAAGGGCTACTACTGCATCTCCTGCGAGGCCTACTACCAGGAGCGTGACCTGGTCGACGGCAACTGCCCGGTGCATCAGACGGCGCCCGAGTTTCGCGAGGAAGCAAACGTCTTCTTCCGCCTGTCGGACTACCAGGAGCGGCTCAAGGAGCACTACGACGCCCATCCCGAGTTCGTCCAACCCGATTACCGTCGCAACGAGCTGCTGTCGCTGCTCGAGGAGGGCCTCGAGGACATCAGCGTTTCGCGTGCCTCCGACGGCTGGGGGATCCCGATGCCGGGACACGAGGGGCAGGCGGTGTACGTCTGGTTCGACGCCCTGACCAACTACTTGGCGGCTACCGGCTTCCCCGATGACACCGACACCTACCGCGAGTTCTGGCCCGCCGACATGCATCTGGTGGGCAAGGACATCACCCGCTTCCACGCCATCATCTGGCCGGCGATGTTGATGGCGGCGGGCGTGCCGTTGCCAAGGGTGGTGTTCGGCCACGGCTGGGTGCTGACCGGCGGCGGCCGCATGTCCAAGAGCATGGGCAACGTGATGGACCCCATCGCCACCGCCGAGCGCTTCGGCGCCGACGCGCTGCGCTATTTCCTCCTGCGCGAAGCCAAGTTCGGCCGCGACCTCGAGTTCGACCACGACCGGCTCGTCGGCCGCTACAATCACGACCTCGCCAACGACCTGGGCAACCTGCTGCAGCGCACCATCGGCATGGCGAGCAAGTACAGCGAGGGCAAGCTCGGCGGCCCCACCGGGGCCGACGTCACCGGCCTCGGCGAGGTGGCGCGGGAAGCGATTGCCGAGTACCGCGCCGCGATGGA
>JASFRZ010000353.1:0-5553 GCA_050114655.1 Acidobacteriota bacterium
GACGCGCCGCAGCGCCGCCCGAGTCAGCGCGATACCGGCCTCATCGTACAGCGAGGCGTTGCCGCCGATGCACATCGCGTCGGGGCCGTTGTCGGTATCGAGCAGGATGGCGTCGAAGCGCTCCACGCGGTGGCGCGCGATGAACCGCGCCACATCGGCGATCTCGACGCGCACGCGCGGATCTTCGAGGGGCACGGCGAGCTGCTGAAGGTGACGCCGGTGCCACTCGACCACCACCGGGAAGACCTCCGCCTGTACCACCTCCGCGTCGGCCGGCAGCACCTCGAGCGCGGCCTGGAGGGTGAAGCCCAGCCCGAGCCCTCCGATCAGCACGCGCGGCGCGGCGGCGACGCTCAGCCTCTCACAGCCCAGCCGGCCGAGCGCGGTCTCGGAGTCGTGCACGCGTGTCGACATCAGCTCGTGGCCGTCGAGGTCGATGAACCAGTCGCCGTCACGGTGATGCAGGGTAAGCCGCTGGCCTTCCGGCGTGGTGAAGGTCTCGAGGGTCTGGAAGGGCTTCATGCGGCGAGTTTACGCCGTCGTACCGGTGCAGCGGGCGCCGTGCGTGAGGCGATCGGCGTGTCACCCTGCAGCCCCGAGGGCGGGCGCGAGGGGTTCAGCCGGCGGCCCTTGATGGGAAAAGGAGTTTTCGGCACTATAAGCCGATATTCGGGTCTTGTTCGGGCGGAACCACGAGGGGCGAGAACATGGGCAACGATAGAGCTGACCTCTTCGAGGTCATCCAGCTGCGCGAGTGGCGCGCAAAGCTGACCGCGCTGGTGTCCGGGCTGTTCCTTTTCCTGGCGATCACCGGCATCTTCATCTACTTCGGTCCCTTCAGCGTCACCTCGCAGGTGATGGTGCTGCTGCACACCCTCATCGGGGTGATCTTCGTGGTGCCGTACGTGATCTATCAGTGGCACCACTGGCAGACCAACCGCGAGCGACCGTTCAACCAGCACAAGCTGCTCGGTTATCTGTCGCTGGGTGCGATGACCGCGGTCGGCGTCAGTGGCTTGTGGCTCACCGCCGAAGCCGGTTGGGGCCGCCGGATCAGCTATTCGTGGGACCGCGTGCACCTGATCGGCGGCTTGATCGTCACCGCGCTGGTGGTGTGGCACCTGGCAATCATCATGGTGCGCCACATGCGCCAGAACGCAGGAGAGAAAGCGGCGCGCATGCGCGCCGCGCAGGGGGTGTTCCTGCGCCGCGCGGTAGCGCTCCTGGTGGTGACGGGCGCGATCACTGCGGTGTGGGTGATGGTGGCGCCGACGATGGCGGTGGAGGGGGACTTCCCCGCCGACTACCAGCTTCCCTTCGGTGACAGCCCGTTCGCCCCGAGCCTCGCTACCACCGCGACCGGCGGCGCGCTGGTGCCCCAGCCGCTGGGTAACTCCGAGCGCTGCGGCGACGCCAACTGCCACACCCAGATCGTCGACGAGTGGCTGCCGAGCGCGCACCGGTACTCGTCGATGTCGCCCTTCTTCCAGGGCGTGCAGGCGGCCATGGCGGCCAACAACGGACCCGAGTCGACGCGCTATTGCGGCGGTTGCCACGATCCCATCGCACTGTTCGCCGGCCTCAAGAACCTGTACAGCGAGGATCTCTCCGGCATCGGCGCGCAGCAGGGCGTCTCCTGCGTGCTCTGCCATTCGATCGAGAGCACCGACGTGCGCGGCAACGCCAACTACGTCGTGGCGGCACAGCCGCGTTATCTGCACGAGCTGTCCGCGCAACCGCTGGCGGCGTGGGCCGGACGCTTCCTGATTCGCGCCTACCCGCGTCAGCACGTCGATTCCTTCTCGCGCCCGCTGTATCGCGAGCCGGAATTCTGCGGTGCCTGCCACAAGCAGTTCATCGACGAGGAGATCAACAACGTCGGCTGGGTGCAGCTGCAGAACCAGTACGACACCTGGCGGCAGAGCCGCTGGCACGCGCCCGACAACGTGCGTGAGACGATCACCTGCCGCGAGTGCCATATGCGGTTGATGGACGCCTCCACCGACCCGGCGGCCGGTGACCCCGAGGACTACAACCGCAACGACAACGACGGCAAGCACCGCAGCCACCAGTTCCTCGCCGCCAACCAGTACCTGCCGACGCTACTCGACCTGCCCGGCGCCGAGAACCACGTCGCGCTCACCGAGAAGTGGATCCGCGGCGAGATCGAGGTCCCGGAGATCGCCGACAAGTGGACCACCGGGCCGGCCGTCCCCGTACAGATCGTCGCTCCGGAAGTGGTGGCCGCGGGCGACGAGGTGCGGTTGCAGGTGGTGAGCATCAACAACAAGCCCGGGCATGATTTTCCCACCGGCCCGCTCGACATCATCCAGGCGTGGATCGACGTCGAGGTGCGTGATGCGGCGGGCAATGTGGTGTTCACCTCCGGCAAGCTCAGCGAAGACAATTTTCTCGGCGCCGACGCGATCATCTTCAAGGCCGAGGCCATTGATCAGTACGGCAACCTGATCGACCGCCACAATCTGTGGGAGATGGTCGGGGCACGCTTCAAGCGCACGCTCTTCCCCGGGTACTCCGATGTCGCGGACTATTCGTTCACGGCACCGGAGTCACTCGACGGCGCAGCCGGGGAACTGGTGGTCGAGGCCAAGCTGCGCTACCGCAAGGTCGATCAATACCTGGTCGACTTCCTCTTCCCCGACCAGGGGATGACCGCCGCGATCACCGACATCTCCGAGGCCAGCGCCCGCATCCGCGTCGACGCAGCGGCACCCCGGACGCCGGAGAGGTGACCGGCCGACAGGCAACGTTGCTGCGCTACAGCGCCGCCGCGCTGGCGATGACGCTGCTGGTCATCGCCGGAGTCACGCTCGTCGAATGGGAGCGCAACGGCGACAGCGACAGCGGCATCGTCGACGTGCTGGCGCGCGGCCTGCCCGAGGACGCGCCGATCAATCGCTTCACCGACGTCACCGCGCGCGCCGGGATCACCATGCGGCACTTTCCCGCCACCCGCACCCGCATGCTGCCCGAGGACATGGGCTCGGGGCTGGCCTGGGGCGACTGCAACGACGACGGCTTCGACGACCTGTACGTGGTCAACTTCGCCGCGCCCGTCGGCACCGACGCCGCGACGCTGACGACGCTGCCCGGCAACGCGCTGTACCGCAACCGCGGCGACGGCACCTTCGAGGACGTCACCACCGCTGCTGGTGTCGGCCTTGCGGCATTCGGCATGGGCGCCGCCTGGGGTGATTACGATGGCGACGGCGACGTCGACCTGTACGTCACCAACTACGGTCGCAACGTGCTGTATCGCAACGAGGGTGCCTGCCGCTTCACCGATGTCTCCGACGTTGCCGGAGTCGCCGGCGGCGACGACTACAGCGCGGGTGCGGTGTGGGGTGACTACGACGGCGACGATGACCTCGACCTCTATGTCGCCGACTACGTGGTGTTCGACGCGGCGCGCAAGCCGCAGGGCACGCCGGCGATGCAGTACGGCAAGGTGGTGCCGTTCACCCTCAACCCGGCGTCGTACGATCCGGCCGCCAATCACCTCTACCGCAACGACGGTAACGGAAGCTTCACCGACGTCGCCCGCGATGCCGGCGTCGCCAACGAGGCCGGCCGCAGCCTGTCGGCGGCGTTCGCCGACTGGGACGCCGACGGCGACCTCGATCTGTACGTCGCCAACGACATCTCCGACAACGCGTTCTTCCTCAACCACGGCGACGGCACCTTCGAGGACGTCTCCACTGCCACACTGACGGCGGACTATCGTGGCGCCATGGGCCTGGCGGTGGGCGACTACGACGGTGACGCCGACCTCGATTTCTTCGTCACCCACTGGATCGCGCAGGAGAACGCCCTGTACGAGAACCACCGGTCAGCCGACGCCGCTGCGGGGCAGGGCGAGCCGCTGCTGTTCACCGACGTCGCCGACCTCGTCGGGCTCGGCGCCCCGGGCCTCGACTACGTCGGCTGGGGGACCGGCTTCGTCGACTTCGACAACGACGGCCGCAAGGATCTGTTTGTGGTCAACGGCCACACGCTCGAGGACGATGCCGACACGTCACGATTGCTGCCGCAGCGCATGCAGCTGTTCTGGAACCGTGGGGACGAGGGTTTCTTCGAGCTCTCCGAGGTCGCCGGGCCGCCCTTCGAACGGTTGTTGGTGGCCCGCGGCGCGGCCTCGTCGGACTACGACCGCGACGGCGACGTCGACATCGCGGTGCTCGCACACGGCGCCGGGGTAGTGCTGATGAACAACGGCGGCACCTCCGGGGCGCACTGGATCGAGATCGACCTGCGCCAGGAAGACGACAACCGCCGAGCGGTGGGTGCGACCATCCGTCTCGACGGCGCGGCGGGCAGCCAGCTCGTCCCGGTTGGTGGCGTGGCCTCGTACCTGTCGCAGGACTCGCTCACGGCGCACTTCGGCCTCGGGGCAGAAGAGGACATCGGGCGTGTGGTGGTGCGCTGGCCCGATGGAACCGAGGAAGCGTTCACCGGCCTCGCCGTCGACGCGCGCCATACCCTGGTGCGCGGCGCCGGCGCCGACCCCGCCGCGGTGCCGATCGCCGGCGGCGACGAGGCTGATTTCTGGGTCGCCTATCGAGCGGGTACCGAGGCGCGCCGCGAGGGCCGAGCGCAGGCGGCGATCGACGCCTACGAGCGCGCCCTCGCCATCCAGCCGGCGCATGCCGATACGCTGCACAACCTCGCCCAGCTGCGCTACGCACGCGGCGAGCTCGATGTGGCCTGGGGGTTGCTCGAGCGCCTCGGCGCCGCCGACCCGCGCGGCAACCGTGCCTGGCAGCAGCTCAGCACGGTCGCCGGCACGCCGGTGGCCGGATGGAGCATCGACCTGGCCGTTGCCGACGCGATGGCCGACCGCGCCCTCGCGGTGCACCCGAACAATTCCGAGACGCACCTGCTCAAGGCGCGCTGGGCCGCCTACCGTGGCGATCGCGTCGCCGCGCAGGCCGAGATCGAGGACGCCCTCGGTCTCAACCGGCGCGGTGCGGAGACGTACGTGCTGGCGATCTGGCTGGCGATCGGGGCGGGGGACGATGCCGCCGCTGAGCGCCTGAAGCAGCAGGCAGTCACGGCGATGTGCGGCGCCGACCCTCCCGGCCGTGCCTGTCTCGGGGACGTCCTGCGTGCCGCGCTGGCCGTGTACTGGGCCGAGGACGGAACGCCGCGACGCGGCCGGTCCGACGTCGTCGGGCGGTCCACCGCCGGCGCGGAGCCGGCGCTGAGCGCGCGCGTCGACCTCGACGGCGACGGCAGCGCGGATCTGCGCGCGCTGGCGAGCGAGGCGCTGCAGCCGGTGCGCCTCGCCGCGCGCGACGACCCCGGTGATCCGTTGCCGCCCGCCGCGGCGCTCGTGTGGGGCGGCGCGCCTGCGGCAACAGAGTCGCGCGGTGAGGCGGGGCCACGTCCGGTGCCCGCGCGCGGCGTCTTCCTCGATGACGCATACGGGCGCGCGCTGGTGCTGACCGGCGGCGGAACGCGTCCGGTGCGACTGTACGTGCCCGACGGCGACGTGTGGAGCGAACGACCGATGACCGGGCTGCCGCAGCTTCT
>JASFRZ010000354.1:0-5549 GCA_050114655.1 Acidobacteriota bacterium
CGTACGCCGAAGCGACCGCGGATGATGCGCTCGAAGCGGGTGGCGTAGATAAGGTCGAACGTCGTCTCGCTGCCCGGGAACAGCGCCAACGTAGCGCGGCGCATGCGTTCGACGACGTTGCGTGCCTCGGCCAGGGTGAGGTCTGCCTGCATCAACTCGGCGGTGGTCAGGTTGGCGATCAGCCGCAGTCGCCGCATCCGTCTGTTCTCGTCGGCGATCGCGGCATCGAGGTCGGGCTCGTTCATCGAGTGACGGCGGCCCTCATCACGCCGCCTCCCGGCGCTCGTCGTGGAGCGCGACGACGGCGTCGCGCACCGCGTCGGCCAGGGCGCGCGCCTCGTCGAACTCGTTCGGGTCGATGGGGTCGCCGATGCGCATGGTGATGATGCCGGGATCGGCGTGCCACGAGCCGCGCGGCAGCAGCCGGCCGCTGTTCATGATCGCCACCGGCACCACCGGTACACCCGCCGCATGGGCCAGGTTGACGCCGCCGCGCTTGAAGCGCTTGACCACGCCCTCGGGACTGCGGGTGCCTTCGGGAAACACCAGCACCGAGAGCCCTGAGGCGACCCGGCGGGCCGCCTTGTCGAGGCTCTCGCGCGCCTGCTTGGGATCCTCGCGCTCGACCGGTATGTAGCCGACCCGCGACATGTACCAGCCCATGAAAGGGATGCGAAAGAGCGACGCCTTGGCCAGCATGCGGAAGGGAAACGGCAGCGAGGTGAGCACGGTCGGGATGTCGAACAGGCTGTGGTGATTGGCCATGACGACGTAGGAGCGCTGCGGATCGAGCTTGTCGAGTCCGTCGACCTGGACCTCGACCCTGCAGATGCGGAAGATCGACGCGCCCCAGTTGCTGGCACAGGCGTGCACCCATCCCCCGCGGCGGTCGATCAGCGAGATCAGCAGCGCCGAACTGCCCCAGAACACCGTCGTCAGGGCGGTCAGTACGCACTGGATGGGGTAGCGGATGGCGGCAAAGCCGTTGTAGTAGAGCTTGCGGTCGGGGTAGGCACGATCCATCGCGCCAGTCTAGCAAAACAGGCGCGCCGGGGACGGGCGGTCATGGTCGCGGGCCCGCGCTCGACGGCCGGAAAGGAAACGCTCTCCGAAGGGCGATGAGCTAGAATCACCGGATGCTCGAGCAACTCAAGAAGGACCTCAACGACGCCATGAAGGCGCGCGACGCGGTCAAGGTACGCGTGCTGCGGATGGTGATCGCCGACCTCCACAACCGCAAGATCGCCGCCGGCAAGGAGCTCTCCGACGAGGACATAACGGCGGCGCTACGTACGGCGGTGAAGCAGCGTCAGGACGCCGCCGAGCAGTACGTCACGGGTGGTCGCCAGGACCGCGCCGATGCCGAGCTCGAGGAGATCACGGTCATCGAGGCCTACCTGCCGGAGTTGCTCGAAGGCGACGCGCTCGATGCCGCGGTCGATGAGGCCATCGCCGCCGCCGGCGCGACATCTCCGTCGGACATGGGCAAGGTCATGGGCCAGCTCATGAGCCGCTACCAGGGGCGCATCGACGGCAAGGCCGCCAACGCCCTGGTGCGCGAACGACTGGCGGCCCTCTGATATGGATCCGGTAACCCACGGCCTCGCCGGTGGCCTGGTCGCCAGGTCCGGACTGGCGCACCGCCTGTTGCCGCCGGAGCTCGAGAAGCGCGGCGTCGCGCTGGCAGCGGTGGCCGCGCTCGCGCCGGACGTGGATGCGATCGTCGAGCTCAGCCCCGATCCGCTGGCGTTCCTGCGCTACCACCGTAGCGTGACCCATTCGTTGCTCGGCGGCGTCGGTCTCGCGGCGTTACTGGCGTTGCTGGCGGCGCCGTTCTTTCCCAACGTGGCGCGAAAACGCCTGTTCGTGATCAGCCTGGTGGGCGTGTACCTGCACGTATTACTCGACCTGCTGACCTCGTACGGTACGGTGCTGCTGTATCCGTTTCGAAGCGAGCGCTTCACCTTCGACTGGATGTGGACCTTCGATCCCACCTTCCTCGGTATCCTGCTGTGCTGCGTTCTCGGCGTTTACCTTTTGCGCCGCGCGCCGCGCCGTGTCGCCAAGGTCGGGCTCGGGGTCGCGGCTGGCTACGTGCTGCTCGCCGGCATGCTCCAGTGGGTGGCAGTACGTGCGGTGGCGGCGCAGGCGGACACGCTGGAGGTCGGTGACATCCGCAGCGTGGCGGTGGTTCCCGCGCCGTTCGTGCCGTTGAACTGGACCGGCATCGTCGAGACCGAGGATCGCTACTACCGTGCCCACGTCGAGCTGACGCGCGGCCTCAACGCGAACATCCGCTTCACCGAGGTGCCCAAGATCCCGGAAGATGCCGCGCCCGACAGCCTGCGGGCGGTCGACCAGGATCCGCTGCGCGAGCAGGTGCAGCTCTACGAATGGTTCGCGCGCTTTCCGGTGGTTACCGTCGAGCACGAGCGTGCCGACGGCGGCCAGACACTGCGCTACTACGACCTGCGTTTCGACCTGCCCGGCATCGGAATCGAGCGCCGTCCGTACGTGTTCACGGTCCGCCTGAGCCGTGACGGCGAGGTGCTGTCAACAGACCTGCACTAGCGGGCCGCCGCAGCATCTCCCCTCGGCTCGCGTGCACATTCATCGCAGCCTGCTAGCATAGCCGGCCATGACCGAATACGGCTGGCTGTCGCTCATCCCTCCTGTCACCGCCATCGTCCTGGCGCTTTGGACCCGCCAGGTGTACCTGGCGCTGTTCACCGGCATCCTGCTGGGAACGACCATCCTCGCCGGCTTCAACCCCATCGCCGGCGCCGGCGGGGCGATCGAGCAGATCATCCTGGTATGCACCAACCGCGGCAACGTCGAGGTGCTGCTTTTCACCCTAGTGGTCGGCGCGCTGATCGTCATGATGCGCGAGACCGGGGGGGTCAACGGCTTCGCCAACTTCATGGTTTCTCGCGGTTGGGTGCGTGGGCCGGTGTCGGCGCAACTGCTGTCCATCGTCGTGGGCATCTGCATCTTCATCGAGTCCAACATCACCTGCCTGATTACCGGTGCCGTGTCGCGGCCGCTCTACGACCGCGTCGGGCTGTCGCGCGCCAAGCTGGCCTACATGTGTGACTCGACCTCGGCGCCGATCTGCATCCTGATCCCGCTGAATGCGTGGGGCGCCTACGTGCTGACCCTGCTGGCGGCGGAGGGGCTCGACCCGCTGCCCAATCTGATCGCCGCAGTGCCGCTCAACTTCTACGCGCTGGTGGCGATCGGCGTGGTGTTCGTGGTTGCGGTGGGGGGATGGAACGTCGGCCCCATGAAGCAGTCGGAGCAGCGCGCGCGCGAGGGGGACAATGGCGCGTTGCCCGAACAGGCCGCCGCGCTCAACGAGCTCACCGGAGAGCACCGTGCCGAAGGCGACGAGATCCCCGAGCGCGCAATCAATCTGATGCTGCCGGTCATCACGACGATCACCATGATGATCGTCGGGCTGTGGGTCACCGGCGCGGGGCTCACCGACGCCGGGGTCGAGCGCACCTTCCTCGAGCGCATCCTGGCGGGCTCCGGCTCGCTGTCGGTGCTGTGGGCAGTGAGCTCGGGGGTCGCCGTATCGATGATCCTCGCCAAGGTACAGGGCTTCTACTCCTTCCCGCAGATGGCCGAGCTGGTGATCGTCGGCTTCCGTGAGCTCATCGGCGTGGCGACCATCCTGGCCTTGGCGCTCGCCATCGGCGCGGTCTGCCGGTTGCTCGGCACCGGGCCCTGGGTAGCGGCTACGGTGAGCCCGTGGATCAACGCCGTCACCGCTGCGCCGCTGGTATTCGTCGCCTCGGCGTTCATCGCTTTCTCCACCGGCACGTCGTGGGGCACGTGGGCGATCATGTTCCCCATTGCCATGCCGGTGGCGGCCACGCTGGGCGCCTCGGTGCCGCTGATGACCGGCGCGGTGCTCGGCGGCGGGGTGTTCGGCGATCACTGCTCGCCGATTTCGGATACCACCGTCGTTTCGTCGCTGTCCGCCGGGGTGGATCACATCGAGCACGTGGTGACGCAGATTCCCTATGCCCTGGTCGGTGGCGTCCTGGCCACCGTGATGTACTTCATCGCCGGCCTGGTGCTGCACTGAGCCCCCGGCTGTTTTGACCCCCTCCCGGGAGCGTGGTAACCGTTGCGAATGAACCTGCGCCTGAACCGCAGCAACTGGTTTCTGGTCATTCCCACGATCATCTTCGGCATCTGGGCGTCCTGGGCGCTCTATCAGATGCATGCCGCCGGCGACGCGCGCAGGGCGGTGCAGATCGTCGGGGAGTACCGTGCCGAGGGACGGCCGACGCTGGCCGAGTTCCTCGGCCGCCGGGGTCCGGTGGCCTGCAGCAGCGCGGTGGTTTCGAAGTTCTACGGAACCATGGACGTCACCTGCGATGTTGGGGAGAGGCCGCCGCGCAGCTACGTATGGCGCGTTGACGTGTTGCAGGAGATCTTCGCCCCGGCGGACGAGGCTACGCGCGAGCTGATGGCCGAGTACCAGCCATCGCTGTTCGCCCGGCCAAAGGACGCCGGACAAACCGCCGGGAGTACCTCATGAGCGCAGCGCCGGAGGTGGTGGAGCGCATCCTGGACAACGGGCTGCGGGTGCTCCTCGCGCCGATGCACGCTGCGCCGCTGGCGTCGGTGTGGTGCTGGTATCACGTCGGCTCCAAGGACGAGGCACCCGGCACCACCGGTGCCTCACACTGGGTCGAGCACATGAACTTCAAGGGCACCGCGGGCATCTCACGCGAAGACATCAAGGTGTGGATCGAGCGGGCCGGCGGCATGTGGAACGGCTACACCTGGATCGACCAGACGACCTACTTCGAGACGCTCGCCGCCGACGCGCTCGACCTGGCGCTGCAGATCGAGTCGGAGCGCATGACCAGTTGCGTGTACGACCCCGACGAGTTCGAGTCCGAGCGCACGGTGATCATCTCCGAGCTGCAGGGCAACGAGAACAACCCGGCGTACGTGCTCGGCAACGAGGTTGCGGCGGCGGCGTTCCGCGCCCACCCGTACGGCTGGCCGACCATCGGCTGGCTCTCCGACCTCGAGACCATGCAGCGCGATGACCTGTACGGTCACTACCGGCGCTACTACGTGCCCGACAACGCCACGCTGGTGGTCGCCGGCGACGTCGAAGTCGACCAGGCGATGCGACGCGTCGAGCATTTCTTCGGCGCCATCGCGCCGGGCGGCGGCGACTTGCCGCAAGTGCGGACGCGCGAGCCCGGTCAGGAGGGCGAGCGCCGCGTCGTGGTCGAGCGTCCCGGGACGACGCGCTACCTCGACGTGGTGTTCCACGCGCCGGCGTTCGGCGACGATGACTTCGTGCCGCTGCTGGTGGCCGACGCGGTGCTGTCCGGCGGCAAGGGCATCAACCTGTGGGCCGGCGGCTTCGGCCGCAACGCGCGCACCACCTCGCCGCTGTACGGGGCACTGGTCGAGACCGAGCTCGTGGCAGGGGTCTCGAGCGCGCTGCTGCCCACCGAGCAACCGTACCTGTACTCGATCTCCGCCACGGTGCGCGACGGCGTCGCCGAGACGGC
>JASFRZ010000355.1:0-5518 GCA_050114655.1 Acidobacteriota bacterium
CTGGCAGGCGAACGTCGCCCTGAGTTCGCTGATCAAGCGCCGGGATGAGGCCAACACCACCAACCGCCAGACGATCGGCGGCGCCTGGCGCCGCAACCTGCGCTGGCAGCGCTGGTTCGGTATCGCGCTGGGTGGCTACGAGCACAACGAAGAGCTCGACCTCGACCTGCGCGCCACCGGGGGCTATGGCGTGGGCCGGTACATGCAGCAGTCCAACCGCTGGACATGGTCGCTGTACACGGCCGCCCTGTACACGCGCGAGAAGTTCACGGAGGAGGAGACCGGCACCAACAACCTCGAGCTCGGTCTGGCCACCGACTTGCAGGTGTTCACCTTCGGTGACCACGACACCGACATCAGCACGTCCTTTATCTTTCTCCCCAGCCTCACCACCGCGGGCCGCTACCGCCTCAGCCTGAACTCGTCGATCAAGCGCGAGGTGGTCAAGGACCTGTATTTTTCCGTCGACCTGTTCGAGACTTACGACTCCGATCCGCCGCAGGCCGGTGCCAAGAAGAACGACCTCGGCGTTACCATGTCGTTCGGCTGGAAATACTGAAGCAGGAGGGTCATGCCGGTGCTGGCGTATATCGTTGCCGCGGTGGGCGTTGTCATCGCCCTGTTGGGAGTGGGCGTCTTCGCGTCTCCCGGACTGACGCGGGGGTTGGTGCTCTCGTTCACCACACCGAAGATGCTCTACGGCGCGCTCGCCTTCCGCATTGTGGGCGGGGTGTTCTTCGTGTTCGCGTCGGAAGCCTGCTCCTGGCCGATCGCGGTGGGGACCATCGGCGTGATCATGCTGGTCGCCGGCTTTGCCGGGTTGTTCATCGGGATGCGCCGGCTGCAGGCGTTGATGGCGTGGTACCTCGCCTTCTCGGACCCGGTCTTTCGCACCTGGGCGGTGATCGCCGTGCTGTTCGGCGGCTTCATCGTGTACGCGGCGGTTTGAGAAAGATGGCTCAGCGAAGGGCGGGTGCATCGGCCCACGGCATCCAGCATCGGTACGCGCTGCTGATCCTGCTTCTGGTGTCGGCGGGGGCATGTGCGGCGGCCTCGGATACCGGCGCAACCGGAGAGCCTGCCGGCGGCGCTCCCGACAGCCTCGGCGCGCCCCAGGGACAGCGCGATGGCTCGCCCTCGTGGTCGCCCGACGGTAGCAAGATCGCCTTCTACAGCGAACGCGACGGCAATGCCGAGATCTATGTGATGAACGCCGACGGCTCGGACGTGACCCGGCTCACCGACAACCCCGCCGACGATGGGTACCCGGCCTTTTCGCCCGACGGCAGCCGGATCAGCTTCGATTCCGACCGCGACGGCTCGTTCGAGATCTACACCATGAACGTCGATGGGACGGACGTCCGACGGCTGACCTACAACCCGGCCAACGACGTATCCGCGGCGTGGTCGCCCGACGGCGGCACGATCGCCTGGATGTCGACTCGCAGCGGCCGCTTCGAAATCTGGATGATGAACGCCGACGGCTCTGACCAGCACCAGTTCACCGGCGCGGTCGCGCCTTCCGATGGCACCCATTGGTTCCCGCAGTTTTCCCCCGACGGGCAACGTCTGGCGTTCCACGTCAATCGTGACGTGTACACGGTGGGCGCCGACGGCAGCGACTACACCCGCCTCACCGTGGATCCGGACAACGGCATGGTGCCGAGCTGGCTGCCCGACGGCCGCTCGATCGTCTTCATGAGCTGGCGAACCGGAGCTGATGCGGATTCCACCGAGATCTGGCGCATGAACGCCGACGGCAGCGACCCGCAACGTCTCACGCACACCGATGTCGGCTATTCCATCGACCCACGCGTCTCTCCCGACGGCAGTCGTGTGGCGTACACGTGGGTGCCCGCCGGCGGCCCCGGACCGAAGCACATCATGACGATGGACATCGACGGAGCGAACGTCACCCAGCTCACAGGAGCCGCGCGCTAGACGGCCGAAGCGCGCGCCGCGGGGCGCGCGATTGTGTGCGGCACGCTACAAACTCACGCCTTTCCGGCGAGCCTCGCCCGCGATCTGTGGCCGGTTTCACGATCGCTGCCCGCGCCGTTCGCTACCGTGCGCGCGAGCGGAATCTGGACCCCTGGAACAATTCGAGTGCACGACTCCTGGCGGCGGGGGTGCGCCTGTGCTGTGGGGAGCGGTGCGACAGAACCGGGAGAGGTCCCATGCGTTCCTGTGCTTTCGGCAAGTTGTTGGCTGTCCTGCTGTTTGCGGCGTTGATCGGCGCCTGTAACTCGTCGTCGCCGACCCCGATGCAGGCTCCGCCGCCGAGCGGTGGTGGCCAGGCGCCGGCGCAGTCGGCCAGTATCACCGCGAATCCCGACAACACCTTCTCGCCCGATGTCGTGACGATCGCGGCCGGCGGCTCGGTGACCTTCTCCAACGCCGGCGGCCAGCACAATGTCAGCAGCGGCGATTTCACCTGCGCCGTCGGTTGCGATGACATGGGCGGCAACGGCGCGCCGTCGACGGCGAGTTGGAGCTTCACGCGCACCTTCAACACCGCCGGCACCATCGGCTTCGTGTGCGACGAGCATTCCAGCGTCGGCATGCGCGGGCAGATCAACGTCCAGTAGGGCCGCCGATGAGCACTTCCGGACGAAGCCCGCAGAGGGGCGGCGCGCGAGCTCCACGCTGCGTCGCGGCCAGCCTATTGATGCTATTGGTGGTCATCGTGTGGCCGCTTACCGCGGCGGCGCAACGTGCCGCGCGCGGCGCGCAGCTCTTTCAGGAGCTCGATTGCGCCGATTGCCACGGTGGCCGCGCGCAGGGTGACGTCGGTCCGCGCCTGACGGCCACCCGGCTCGAGCTGGCGGCGGTGATCGCCCAGCTGCGCGCCCCGCGCGGCATGATGCCGGTCTACGGGCCGGATCGTTTGAGCGACGAGGAGATCACCAGCCTCTACGCATGGTTACAGTCGCTGCCCGACGAGCTGGCCTTTCCGACCTGGTTCAGCAGCGAGCTCATCAACCTCGCGACACCGAAGATGCCGGGGGCCAAGACTCTCGAGGTTCACTTCAGCCACCGCTTCAACGAGTCGATCGGCGACGCCGGGTTCCAGGGATTCTGGGGACTCGACAGCTTCGCCACGCCGGCGTTCTGGTTCGCCTACGGCATCACCGACCGGCTCCAGGTGCACGGCGGCCGCAGCTCCAATCGCGGCACGTGGGAGTACGGCGCCAAGGTCGCCTTGCTCGATGAGCAACCGCCCGGTGTGCCGCTGTCGGTCAGCGCGGTGGTCGGTGGCGCCTACCTCGATCGCGACAACGTCGTCAACAAGAACCGCTTCACCCTCGAGATGCCCGTGGGATGGCGTGTGCACGAGCGCGTCAGCCTGTTGCTGACCCCCCTGCTGGCGACCGACACCGATCCCTCCGGGGACCCGGCGAGCGACGCTTACTCGGCGGCGCTCGGCGTCGGCGGAACGTTCCGGTTCACCCCGCGGCAGAGCATCGATGCGGAGTGGGTGAGGAACGTCGCCGGATTCCGCAACGCCGACGCGGTCGACCAATGGGCAGCGTACTGGGGCATCAAGGTAGGCGGGCACGTTTTCCAGATCGGCGTCAGCAACTCGGTCGACTACACCGCCGACCAGATGGCGCCGGGGGCGCTGGCGCTCGGGCGCACCAGCGACGTCCGCCTCGGCTTCAACCTCGTGCGCGCGTTCAAGCTCGGCGGCGGCTGACGCGCCGGGCGCTGCCCGGGGCGCCCGGCGTGTCGGGCATCGCCTCCCTGGAGAAATCTCATTCGCTACGAAACGCCACCGTCGGGTGGATGCGCGTGGCGCGGCGCGCCGGCAGGTAGCTGGCCAGCAGAGCGACGAGGCACAGCAGCACCGTGACCCCGGCGATGGTCAGCGGATCCGCCGCCGTTACCTCGAACAGCATGCCGGCGAGCACGCGACCGGCGGCGAGGGCGGCGATCACGCCGATCGCCGTGCCCATGACGACGCGGGTCATCGCCTGGCGCACCACCATCGCCACCAGCCGCGCGCGGTCGGCGCCGAGCGCGGTGCGGATGCCGATCTCCCGCGTTCTGCGGCTGACGGTGTAGGAGAGCACGCCGAACACACCGATGGCAGCCATCGCCAACCCCACGGCAGCGAAGGTGCCGATGAGCTGCAGCACGGCGCGTGCCGGGGCGGTTTGCCGTGCCAGCATCTGCTCGACGGTGGCCTCGTTGAACAGCGGGGCCATGGGATCGAGGCTGCGGACGCGCTCCCGCGCGGCGCGGAGGACGCTCTCGGGTGCATCGCGAGTGCGCAAGGCGAACGTCATGTTGGTCCAGCCGGCAGCCATCTCGAAGGGGAAGTAGATCGCCGGGCGTGCCGGCTCGGTGAGGCCGGCGTTGTGCACGTCGCCGACCACGCCGACCACCGTGGCGGGCGGGTACCATGGCTCGCCATCGAGCGATCCAACGCCGATGCGATCGCCGAGCGGATCGGCGTCGGGCCAGAAGGCGCGCACCGCGGCCTCGTTGACGATGGCGGCCAGCGGCTCGGTTCCGTCGCCCGCGCGGAAAGCGCGCCCGCGCACCACCGGGATGCCGAGCGCGGCGAAGTAGTCCGGACTCACCAGGCGGTAGGGCACCAGGAAGCGGCGATCGGTGATCTCCACCGGGTGGTCGATGTAGTTGAACCAGCCGGAGACACGGTTGGGTTCGGCGGGAAGCTGGTTGGTGACCGCCGCGGCCTGCACGCCGGGCAGCGTGGCGAGCTCGTCGCGCAGGTCGCGCCACAGCGCCAGGCGACGCTCGGCGGAGTACTCGCCGGGGAGCGCCACGGTGAACGTCATGACGTTCTGCGGCCGGAAGCCCGGGTTGACGCCGATGGTATTGATGAAGCTGCGCAGCAGCAGGCCGGCGCCCACCAGCAGCACGACGGAGAGCGCAACTTCCGCCACCACCAGCGCGCTCCAGGTCCACGACGAACGGCGTGAGGCGCGGCCGCGGCCGGCGAGCGCGTCCGGGGCGCCGTGCCGCGACAGGCGAAGCGCCGGGATGACGCCGAAGGTCAGCCCCGCGACGACAGCAAGCGAGAAGGTAAAGCCCAGCACCAGGGGGTCGATGGCGACGCGGTCGAGGTAGGGGACCCCGGCCGGGATCATCGCCGTCAACGCGTCGATCAGCACGAAGGCGAGCGCCAGCCCGGCGGCGCCGCCGAGCAGTGCGAGCACCACAGCTTCGGTCAGCACCTGGCGCGCCAGGCGCAGCGGCGTAGCTCCGACCGCCTTGCGCACCGCGATCTCCTGTTCACGCGAGCCGGCGCGTGCCAGCAGCAGGTTGGCGAGGTTGACGGTGGCAATGAGCAGCACCACACCGACGGCGCCCATCAGCAGGGTCAGCAGCGTGCCCACGCCGGCGACTACTTCTTCCCGCAGCGGCACCACGCGGATGCCATGGTTGCGATTCGCCTCGGGGTACTCGGCGCGCAGCTCGGCGGCGATGGCCTCCATCTCCTGCTGCGCCTGCTCGATCGTGACGCCCGGCGCGAGGCGGGCGATGACCT
>JASFRZ010000356.1:0-5487 GCA_050114655.1 Acidobacteriota bacterium
GCGCCGTGGCGAGCACCGCTCCGGCGAGCATACCGAGGCCGACGGGCAGCACCTTGGTCAATGTCTGTCGCGCTCGTACCATGAAACCTCCAACGTAACGGGGACCGTGTCTCAACGATACGCCGGGCCGCGCCCGGCTGTCAGGAGCCAGCCCACGGCCGCTGCGTGGTGTAGGGCACACCGATGCCCGATTGCCCACAGGATATGATCAGCGCTGATCATGCCCGTCTCCGTCGCCAACTCGCAGCTCGTCTTCAACGCGCTCAAAGCCAACGGCGTGCGCATCCTCTCGGCGCTGCCCGAGACCTGGCTGGTACACCTGATCCGCATGGCCGAAGACGACCCCGATACCACCCTGGTGCGCCTCGCCAAGGAAGAGGAGGGGGTCGGCATCTCGATGGGCGCGCACCTCGGCGGGGTGAAGTCGGCGATGTTGATGCAGAACCACGGCTTTCTCGCCTCGATCAACGGCATCGTGTCCGGGGCACAGCTCTACCGTATCCCGCTGCTGATGCTGATCAGCTACCGTGGCACGTTTGGTGAGCGTGACCCCTGGCAGACGGAGGGCGGAGGCGTCACCGAGGCCGTCCTGCGCGCCCTGAGCATCGCCTACCAGCCGCTCGACGATCCGGCCACGGCCGAGCGCCAGATCGGGGAAGCGATCGCGCTGGCCGATGCCTCGTTGCGACCGGTGGCGCTGCTGCTCGGCCGCGCCCTGATGTGGGAGGACTGATGATGCGGAAAGGTTGCGCGCGGGGCAGGAGGGCGTCATGAGTGAGCAGCGCATGTTGCGCCGCGACGCGCTCCAGGCGCTCTACCCGGAGCTCGGAGAGCGCGTCGTGGTGACCATCATGGGTGCCGTGGCGGCCGAGCTGCAAGCGATCGGCCATCGCCCGAACTTCTTCTACCTGCAGCACGCCATGGGGTTGGCCTCGTCGCTCGGCCTCGGCATCGCGCTGGCGCGTCCCGAGCTGCCGGTGGTGGTGCTCGACGGCGACGGCTCCGTATTGATGAACCTCGGCGGGCTCAGCACCTTCGGCCGCTACCGGCCGGCCAACCTCATCCATCTGGTGTTCGACAACGAGAGCCTCCTGTCGGTGGGTGGTTTCCCCACCGCCACTTCGACCGGCAGCGATCTCGCCGCCATCGCCGAGGCCGCCGGTGTGCCGCGCAGCGCGACCGTCGCGACGATCGACGGGCTGACCGCCGCGTTTGCCGCAGCCGTCGACGCGGGCGAGATGACCACCATCGTCGCCAAGGTCGCCGACGTCGGCCCGGCGCAGTTCGTCACCGACCTGGGCCTGCTGGAAAACCGCTTTCAATTTGTCCGCCGCCTTCGTGAGATGGGCGGCGACGCCGGCTGATCGCCGCGTCAGCACGCCGTGGCGGCACGCGACGCGTGGGAGATAGATCGATGTCACAGGTGTTGCAGCAACTGGTCGATGAGCTGCGCAGCGGCGCGCTGCAAGTCATCGATCTGACCCAGCCGCTCGGCCCGGACACGCCGGTCATCGGATTGCCGGATGTCTTCGCGCCGTCACCGGGGGTCAGCCTTGAGGCCATCTCGCGCTACGACGATCGCGGGCCGGCGTGGTACTGGAACACGCTCGCACTCGGCGAGCACACCGGTACCCACTTCGACGCGCCGGTGCACTGGATCACCGGTAAGGACCTGCCCGACAACACCTGCGACACCATCCCGGTGGGGCGCTTCGTCGGGCCGGCGTGCGTCATCGATGTCAGTGCGCGGGTCGTCGGGGATCCCGACTTCCTGCTGCTACCCGAGCACGTCGCGGAGTGGGAGGCGGAGCACGGCCGCATTCCCGACGGCGCATGGGTGCTGTTGCGCAGCGACTGGAGCAAGCGCGAGACTGCCGCCGAGTTTCTCAACGTCGCCGATGATGGGCCGCACAGCCCGGGTTTCCACGCCGACACCTCGAAGCTGCTGGCCGAGCAGCGCGACGTCCTCGGCGTCGGCGTCGAGACCGTCGGCACCGACGCGGGGCAGGCGGGTACCTTCGAGCCGCCGTTCCCGAATCACGCGCTGATGCACGGCGCCGGCAAGTTCGGCCTCGCCAGCCTGTGCAACCTCGATCGCCTTCCTGCCACCGGCGCGCTGGTGATCGCCGCTCCGTTGAAGATCGTCGCCGGTTCCGGCAGCCCGCTGCGGGTGCTGGCGATCGCGCCGGCGTAACGGTGCCGGTAGCAGGGGGGGAAGCCCCGTGAAGCACGACTTCGACGTGGTGGTTGTGGGCGTCGGCGGTATGGGCAGCGCCGCGGTGCACGCGCTGGCGCGCCGCGGGGCGCGGGTGCTCGGCCTCGAGCGCTTCGACATTGCGCACGATCGCGGCAGCTCGCACGGTGACACCCGCATCATTCGCAAGGCGTACTTCGAGCACCCCGACTACGTGCCGTTGCTGCACCGGGCCTACGAGCTGTGGGGCGAGCTCGAGGAGGCCGCCAGCGTGTCCTTGTTCGACCGTTGCGGTTTCCTCACCGTCGGGGCGCCGGGTTCCGCCTCGATCGGCGGACTGCAAGCCTGCTACGCGCAGCACGCCATGCCGCACGAGCGTCTCGACGGCGGCGAGCTCGCCGCGCGCTTCCCGCAGCTACGCGCCGAGCCGGACGCGGTGGCGTTCTTCGACCCGCTCGGCGGGTACCTCCGCGTCGAGGACTGCGTCACGACGCAGGTGGCGCAGGCGCGCGCCGCGGGCGCCGCGGTGCGCACGGGCGCTGCGGTGACGTCGTGGGAGGCGGCCGATGACGGCGTGGTGGTGCATACCGACGCAGAGGAGATCACCGCCGCCGGCCTGGTCCTGACCACCGGCGCATGGCTGCGCGCGGAGCTGGCGCGCGTCGGCGTCGCGGTGGAGGTGTGGCGCAAGGTGTTGTTCTGGTACGAGACAGCGGAGCTGGAGCCGTTCCTCCCCGCCGCGCTGCCGACCTTCTACATCGAGAAGGACTACGGGCACTTCTACGGCTTCCCCTCGGTCGACGACCGTGGTCTCAAGGCAGCCGAGCACCTCGCGGTCACGCCGATTGACGATCCCGACGCGCTCGAGCGCGCGCTGCAGCCCGGCGACGAGGCGCCCGTTGGTCGCTTCGTTGCCGAGACCTTTCCCGGCGTCCTTTCCGGCCCCGTGTCGCACGCGGTGTGCATGTACACGATGACACCGGACGGCCACTTCGTTATCGACCGCCACCCGCTCCATCCCCGCGTGGTGCTGGCGGGCGGCTTCTCCGGCCACGGCTTCAAGTTCGCCGCGGCGGTGGGCGAGATCGCCGCCGAGCTGGCGCTCGACGGTGCAGCCCGCCTACCGATCGGGTTTCTCGGTCTGGCGCGCTTCGCCTGAGCGCCGTACAGTCGAGTCATGGCGGTCATCTCCTTCACCTCGGTCATCCTCCCTCTGGTGCTGGTGCTCGCCGGCGTTGCCGCGCCGCCCGCCGCGCGAGATGCTCTCGCCGCCGGCTCCGTCACCGTGGCGGCGCCGGCCGGCGCGCGGCAGGCCGCCGGCCAGGGCTTCGAGGAGCTTCTGCGCGACGGCGTGGGCCGCATGCAGGCGGGCGACTTCGCCGGGGCGCTGGAACGCTTCCGCGCGGCGCTCGCCCTGCGCCCGCACGACCTGCAGGCGTCCTTCCTCTTGGGCACGGCGCAGCGGGGTACCGGCGACCTGGTAGGGGCGCGCAAGACCTTCGAGGAGATCTCCGCCGCCTACCCCGGTGCGCCGAGCGGACCGTTCGGCATCGGCCAGGTGGATCTGTTGGAGGGCGACCCGGTGGCGGCGGAACAGTCCTTGCGTGAGGCTCTGGCGCGTGCCCCTGACTATACCCGCGCCTGGTTCTACCTCGGCGAGGCGCTGCGGGCGCAGAACGAGACCGAGCAGGCGGTTGCCGCCTACCGCGAGGCCCTGCGCCGCAATCCGGACGGGCGCCCGTCGGCGCTCGCGCTGGCGCGCATCCTGCTGGCCGAGGAGCGGCCCGACGAGGTGCTCGACGTGCTGCGTCCCTTCGCCGCGGCGGGGCGGCAGGATGCCGTTGCGGCGGGGCTGGTGAGCCGCGCGCAAGCGTCGCTGGGGAGATTCGACGAGGCAGTCGCCGCCCTGGAGGCCGCCGGCGATGCTCCCGGCGCGGTGGACGACTGGTTCAACCTCGGGCTGCTGGCGGCACGCGCCGGCGACTGGGCGCGCGCCGACAGCGCGCTCGAGCGCGCGCTGCAGATTGACCCTACCCACCCGCCTTCGCGGCTGTTGTTGAGCGAGTTGTTCGAGCAGAGCGGGCGCCCGCAACCGGCGGAGCAGGTTCTGCAGCAGGGCATCGCGCTGGCCCCCGACGACCCCGCGCTGCGGCGCGCCCTGGCGGCCTTGTACATCAACCGCAACGCCGGGCAGATGTCCGAGGGGGCGGAGATTCTGCGCCAGCTGCTCACCGAGAACCCGGAGGACGACGACCTGCGTCGCGCTCTCGCCACGGTCTACACCGACACCGGCCAGATCGAGCCCGCACTGCAGCTCTTCGAGGCACTCGGCGAGCGCTACCCGAACGACGCCGAGGTGGCCTACCGCATCGGCTATCTGCGGAGTCACGAGGGCGACAACGAGGCGGCGCGCGCGGCGCTGGAGCGGGCTCTGGCGCTCGATCCCGACAACATCGACGCGGCCTACGAGCTCGGTGTCATCGACATGCGCGAGCAGCGTTACGAGGAGAGCGCGGCGCGCCTCGAACAGGTGGTACAAGCTCAGCCCTTTCGCAGCGGCGCCTACGTCAACCTGGCGCGCGCGTTGCGCGGCCTCGGCCGCGAGGAGGACGCGCGCCAGGCGGCCGCGCGCGCGCGCGAGCTCCAGCTCCGCGATTCCCGCATGGAGGAGCTGCGTACGCAGATCCGTCTGCACCCCGCCGCCACCGGCAACTACGTCGAGTTGGCCCGGCTGCTGATGGAGTCCGGCGACGACGGCGAGGCGGCGGGGCTGCTGCGCACCGCGCTGCGCCTCGACCCGACCGTGCCGGAAGCAGCCGACCTGCTGCAGCAGATCGGCGGGCGCTAGCGCGTGCCGACGGCCGGCCGGCTGGCGACCACGCCGCGGCCCTCGACGATGACGTACAGCCTGCCCGCCTGGAGTGCTTCGACCTGCTCGACGGTGCCCGCCGGCCAGCGGATCGTCGCCGCTGCCGCGCCCTCATCGCCGAGACCGAAATGCAGCGTCGCCGGGCTCGACGACATGTACGAGGAGCCCGCTTTGACCTCCTGTACCTGGGGACGTACGCCGTCGCCCGGCCGCAGCGTGACGCGCGCACCGATCGCCTGGCGGTTGCCGTCACGGCCGATGAGCAGCATCTGCAACCAGTTGCCGGCGCCGTTGCCGCCGTCGTTGCGCAGGTAATCGGCGCGCTGGTTGCTGTTGTTGACCAGCACGTCAAGGTCGCCGTCGTTGTCGAGGTCGGCGATCGCCGAGCCGCGCGAGACCTTCATCAGGGCCAGCCCGGGACCGT
>JASFRZ010000357.1:0-5472 GCA_050114655.1 Acidobacteriota bacterium
TGCCGGTCACCGAGGTACGTAGCCTGCAGCAGGTGGTCGACGACTTCCTGCTGCCGCAGCGGATGATCTCCGGGGTCCTGGCAGGTATGTCGCTCGGTGCGGTGCTGCTCGCGGTGGTCGGCATCTATGGCGTGATCGCCTTCATCGTGTCGCAGAGCACCCGTGAGATGAGCATTCGCATCGCCCTGGGCGCCACCAGCCGGAGCGTCATGGGGCACGTGCTGCGGGACGGATTGCGCATGGCCGTCACCGGCGCTGTGGTCGGCGTGCTCGGCGCGGCGGTGGTCACGCAGTTGATGTCGGCCCTCATCGCGTTGCCCCCCGAGGACGGCGAGATGATTCGATCGGGCGGCTTCGATGCGGTGGGCTTCGTGCTGGTACCTGCGGCGCTGATTGCGGTGGCCGCGTTCGCCTGCTTCCTTCCCGCGCGGCGAGCCACGCGCGTCGACCCCATCGTGGCGATGCGGGCCGAATAGGCGTAGCTTCGGGGATATGAAACTCGAAGCCGCATTGCACAATCTGCGGTTCGCCGTGCGGATGCTGCGAAAGCACCCCGGCCTCTCGCTCACGGTCATCGTGACCCTTGCGCTCGGCATCGGGTTCTCCTCGACGGTGTTCAACATCACCAACGGTTTCATTCACAAGCCGTTGCCGTTCGAGCAGGCCGACCGCATCCTGGTGCTGGGACGCACCGGAGCCGAAAGCGTGGCGCAGGAGACCGGAGTCGCCACGGTGCACGACTTGGTCGATTGGCGCGCGCAGCAGACGGCGTTCGAAGAACTGGCGGGCTTCACCACGGGGTCGGTCAACCTGGCGCTCGACCAGGCCGACGAGCGGCCCGGGCGGCACAGCGCGGCATGGTTCACTGCCGGCGTTTTCGAGGCGCTACGCGTGCAGCCGACGATCGGCCGGACCTTCGGCCCTGACGAAGAGCGGCCCGGCGCCGAGCCGGTGGTCATTGTCGGCTACGCGATCTGGCAGCGACTGTTCGGAGGTGCCGACGAGGTTCTCGGCCACACGGTGATCGTCGACGGCGTCCACAGGACGGTCGTCGGCGTGATGCCCGAGGGCTTCGCGTTCCCCAACGTCGAGGAGCTGTGGTTGCCGCTGCAGATAGATCCGAACGGGACGGCGCGCGGCGACGGCCCGCGCCTCTCGGTGCTCGGCCGACTCGCCCACGACTCGTCGGTTGCCAGCGCGCGGGCCGAGATGACGGCGATCGCGGCGCGCCTGGCGCAGGAGCATCCGGACAGCAACGAGGGCGTTGGGGTGCAGATCCGTACGCTCAAGCGTGCGCTGGTTCCCGCAGGCTATTACCCGCTGTTCTACACCATGGTCGCCGCCGCCCTCGCCGTGCTGCTGATCGGTTGCGTCAATGTTGCCAACCTGCTGCTGGCGCGCGCCTCGACACGGGCGCGCGAGGTCGCAGTGAGGGCCGCCCTGGGAGCGGGCCGCGGCCGGCTGATCTCACAGCTTTCCACCGAGGTGCTGATCCTCGCCGTGATCGGCGGTGTTCTGGGCTTCTATCTCGGGCATCTCGGCCTGCAGTGGTTCCTGCGGCAGATGAATGACGTCATGGCAGTCGCCGGAGCGGGCGAGACTCTGCCCTTCTGGGTGCATTTCGAACCGGACATCCGGGTGGTGCTGTTCGTCGTCATCGCGACGCTGATCGCCGCCTTTTTCGCAGGGGTGTTGCCGGCCGTTCGCGTTTCGCGCAGCGGGCTCGCGCAGGACATGCAGCCGGGCACGGGTGGTGCCTCCGCGTTGCGGGCGGGGAGGCTGGTGCGCGGCCTCGTCGTGACCGAGGTCGCCGTATCGTGCGTGTTGCTGGTGCTTGCCGGTCTGATGATCAAGGGCGTGCTGAAGCTGAGCGCCGTCGAGCTGGCCTACGACACCGACAACATCTTCACCGCGCGGCTGCAGTTGCCCGAGAGCGGCTATCCCGACGTCGACAGCCGGCTGGCCTTCGACGAGCGCCTGCTGGCCGAGCTGGAGGCGATTCCTTCGGTGATCAACGTAGGCCTCGCCGACAACCTCCCGCCGCTGCACGTCGGCGCGTGGTCGGTGGAGGTCGAAGGAGTGAGCTACGAGCGCGACGAGGACGTTCCGTTTGTTCGCCGAGGGGTCGCCACACCCGACTACTTCCGCACCTTCGGCGTCTCGGTGATTCAGGGGCGCTCCTTCCGCGCAACGGACCGAAGCGGGGCGTTGCCGGTGGCGCTGGTCAACAGCTCCTTCGTACGCCGGTTCTTCCTCGACGGCGACGCGGTTGGACGGCGGATCCGGGTGACCGGGATGGAGGAGTCGCAGCCGTGGCTCACGGTGATCGGCGTGGTGCCCGACCTCGAGGCCTTCCCGATGGGCGGTGACGGCGTCTCTACCGCGGCTCAGAACCCCGCCGCGTTTTACGTCCCACTGGCACAGAGCGGCGGGCGTAGCTACGTCACCATGGCACTGCGCACGCAGGGTCCGCCGATGGCGATCGCCGCGGAAGTCCAGGCGGCGGTGGCGTCGATCGACCCGGAGCTGCCGCTGTTCATGGTGCTGTCGATGGACGACGTGATCTATCGCATGGTGTGGTTCTATCCCGTCCTCGGCACGCTGTTCACCGCGTTCGGCGCCGGCGCCCTGTTCCTCGCTGCCATTGGGCTGTACGGCGTGATGTCGTTCACCGTCGCGCGGCGTACCGCCGAGATGGGCGTGCGCATGGCGCTGGGAGCGCGCGGCGGCGAGCTCGTTGCCCTGGTGATGCGCCGCAGCCTGACGCAGATGGCGATCGGACTCGCCATCGGCCTGTTGCTGGCGTTGCTCGCCGTGAACCCGCTGCAGCTCGTGCTGTTCGAGGTCGACGCGTACGATCCCGCGGTGTTCGTCCTGGTGCTGGTCACCCTCGCGGTGACCGGGCTGGTGGCCAGCTTCCTGCCCGCGCGGCGAGCGACGAGGATCGATCCGATCACTGCGCTCGGGAGCGATTAGTCGGACGTTACGAAGGTGACGGCGCCGCTATCGGCGCCCGCGGCGCTCAGAGCTTGCGCCAGATGTCGATCTTGCCGGCGCCCTCGATGGCCATTTCCACCGCGAAGCCGCCTTCGGGGCCGATGGTCGCGATCTTGCGGCAGCTCTCGCGCACCGACGGCGCGCCGATCACACCGTAGGCGACGCGGTTGGCGAGTTGCGGGCCCGCTGACCGCTGCACCGCCACGACGAAACGCCACCCGGTCACCGGGTCCGATACCTCGAAGCGGTAAGTGCCGGATTCCTCGTGTAGCCCGGAGTGGTCGACCACCCATTTCTGCGCCAGTGCGCGCTCCAGCTCGGCGCGGCCGGCGTCGGTGATCTCGAGCTGCGCATTGCCGTCATCGCCGCTGCTGCGCGACGCGAAGCCACCGGTCACCAGGTTGTCGATCATCGCGGTGCGCGTCTCTGCGCTGCCCACCGTCGCACGGTTGCCGTCGACCTGCAGCGGCTGCGGCCCGTTGTCGCTCAGGTGCAGCAGCAGCTCGTGCTCGCCGCGGCCCAGATTCGCCATGAGATCTCCTTCATCGTGCTGATTCCGGCCAGGCCGGTGTGGCGGGGGCGGACGGGGAACGTTACACCCTGGGGCGTCCGACGACGACCGGCGGCGGCGGCGGGCCGCGCCGCCGCCGCCGGCGCGGTGCCCGACAGCAGCCGGAAACGGGCGACGGACCCATGCAATCTCGCTCAGCCCCACAGGAACAGCGCCGACAGCGCGCTGCCGGCGAGCACGACACACCACAGCCACCAGCGGGCGCCGGCTCCTTCGACCGCCCGCACGACGCGCGCCAGCAGGAGGTTGGCGAACACGTACGGCACGAAGATCTCGGCCGCCGACAGATGCAGCAAGTCGGGCGCCAGGTAGTAGAAGTAGTAGGTGCCGAACGCTCCGATCGCCCAGGCGTTGCAGGCGATCTCCATGGTCATGGCGTCGACGCCGCCGAGCAAGGAGCGCAGCAGTTGTCGTTGCGGCAGCCGGCCGCGGATGCGCAGCGCCTCCTCCAGAAGACACAGGTGCGCGCCGTACAGCGGCCACATGAAGGCGGCGACGCCGGAGGTGTAACCGTGGTGGCGCGGCCACACCCGGTACTCCCACGACTTGCGGCCGATGAGCGTGACCGTTGCGGCGTTGAGCGAGATCTCGATCGCGATGCCGAGGAAAAGCACCGCCGCCATGAAAGTCAGCAGTCGGCGCAGCCGCGGGCGGGGGAGCCGCCCGGCGATCGTGGTATCGACTACGAGGATGAACAGCGTCGCCGAAACCACGATGCACGCGACGAATGCCCAGCGGTCGCTGACCCCACGGAGCTCGATTCCGGTGACGTCGAAGAGGGCCCATGAGACGACCCGCGCCATTACGTACAGGCAGGCGTAGGCGACGACCAGACACGCGACGACCAGCATCCACCCGGCCGCGCCCGGCGTCGCAACGACGTCGCTACGGGCGCTGCGGCGCCCCCCTACAGCTGCTGGAAGAAGTCGTTGCCCTTGTCGTCCACGAGGATGAACGCCGGAAAGTCCTCTACCTCGATCTTCCAGACCGCCTCCATACCGAGCTCGGGGTACTCCAGGACCTCGACCTTCTTGATGTTGTCCTGCGCCAGGATGGCGGCGGGTCCGCCGATACTACCGAGGTAGAAGCCGCCGTGCTTCTTGCAGGCGTCGGTGACCGCCTGCGAGCGGTTGCCCTTGGCGATCATGATCTTGGAGCCGCCGAGCGACTGGAAGAGGTCGACGTAGGGATCCATGCGGCCGGCGGTGGTGGGGCCGAACGAGCCCGACGGCATGCCTTCGGGGGTCTTGGCCGGGCCGGCGTAGTAGATGGGGTGGTCCTTGAGGTACTCGGGCATGCCCTCGCCGGCGTCGATGCGCTCCTTGATCTTGGCGTGGGCGATGTCGCGGCCGACCACCATGGTGCCGGACAGCGACACGCGGGTCTTGACGGGGTACTTGGTGAGCTCGGCGAGAACGGCCTCCATCGGCTGGTCGAGGTCGATCTTCACCACGCCGTCGCCGGCCGCCTCGCCGGCCTCCAGCAGCCAGCGCTCCGGGTTCCTGTCGAGCTTCTCGACGAAGATGCCGTCGCGAGTGATCTTGGCCTTGACGTTGCGGTGCGCCGAGCACGACACGGCCATGCCCACCGGGCAGGAGGCGCCGTGGCGGGGGCCGCGAATGACGCGCACGTCGTGGGCGAACGAGGGGCCGCCGAACTGTGCGCCGAGGCCGATCTTGCGGCTCTCCTCGAAGAGCTGCTTTTCGAGCTCGAGGTCACGGAAGGCACGGCCGGATGCGTCGCCGGTGGTCGGCATGTTGTCGCAGTAGCCGGTCGAGGCCAGCTTGACCATCTTCATCACCCAGTCGGCGCTGGTGCCGCCGATGACGAAGGCGATGTGGTACGGCGGGCAGGCCGCGGTGCCGAGCGACTTCATCTTCTCGACCAGGAACGGCAGCAGCGTG
>JASFRZ010000358.1:0-5465 GCA_050114655.1 Acidobacteriota bacterium
GCCGGATCGCCTCGATGGTGTAGGTGCCGTAGGTGGCGATGGCCACCATGATCACCACCAGCATCAGCCCGCCGGTGTAGATCTCGGTGGTCAACGCGAGCTGCATCGCCGCGGCGATCACCGGCACCCGCTGCATCCACAGCTCCAGGCACACGAACGGCAGCGCGCCGAGCAGCGAGGTCACCACCAGCGTCCGCCTCCAGGTCGCCGGAATGAACAGCGTGTAGGCGGCAATCAGCAGCCCGGCGTGCAGGATGAAGCGGTACCAGTTCATCAGCATGAGGCCGGGCGTCGCCGACAGCACCATGAGCTGGAAATCGATGAAGATCAACGACGCCGACGGCGCGGCAAAGAACCACACCTCGATGACCCGCAGCTTGTGCAGCGACGGGTCCTTGTCCCAGTACAGGTACGCCGTCCCCAGCGCCATGGTCAACAACACCACCAGCGCCGGCAACGGCGTGAACCCCACGTCGATGAACAGCTCGCGCGTCTGCGCCGCCCCCGCGACAATGCAGTACAGCAACCCCATCGCCCGCAACCGCCGGTGCAACAACCCCGCCGTACGCGCGTTCCACTGGCTCTGCTCGCTGCCCACCAGCCCCGCATCGGGGCAGAAGTTGCGCGGCGTCTCCAGCGTGACGCCGGTGTCAACCACCACCTCGTCACGATCCGTAGGCGGAAGGGTAGGGCCCTCGGGGTCCCACCCGGCCCCGGGCGCAGCGGTCGGTCCGTCGGTCATGGAAGGCGTCCTCGGTGTGGGGCGGCGAGGGGGGGATTATGGCATTTGGTGATTGGGAGCGCGGAGGAAAGGTTGACATCTCGTGGACCGTGGCCGTCTCATAGGGAAAGCAGCCACCGAGACCGTTGGAGAATTGGGGACTCGCCGAAGGGGTCGGACGCCTCGTGCGCTCGAGCGGTCGTTGAACAGCAGACGTTCCGTGAGCCCGAAGCGAACCACTTCCAACACGCTGCCCTCCGATGTCGGTGCCGGAGCTTCCCGCGACGGTTTGTTGCCGGACGCAGTGGCGGCGGTCCAAGAGCACGCGTCCGCCGCCTGGCCGCAGTTTCTTGAGCACTACTCCAGGTTCATTCTCACTTGTATTCGCCGCTACACCGCTGATGACGACGAACGCATGGACATCTACGTCCACGTATGCGAGCGGCTTGCTGCAGACGATTGTCGGCGACTGCGCCAGTTTCGTGGCCACGGGCGGCAGGGAAAATGCAAGTTCACCACATGGCTCGCCGCCGTCGTGTACAACTTGGCGCGCGATTGGATCCGCACGTCGCGTGGCCGCCGCCGGCTCTTCCGCTCGGTGCGGGAACTCAGTCGGACCGATCGGCTGGTATTTCGCTACTACTTCTGGGAGGGATACTCCCGCGATCAGATCGCGATGCTGCTACGCTCGCGCGGTCGCCGGTCGTGCGACGTCGCCGACGTAGGCCAGCGACTGGCCTCGATCGAGCGCAAGCTGAGCCGAGACCATCGCTGGCGCCTGGTTACTAGCCTGCTGCGCTCCGCCGGGCCCTTGTCGCTCGATCAACCGCATGCGGTCGTCGGTGACGGGCCGCCCCTGGAGATCCCGGACGTTCAGGAGGGAGGTGTCGCACGGCTGCATAGGGCGGAAGCACGGGCGGTGCTACGCGGGCTGCTCGACGGGTTGCCTGCGGAAGAAAGGGCGGCGGTGAAGCTGCGCTTCGAGAGGGGACTCACGGCAAGAGAGGTGGCAGTTGTTCTCGGAATTCGCAACTACAAGCGAGTGTACGAGATCCAGGGGCGAGCCCTTGCGAAGTTGGAAGAGGGCCTGAGTCGCCAAGGCTTTGAGTTGAGCGATTTCCTTGAGGCAACGAGGGACTCCGTGAGGATGAGCGGATGAGTGCTTCAAGTCAGCGCATTGCCGAATGCCCGTCGTGGACGAGATTGGCGCGTTTCGTTGAGGAAGGGGGGCCGTGGCCCGTCGAGCACCTGCGTGGTTGCGATGCTTGCAGGCGAAGGCGATGGCTACTGGAAGGGCTGAGCGCGCTCGGCGATACCGGCCAGGGTGCCGCGGTCGGCAGGGAGGGGTGCCCGGGCCTCATCGAGTTCGTGGCGCTGGTCGACGGGAATATCGACCAGTTCGAGCGCATCCGCCTAGCGGACCACCTCGTGGCGTGCGAGAGCTGCGCCGGTCTGCTGCGCGAGCTAGTCGCCTTTTCGGTGGATGATGGCGCCGACTGGGAAGTGCGCGAAAACACCGAGGCAGTCGTTCCGGAAACCGCGCGGCACGGTCCCCGGTTCGGCAGCGGTCTACGCCGGATCGCCGCGCTGGTGCTCGTCGCAGCCGCGTCGGCGATCGTATATTTGATGCCCTTCCCGGCAATCGAATCCGGAGCCGGTGGGCGCTGGCGGGGCCCCGCGCCGCGCCTTGAAGCGACGATCACTTGGGCGCCGAGGGAAGCCGGTCCCGAGTTGACCTGGGATGAATGGCCCGGCGCTTCTTCATATCGGCTTCGCGTGTGGAACGAGGGAGGACAGCGGCTGCTGGAACGGCACATTGCTGCCGGCCAGACACGACGGTTGTCCGTTTCGCTAACCGTCGTGGTGGACCAATCGCGTGCTGCGCTGCGGGAAGGCGATCTCTTATTCTGGCAACTGGACGCTCTCGACGCTGGGGAGGTCGCTGCCAGCAGCGGGCCGACGGAGCTGCGATGGGAGCCCCGGTGATGGCCCGCGTTGTTGCGACATTGGTGGCAACGGCGGTCGCGCTGCTGGGCGACGGTGCGGCGATGCAGGTGCACGCCCCCTCGCCTCCTCCTAGCAGCCACCCACCGATGTCCGTCGAGAGCTTGCGCCTGGAAAGCTCCTTAGCCCTGGGCATTCCAAGGACGCGTGCGACGCTCGGCGCCGCAGCGCGTTGGTTCGTCGAAAACCCCAGCGACAGCAGGCTGGCTGCAAGGTTGCTCGAGCTGGCGCGCAGTGTCGGCCGCGAGGATTGGCTGCGCGACTTCGCCCGTGCTTCGGCACGTCGGTTGCCGACAGCAGCGACACTCCTACTATCCGCGGAGCTGCAATATAGCCAGCGGGGCAACGCCGCCCGGTTGGCCGAGATTCGCCGGGCCTACCGAGCAGTCCCCGACGACGCGGAGATCGCGATTACCTTCGCCGTCGCACTGGGAGTTGATGGCAAGCCGCTGCAGGCGTTCGCGGCGCTGCCGCGGAGGCTGGCCAAGCGCGAAACATGGGCGACGGTTTCCGATCTTTCGCTTCAGCGGCTCGCGATCATCACTTCTGCCGCGGCACCGGATGACCTTGGTGACGTCCTCACGACGGTGTGGCTTCGGCGAAGTTGGCGATCTCGCAGTCGTTCCGCGAGAGCTCAGTCACTGGCGTTTGCGGCGGCATTGGCGGTTGGCGCCGACCGCGAAACCGCGCGTCAGGTAATGGCCGAAGCCAGCCTAGTTCAGGCTGCCGGATCGGCAGACGCCGAAGGCGCCACGATCGCGCTCATGAACGCTGGTGAGCTTACCAAAGACACGAGCCTGGTGAGGCGCTTCGAGGGCGCCTGCGCGGTCATTCCAGAGGTTTCCTTGGTTGCACGGACTAACTGCCTGGTCGCCGCCTTACAGCACGCGGTGTTTAGCGGCGCCTTTTCGCGTGCCCTCGGGATCTACGCCCGCGTGCAGGAGCAGCCGCCGGGCAACCCGCTGATGGCTCTTCGGCTCAATCCGGCGGCGATGACGCTGCTGGAGCTAAATGGTGATTATCGAGGCTCAGCCGAACTGGCGACCGTCGCTGCCGCCGCGGCGGGCGGCATCGGCAATCGCGATTTGGAGGGCAGGCTCCTGGTGCGGCTCGCCCGGTCGCGGCGTCTTTCAGGGGACCTCCTGGCCGCTCAAGAAGCCGCGCTGAGGGCAAGCACACTGAATGGAACGAGTGACAACGTAGCGCAGCAAGCGGAGCGCGAGCGCATGGCAGCGGAGCGCGGAGCCCGTGGCGAGCCACCCTGGCCTGCGATTGGAGAAGGAAGACCGCAACACGGCGATGCTCTGCTTCGAGTCCTCTTGCCAACGGTTGATTTGGCCTCTGGCGGAATTCTCACGTCAAGCGGCGGCGACGACTTGGACAAGCGCGCGTTTGCCCCTGTCGTGGAGGATCTCGGTCGTGCGCTGGTTCTTGAAACGGAGCAACGCGCAGAGGAAGCCCTTTCCGTCTATCTGCGCGCGGTCGACTACGTGCGGTCGCACCTAGCGGGGCAGGCAGGGGACTTGCTCGAAGCCGCTACGCTCGCGGACGTCTGGCAGGACATCACCCGACGAGCGCTCGGGCTGGCGCTGGCATCTGGGCGTGCGGAGCTCGGCCTACGGATTCTCGAGGCCGGGCGGAACTGGACTCTCCGCGGCGGGTATACCCAGATCTCCGTCGGTTCGTCTTCAGATGGACAACGATCGCTTGACGGGTCTTCACTTGATCGCTCTGTCATCGACACGCTCCCTCGGCGCACAGCGCTCGTCGCCTACGCCGTGGAGACGAACCGAACGTGGGCGGCAGTCCTCCGACGCCGAAGAACGACGTTGGTGGAGCTTCCCCTCGCGCCGTCGGCACTGCGAGACCAAGTCGCGTTGTGGCGCGAGTTGGCAAAGGTGAACGGCAGCGTCAAAGGCTGGCAGGCGATCGGTCAGCGGTTGGCCCACGCCCTCCTGACGCCCCTCGAGGTAACTGGATCCCTCGACGGCATCGAGCACGTTTGGTTCGTGCCCGACGATGTCTTGCACCTCATCCCGTTCGCGACTCTCGTCACGTTGAGCGGCGAGGATCCCGTTGGCTACGGCGTCAGCCAGTTTCCGTCGATTGCCAGTGCGCTCCGAAAGCGGAACCGCGCCCTTCGAGCTGCGCCGCTGGTCGCCTTCGGCGCCAGTGGCGGCGCTGGCACTCTCAAGGAGATGCTAAGCATCCGCCGCCTTGGCGGCCGCGTGTTAGTTGGCGCTCGCGCGACCGAGACGGCGTGGAAGCGCGAGTCGCTCTCGGCCTCGGCGATCCACTTCGGAGGTCACGCCACCCAGCCGGGGGAATCAAGGTGGGCCACGGCCCTGCAGCTCAAGGCCGATTCTGCCAACGACGGCCTGCTCACCATCGCCGAGATTCTCGCTCTCCCGCTTCGCGGCGCGGTCGTCGTCCTGCTCGGTTGCGACACGGCGGCCCGGCCCGAACAACCGGGCCCCGCTGCCTACTATCGCCAGGTTCCCAGCATCAGCGAGGCGTTCCTCGAAGCCGGCGCGAGCGCAGTCGTTGGGAACCTATGGCCGATCACCGAAGAAGACGCCCAATTCATCGCGGAGGAGTTCTACGGCGCTGGCGGCCCGGCGCGCGGGGCCATCGCCCTCGAAGAGGCACGCACGGCACTCCGCCGACGCTTCCCGGATACGCCGCGACGTTGGGCGGGTTCTGTCTGGCTGGGCGCTGCCAAACCGTTACCCACCGCTCT
>JASFRZ010000359.1:0-5456 GCA_050114655.1 Acidobacteriota bacterium
GTTAATCTCGAAAAGCCGCGCGCCCGGCCGGGCGTGCGGCTTTTCTCGTGGGCGCTCGCCGCTCAGCGCAGGTAGCCGAGTGCTCGGAGGCGGCGGACGGTTTCCTCGTCGAGGTCCTCGGCCCGGGCGCCGCCGATCTGCAGCAGGTAGCCGGAGTTGTGTGCCCGCGCCAGGCGCAGGGTCTGTAGCAGCCAGGCGCTGTAGAAGCTCTCCTGCAGCGAGATATCGGTGTGCTCGCCGGGGTCGTCGCTCAACCGGTAGAGCGCGGCTGTGTCGCGGCGGCCGTCGTACAGCAGTTTGAGGTCGTTCCACAGGAGCGCGTACTTGGGCTTGGGGTCCTTCTCGGGATCTGTCTCACCGCTGGTGTAGGTGTAGAGCATGCGCCGCGGTGCCGGCTCGCCGCGCGCCAGGCCCAGGAGGCTGCGGCCCTGATAGTCGGCGCGCTCGTCGTCGATCCCCAGCCCATCGATGATCGTCGCGGTGACGTCGAGCAGGCTGACCGGTGCGTCGACCTGGGGCACGAAGCCGGTCAACGAGCGCGGCCACTTGATCACCAGCGGAATGCGCACGAACTCCTCGTAGACCTGCGAGGTGTGCAGGAAGCGCTCGTGCTCGTAGAAGGCTTCGCCGTGATCGGCGAGGACGATCACCAGGGCGTCTTCATAGCGCCCTTCGTCGCGGAGACCTTTCACCAGGCGTCCCACCAGGGAGTCGGCAAACTCTATGTTCTCCTCGTACATGGCGATCGCGGCGCGGCGGACCTCGTCGCGCAGCTCGACGTCCTCGCTGGGAAAGCGGTCGTCGAACTGATTGAGCAGACGCGCGTCGATCGGCTCACCGTGGTACCAGCTGCTGCGCGACCCGAGGAACGGCTCCGGGGGCAGGTACGGGTCGTGGGGAGGCAGCAGGTGGAAGACGCCGAGCGTGGGCCGCTCGTCGTCGATGACCTCGGCGATCGACGGCACGATGACCCGCTGGGTGATGTCGGAGCTCTCCACCTCGCGGAAGACCTCAAAGCCATTGCGCAGCATCGGCCGCGCCCGGTAGATGTTGTGTTGGCTGAACAGCATGGTGTGATAGCCAGCGTCGAGGACGAGCTCCGGGAAGGTCGTCACTTGGGGCGGCAAGCGCGATCCCCAATGCTCGATGCCGGCGGTGTCGGGGGTGATGCCGCTCCACAGCGCCGGGATGCTTTGCCCGGTCCAGCTCGACGGCGCCCACACGTGCGTGAACTGCGTGCCGTCGGCCGCCAGGGCCTGAATGTTGGGGGCGAGCTCTGCCCCGATGTCGCCGAGAAAACGGTCTGCGCGAGCGGCGTCGATGATGATCAGAAAGATGTCCGGGTGGCCTAGGGCGCCGGACGCCGGCGGTCGGGCGAACGTCGCCGGAGCGAGGGAGTCCTCTGGGGGCGTCGATCCGGTGACCCCGAGGCCCCTCCAGCGCACCACCCCGTTGGCGTCGCCGAACACCCGCAGCCGCAAGGCGACGACCTCGCCGGCCCACGGTGAGAGGTCTGCTGAAACCTGACCTTCACTCGACTGCGGTGTGAGCTCCGCCGACCACACCGCGGTGGCGGCGTCGGGCTCGACGATGTCTACCTCGGCGTGGATGACGCCTGTCGCCGCAGGCTCGAACTCAGCGCTCAGCGCGCCCACGACGCCGCCGTCATCGGACGGCACGAGGTAGGCCTGGAAATAGCTGTCGACCGGCATCTCGATGGCGATGTCGGCCGGATCGCCGGTGAACAGCGCGGCCGCGTCGGCGCCCGCAGAGATCGGCTCGCCGGCGGTCGGCGCGGTGTCCCGGGCATCCGTTGCGGCCGAATCACCGGTGGCGGAGGGGGCGCCGGTCGCGACCGCCGGCGTCACCGGGGGCCCTGACGAGCCCTGCAGAGTCACCGCCTCGGGCCGCTCGGCCCAGTAGGGGCGGCCGGCGGCGCCGCGCATCTCGAGGCGGCGAAACTGGGCGGTGAGCGTGCGCCGGTCGTTGTTGTCGGGGTCGTAGTCGGACGGCCGATACGACTCGGAGAAGCGCAGCTCGATCTCGTTCCAACCCACCTCGAGGAGGTCCGTCGGCAGCTCGATCTCGTAGGTCTCCCAGCGACGCGGCATGGCGAGCGCCTCGATCTGGGACCCGTTCAGCAGCAGGGTGAGCAGCTGCGTGGGCGCTTCGGGGTGGGAGAACGGGCGCGCTTCGAACACGAACGTCGGCGGCTCGTCGGCGACGGTGTAGAAGCCCACGTCGGCCCAGCTTCCGAATACCCACATCGAGTCTCCGGTGACGCTGCGCATCGGCGGCCAGTTGCGCACCAGGAAGCGCGATGCCCCCGACTCACGCGGGAAGATCAGGTCGGTGGCGACACCGCCGCTGCCGAACGGTACCAGCTCGGCGATGTAGGTTTCGACGCTCGGCGGTGAGCCGCAACCCCCGGCGAAGAGCAACATGGCAAGGGTTGCCGCGAGCACGAGGGGGCGGCGGGCGAGCCGCCGGGACGCGGTCAGAAGGATCATCGTTTCATGATACCGAAAAGACCCGAGGCGATGAACGCACCAGCGGGTCACGAGCGAGTCCCGGCGGTCGAGCTCGTGCGACCGTCACGGCGCGGCCCGGCGGAGCCTGCTAGAGTACGCCCTGACTTCGACCTGTCGCAGCGCACCAACTCGCTCCGCACCGTACCAGCACCCCCGCCGCCTTGTCCGCATCGATCGAGCTCAGCGTCGTCCTGCCGACGTTCAACGAGGCCGGCAATATCGTCTCGCTGATCGAGCGGGTGGAGGCCGCGCTCCACGGAATCCCGCACGAGATCCTGGTGATGGACGACCGTTCCCCCGACGGCACCGCGGCGCTGGCGCGCGCGGCGGCCCAGGCGCACCCGCAGGCGCTGGTCATCGAGCGCGATCCGCCGCCCGGCCTGACGATCTCGATCCGCGACGGCATCGAGCGCGCCCACGGTACGTTCGTCGCCTGGATGGACTGCGACTTCTCGCACCCCCCGGAGCTGTTGCCCGAACTGCTTGCGCCGCTGCGCGACGGCACTGCGGACATCACCTGCGCTTCACGCTACGTGCACGGAGGCGCCGACGAACGCGGTGATTCCGCCGCGGTTTTCGCCAGTCTGGCAATCACCAAGCTGGCGCAGTGGTTCATCGACCGCCGGGTGCTCGACTACACCACCGGCTACGTGATCGCGCCGCGCGCGCTGCTCCTCGAGCTCGGCCTGCGCGGTGACTACGGCGAGTACTGCATCGATCTGCTCGGTCGCGCGTCGCTGCGCGGCTATCGCATCCGCGAGGTTTCTTACCGCAGCATCCCTCGGGTGGCGGGAGAGTCGAAGACCGCCACAAACCTGCGCGGTTTCGTGCGCCGCGGGTGGCGCTACCTGGTGACCATCGGGCGACTCTTCCTGACCCGCCGGAGCGTCGCGTCTGCGGGCGTGACGCCCGGCACCACCACCCACGACTTGGAGCCGGCGGGCGCACCCGAGCGCGAAGTGCCACCGTCCGCGGCGGGCGAGGGAGGGGGCGCCTGAATGGAGGCCGCCGAATACGTCCGCATGGCCGCGGTGCAGGATCGCCACTGGTGGTTCGAGGCCAAGCGGCGCACCGTCGCGACGTTGCTCGCGCGCCATGCACCGGAGCTCCGGGTATCCACCGCCGCGCAACGCGTCCTCGAGGTCGGCCCGGGCACCGGCTCGATGATCGAGGTCATGACGCGCTACGGAAGCGTGTACGCGGCCGACGCCTACCTGCCGGCGCTGCGCCTGCTGATCGAGCACCGGCCCGCCGCCGCCGAGGTCACGCCGGTGGGCGCCGACCTGCTCGAGCTGCCGTTCACCGACGCGGGCTTCGCGCTGGTCGGCTGCTTCGACGTGCTCTACCACCAGAGGGTGGGCAACGTCTCGGCCGCGCTCGGCGAGTTGCACCGGGTATGCGCGCCGGGCGGCTACCTCGCTATCACCGACTCGGCATTCCCGATACTGCGCAGCTCGCACGATGTGGCGACGCATGCGGCGCGCCGCTTCCGCCTGCCGGACCTGATCGTGCCGCTGCGCAGCGCCGGTTTCGAGGTCGCCCACGCCACCTACTTCCACGCGCTGCTGTTCCCTGCCGCGCTGGCGGTGCGGCTGGGCAAGCGCGCGCTGCACGGCTCGCCGGAGCTCACCGCCGCCGATGGCGAAGTCGAGGGGCACTCCGACCTGGCGCCGGTGGCAGGTTGGCTCAACACGCTGCTGTTGAGCCTGTATCGCGTCGAGACACCGCTGGCTGTGCGACTGCGGTTACCATTCGGCAGCAGCCTGATGATCCTCGCGCGCCGGCCGAACTGACGCCTGCAGGGCCCTTCAGCGGCGCCGTGGCCGTGGCACCCGTCGTATCACTACAAGGCCAGCGCGAGCTGCGCCGGCCGGCGGCGCTGCACCGCCTGCGGCCTTCCCGACGCCAGCCCGTGCCGCCGGGCCATGGCGCGCACGCGCGCGCCGAGCTCGTTGCGGTAGGCGGCGGACAGGTAGCCTGAACCGGCGTAGGCGCGTTGGTAGGCGGGGAGCTGATCGGCGTGATGCTGTCGAACATGATCGAAAAAGATCTCGCGCGTCGGCTGGCGCAGGAAAAGCACGTTGCTGGCCACAAAACCGGCGCCGGCGCCGCCCGCGGCGGAGATGACACCGTCGAGCGTGGCGCGATCGTCGGTGATGCCGGGCAGGATCGGCATCAGGAACAAGCCGATCTCGATGCCCGCGTCGCGCAACAGGCGCATGGTCTGTAACCGGCGCGCCGGGGTGGGGGCGCGCGGCTCGAGCCGGCGGGCGAGCATCGCGTCCAGAGAGGTGAGCGAGAAGTTCACCACCAGGTCGTTATGTCGTCCGACGTCGGCAAGCAACTCCCGGTCGCGCCGGATCAACGACGACTTGGTGGTGACCGAGAGGACGTGGCCGCGTTGTTGAGCGAAGACTTCCAGCAGCGCGCGGGTCGTACCGTAGCGCCGCTCGGCCGGCTGGTAGGGATCGGTGGCAGTGCCGATGGCGATCGCCTCGCCGGGCTCGACGCGTCGCGCCAGGTCGCGCCGCAGCGCCGCAGCGACGTGCTGCTTGACGTAGATGTCGGTCTCGAACGAGCGTGCGTCATCGCCGAGGAACTCGTGCGTATAGCGCGCGTAGCAGTAGGTACAGGCGAATTCGCAGCCGCGGTAGGGATTGACCGTCCAGACGAACGGCATCTGCGGGCTGTCGCAGCGGTTGAGGATGGAGCTGGTTTCGAGGGGCGAAAACGTCACCGCGGCGCTGGTCATGGCAGACATGTCGATCCGTGTGTTTGCGCCGCGGAGTAATTTTCGCGTGATTTTCGTGTATCGGGGCGAAACCTGCAAGGCGGTGATAGGATTTTCGCCATTCAGGAGGTTTTCCGATGTCCGGCCATTCCAAGTGGAGCACCATCAAGCGCAAGAAGGGCGCCGCCGATGCG
>JASFRZ010000360.1:0-5434 GCA_050114655.1 Acidobacteriota bacterium
CTCCCATGCCGATGTACAGGTAACCGTCGAAGCCGAACGCCAGCATGCCGCCGTTGTGGTTGGCGAACGGCTGCTCGATCTTCAGCAAGATCTCCCGGCTGCCCGCATCGGCGACGTTCGGGTCGGCGCTGACCGAGTAGCGCGCGATCACCGTGTCGCCGTCGACGTCGGTGTAGTTGACGTAGAACAGGCCACTGGCGGCGTAGTCGGGCGCGAACGCGAGGCCGAGCAGCCCCTGCTCACCGCCGGCGCGCACCTGCCCGCGGAGGTTGAGAAACGGCGACGATCGAAGCACGCCGTCGGCCAGGATGCGGATGTCTCCCACCTGCTCGACGATGAACAGGCGCGCATCGCCGACCGGGGCGGTGACGAACAGAGGTTGCGCCAGTCCGGTCGCCACGCTCTGCACGCCGAGCACCGTATCCTGCGCGGGCGGCGAGCCTCCGCCGGGCGGCTCGCCCGACGACGGCGGCGGGTTGTTGGCGTCCGAGCCCGAGCAGCGCTGGCCGCTGGCAGCCAGCACGGCAACGATCAGGATCACCCCGAATGCACCGCGCCGAGAACGCATGTCGCCAGGGTAGCACCGTGCCGAATGCTCCCGTCGCGGCACGGGGCTCGCGCTGCGAAGTGGCTTACCAGCGCTCCTCGTCGACTTCGGCGAGCACCGCGTTGCGCGGGTTGAGCTGCACGTTTTCGGGCTCCAGCCCGCCGGGAAGGTCGAACGTGAACTCCTCGTAGGACTCGTCGACCAGCACCCGCAGCACCACGAAGCGGTCGTCGCCGAGCTCCACACGTAGCGGCACGAACATGCGGAACGGAACCTCGGGCTCGACGCTCTGGCGCACCCGCAGGCGCAGAGAGCGCTGGCCGTCGATCGCCGTCTGCACCCTCCAGGCGTAGCGGTAGGTGGGCAACGCGGTGCCGTACACGTACTGGTCGAAGAACCAGCCCATGTCCTCGCCGAAGTGCTTCTCGACGATGCCGCGGAAGCTCTCGGTGCTGGCCTCGCCGCCGAGGTGGCTGGCGACGAAGTCGCGCATCATCACGCGCCACGCTTCGTCCGAATCGTTGGCCCAGTCGTACATCGCCATGCGCAACATGTGCAGGATGTAGGCACCCTTCTCGTACGCCAGCATGGCGTAATCGGCCGGGGTGTCGCTCGACGACAGCCGCTGGCCGAGGGTGAGCGGGCCCGACCAGCTACCGTCCGAGTGGCGCTGGATGAGCCCGGCCTCCATGCCGTAGCCGCCGAAGCCGGCGTTGCCCTTCTTGAAGGCGTCGTTACGCCAGGCCTCGGTCATGTCGTCGAGGATTTCCGGGTCGCCGAGATATGCCGCCGCATACAGCGCGCCCGAGTACTCGGCGAACCCCTCCGAGATCCACTGGTCGCGGTAGCTCTCCCAGCCGACCATGTGCCCCCACCACTGGTGCGCGGTCTCGTGCGCGCGAAATGCCTCGGTACGGCCGCGTCGCTCGTTGCCGAACGACGCTGCGGCGAGGTGCAGCAGCCCGGGAAACCCCTGGCCGTGCGGGTACGGGATGCGCGTCGCCGACATGTAGCTGAACGGGTATTCGCCGAACAGCTGCGAGAAGTAGACCAGCGCGTTGCCGACGTCGGTGCCGACGTTGCCGAGCGCGTCGCCGCCGAGGCCGGTGGCGGTGCCGAACACCATCACCGGGGGCGCTCCCTCGATGTCGACCTCGCGGGACTCCATCGAGCCGTAGTTGAAGCACATGATCGCCACCGGCAGCTTCTGCTCGAAGCGTGCCACGCGCACATCGTCGATGACCTCGTCGGAGAGCCGCTCGCCGGAGGCGAAGATCTTTTCGTCCTTGTCGATGCGGAAGGTCATCTCGTAGGTGGCGCGCTGCAGGTAGCCGATGCGCGGGTACCAGCCGGTCGGCGCCTTGATGGCGTACTCCCCGCCGCCCCACGGCGTGTCGATGATGTCGCCGGTGTAGCGGAAGGTCAGGGTGGTCGGCGTGCCCGGCTGCAACGGCTCGGGCAGCACCACGGTGAGATGGTCTTCGAACTCGTCGTCCTCGGCCTCGCGGCGGGCGAAGAACAGCGGCTCGCCGGCGGCGTCGAGAACCTCGTCGACGTCCAGGTACGGCGACGCCTCGAGGCGCAGCACCCGCGTCGGCCGCCGCGTCACCAGCTCGAGCTCGACTCGGGCCTGCTCCAGGTCGTCGCCGTCGAGCGTCATGTCGATGGTGTAGTGGGCCGGGCGGGCGGCCTCCTCGCGCGCGTCGCCGAAGCCGCCCCAGACGTCGAAGTGGCGGGCGCGATTGTGCCAGCCGCGCAGCCTGAACAGATCGTCGCCGCGGGGATCCTGGGCAAACTGCAATGGCCCGCCGTCCTTGGTGTCGACCCAGGCGCTGAAGAACCCCTGTTCGCCGTCGATGAGGTCCGCGAGCACGCGGGACTCGAGGTCGACGCGCTCCTGCTCGAGGAAGCGGCGTGTGATCTCCTCGTGCAGATCGGCGGCCCGCTCGAGCAGCGAGCGGTCGGCCGCCTGCACCACGACGCGGGTGTCGGTCGGGGTCGCGTCAGTGACCTGCGCCTCGTGCGGCGCCAGCGCCGCCGCAGTGGCGTCGGTGAAGCGCAGGTACAGGCGGTCGAAGTCCTCCTGCAGGCTGCGCTCGTCGGTGAACTTCTCGAGCTGGTCCTCCTCGGTACCGGACGGCGGCGAATAAACCAGCGTGCCGCTACCCAGGAACACGCCGCCGGTCACCTTGCCGGCCACCGCCGCGAACGGTACCCAGGTGCCCTCGTGTAGCTCGAAGGTCGCCGGGCCGCGGCTCAGTCGCACGTTCTCGACGCGCGTCGCACTGCCGTCGGGCGCCAACGCCAGCAGCTCCGCGTACACCTCCGCCGCCGGGTCGCCCGCCGTGGGGGCGGCATCCTGTCCCGCCGGCGCAGTGGAAGGCCGCGGCATACCCCACGCGGGAGCGCCGACGACAACGGCGCAGACGATCACCCACGAAGCGACTCGCATGACGCGAATGAGTCTGGGCGATCGCGGCCGCCGCCTCAAGGGGCAGGCATGTCTTCCGCCGCCCGCCGTCAGTCGGAAACCGCGTTGACGAAGCGACGCAGCTCGTCGGTCGTCGGCAGGTCGCCCTTCCATACCCGCTCGCGGCGTCCGTGCTTGAGAAACACGAGCTGTGGCGTGGCGCCGTCACCGGTGATCTGCACGAAGTTCGCCACGTTGAACTCGTACGCCTTGATGTCGGCGCCGGCGTGGTCGAGGTACGCCCTCACCTCCCCCGGGTCGACGCTGTGGGTGATGCCGATGACCTCGGGCAGCTCGGGATCGCGGGCGATGCGCGCCAGGGCCGGCCCGTTGCGTACGCAGTGCGAGCAGTCCGGGTGAAACAGGTACAGGAACACGTCGCGGTTGCGCAGATCGAGGCTCTCGAGGCTCGGCAGGTTGCTGCCCACCACCGGCTCGGCTGCCGCCAGTCGCTCGTCGAGCGACTGGGTGTCGGACCACAACGTGCCGCCGATCATCGCCACCGAGAACACCGCGACGGTGGCCAGCGTGCCGACGCGGAAGCCGGTCATCTCGAGCTTGGTGGCCGGGGCCCACAGCATGCCGAGTACCGCCATGGCAATGAACGCCGCATCCTGTGCCAGCGCCTGGGGCGGAGTGCGCTTGAGCATCGGGCCGAAGCAACCGCACTCCTGCAGCGTCCCGGCGGCGTAACCGTAGGCGATCACACCGGCGAGCGACGCCAGAACCACGGCGGAAAACAGCGATGCCAGGCGGGTGCGCCAACCAGCCAGCAACATCACGCCCAGAACAACCTCGATGGTCGGCATGGCGAGGGTGATCGGCAGGCGCAGCGCCGTCGGAATGCCGTACGCTGGCAGAGAGCCGAGAAAGCTCCACGGGTCGGCTACCTTGAGCGTGCCGGCGAGAAGAAAGATCACCCCGAGAATGATCGCGGCGACCCGCCCGATGCGCTGCTGGTTGACGCTCGCCGTCGCGGGCGCGTCCCCCCTGTCGACGGTCTTGGCAGGTTTGCTCGGAGAGGGTTGCTTGCTGCTGTTCTTTTTCTTTTTCTTGCGTCCCATGGCGTTGCGAGGTTGTCGGTCAGAGGCGGCAACCTCGCAACGGTATCACGGGTGTCAGAAGCGGAATACGACCAGCGCCCCCTGCTTTGTCCTCGAGATCACGGGCGCGAAGCCGAAGCCGCGCGGCGCGCTCGCGGGCCCGACGTACACCAGCCGCTCGGTCTTGATCGACGAGTCGATGGCGAAGCCGATGCCGGCGCCGATGCCGCCGAACAGCGCCGCGGCGGCGAAGGTCTCACTCGCCGCATTGCAGCCGTCGACCAGCGCACAGGCGACGCCGGCAATGACGAAGATGCTGCTGCCGGCGACCGCCCCGATCACCACGCCGTTGGCGCGCGAGTCGGCGTAGCGCAGCTCGAGCTGGCTCAGCTCGCTCTCGCTCAGACCAAAGGACGTGCCGTCGCTGGTGAGATAGAGCGTGTTGAGCGAGGCGTCGAAGCCCTGCACGAGAGCGCGTGTGCGCTCGCCCGCCTGACGCGTAACGAGCACGGTGTCGCCGGGCTCGATCTTGGCAGCCAACTCGGCAAAGTCGCGCGCCACCGCGGCGCCGCCGGCCTCCGCGGTGGCGGTGCCGTTGGCCTGCGCCGCCGCCGGAGCGATCAAGACCGCATGGGCCGTCACGATCAACGCGGCCACAGCCGCGACCACGCTGGAGTTCACGAATGAGGTCTGCACCTGGGAACTCTCCTTCCCCGATCAGCAATGGGAAGCGTTTGCCAGGAACCTCCGCCCGAAAAGCAGACCGCTGTATCTATGTTAACGATCTACGGCCGCGGCAACCAGTTTGTTTCGAGGGGCCGGGGTACCCCCGGGCACACCCCGCGCACGCGGCGGGTCCTCTCCCTGCGGGGCCGACGCGCGTGCTCGTTGTGGTTGCCAAGCAGATCAGTCTGTGATACAAACTGGTTACCAGCACAGACGCGACACCGGGGCGATGCCCCACGGGCGCGCGAGCACGAGTGGGAGGTAGTGGCCATGGCAGCTGCAGCGGATCTGAGCAGCATCGAGCGCATCACCTACCGGGACACGCAACAAGACGGCCTCACCGAGATCGTCATCGGGGTCTTCCTGTTCATCGTCGCCCTGGCCACCGGCAGGCCGGCGTTCTACTGGACCTATCTGGTGGGCATCCTCGTCCTGGGCCGCGGCCTGCGATGGCTCAAGGCGCGCTACACGTACACGCGCGTCGGCTTCGCCGAGTTGCCCGATGAAGACCCGAGCTCCTTCAAGTGGGGCGTGCTCTCCTGGGTCCTGGGAGTGTTCGGCGTGGCGATCGTCGCGCTGGCGATCAGCGGCGACCTGACCAACAACCTCGCCTGGCGCCAGTGGTCCCCTGCCCTGGCCGGCTTCCTG
>JASFRZ010000361.1:0-5376 GCA_050114655.1 Acidobacteriota bacterium
CCCGGCGCCACGTACCATCTGCAGCGGCGCCACTGGGAGTGGGCGCAGGCGCCGACAGCGAAGGATGCGGGATCGTTTCGCAGCGAGGATTTCGCGCTGCTCGCCGAGGCTGACCTCCACCTGATCGACGGCGACAGCGAGCTTTTCGAGGATATCCGGGTGCACCCGGTCGACGGCCACACTCCGGCAATGCAGTTGATCGAGATCGGCGGGGATGAGACCCGCCTGCTGTTCTGTGCCGACCTGGTGCCGACCCGTGCCCACCTGCGCGGACCTTACATCATGGCCTACGACAATCACCCGCTCACCACCCTGGCCGAGAAGAAGCTCTGGCTGCCGCGCGTCGCAGAGCGCGACGACATCATCGTGTTCGGCCACGACCCGTTGTCTGATGCGGCGCGCCTGACGGTGAAGAACCGCGAGGTGGTGATCGCCGAGGAGATCGACCTCTCCCCTGCCCCGGCCTGAGTGCGGAAACCGCGCTCAGTGCGCCGTCCCCCCCTCGACCGGAAAGGGCAGTCGCCGTGCCACCGCGGCCTGTGCCTGCAAGCGCGCCGCGCTGGGGTAATGGAACAGGTCGAGGTACAGCTGCAGGTCGGACACCACCCGCAGCCCTTCGGTGCGGTGCATGCCGAAGAAGGCCGCGTGCGTGTAGGTGGGCGCGACCAGGAAGCAATCGGCGTCGTATCCCGCCGGGCGCAGGTCGAGCGCCTCGGCCCAGACTTCGAGGGCGCGCTTCTTGTTCTGCACCAGGTCTGGCAGGTAGAGGTGCAGCTGCCTCGGGCTACCGGCGCCGGTGAGTGCCGCCACCGCCGCCTCGAGGGTCAGCGCGTAGCGTTCGAAAAGCGGCGGCTGCAGCATGCGCAATAGCTGCAGGGTGTCATTGGCCGGTTCGCGCATGCGAAACGGGAAGACCGAATTGTGCTCGAACGCGTACTGCTGCAGCCACTCTCCCACGAGGCGCGGTGGGTCGATCACCCGTGTGCCGCCGCCGCGTTCGCGCTCGACGTAGCCCTCGGCGTGCAGCTGTTGCAGGATTTGCGAGACCCAGCCCAGGCTGAGACCGCCACGCTCGGCGATCTCGCGCGTCGTGACCAGCTCGCCCGGCCGCTCCAGCAGGATGCGCAGGGGAATCGTCGCCTTGTCGTTGAAAAGCGTGCGCGGCCGCTTGCGCGTGCCGAATTTGTTGCGCCGACCACTGATCTGCACGATCACGTTGTTGAAGCGCAGGTAGGCGTTGCCGCAGCAATCGAGGTAGCCGACGCCCGCCGCACGACAGACTTTGGAACCGCTCGCACCCATGTGGGGCACCACCAGCCCCGCCCATACGTCTTTCGGGCGCGCCAGCTCGCGCAGGCGCGGCAAAAGGCCGCGCACCAAGCGGGGCTCTCCGGAGGCCAGCGGCAGCAGAATGAGGCGGCGCACCGGCGAGCCGTCGCGCACCGAGAGCTGGATGAGCGTCTCATCGTCGGGGTCCGGTAGCATGCGCGTTTGCGCCAGCAGCAGATCGGGCACCAGGTCGCGCCAGTTCTTGAGCGCGAAGGAGCGTACGTCCGCAGCGGTGCGCAGCACGGTGGCGCCCACGGGAGTCCTCGCTCAGCGCCTCGCCGCGACACGAGCCGCGGCGACGGGTTCGAGCGCACCAATCAGCGGCGGCGCCGGACGGCGATGGAGCAACTCGTCGCCGTCGAGCACCGCGCCCGCAAGGGCCCCGGTGGGGACGCCGTCGTGCACCGCGAACGCACCGTTGATCAGCACCTCGTCGATGCCGGTGCTGTACCGATGCGGGTCCATCGCAGTGGCATGGTCAGCGACGTCGTCGGTATCGATGACCGCGATGTCGGCCGCGAACCCCTCACGCAACAGCCCGCGGCGCGCCAGCCCGGCGATCTGCGCCGGTAGCGACGTGGATGAGCGGATCGCCTGAGCCATGCTCAATACGCCACCGTCGAGGACATAGCGGCGCAGTTTACGCGGGTAGGTGCCGTAGAAGCGCGGGTGCGGAGAGCCGCTGCCATCCATCGCGATTCCGGCATCCGTGCACGTGGCGGTGAACTCCTGCGCCATGTAGTGCTCGACATCGCGCTCATCGAGCGAGAAGCCGCGCATTCGCGCCCCGCCGGGGCGGTCGAGTCCCTCGAGTTGCAGCATGATTGCTACGTCGATGGCGCTCATCTGCTGCATCTCGACGATGTCGGCGAGGGTGAGGCCGACGAACTCCGGGTTGTGCGATTCGAGAATCAGCAGCTTGTCGGCACCGCCGCGCCGGGTGATCTCCCAGGCGATGTCGTCGCGGATGCGGCGCGCGGCGTCGGGGTCGTCGAGGCGCTGGCGGAAGGCCTCGCGGCGGGCCGAAAAGTCGCGCTCGCTGCGCCCGCCGGCGCCGGGAGGCGGCCCGTCCTCGTCATCCAGTGCCCAACTGGGGATCAGCACCGTGTTGCCGTCCGTTCCGGTGGTGGTGTACGGGTATTGGTCGGCGTATGCCTGCACGCCGCGGTCGCGCGCCTCCTGGATCAGCCGCGTCACAGTCGGCGCAGTGCCCCAGTAGTCGGCACCCTTCACCTTGATGTGACTGGCGACCACCGCCATCCCGGTGGCCTCGCCGACGCGGATGGTCTCCTGCACCGCATCGATCAAGTCGGGCGGTCGGCCGCCGGTGCTGGGCCACCACCACATCGGCGTGCGCCCCTCGCTGCGCTCATGGCTGATGTAAAAGCCGCCGCTCTCTGCCGCTGCACGCGCTAGCGCGATGACCTCGTCGGTGACGCTGAAGCGCCCGGGGTTGTACTCCAGGCCGGAGGACAGCCCGGCCGCACCCTCGCGCATCGCCTGCCGCACCAGCTCGACCATCTGCTCGAGCTCGGCGGGGGTGGCCTCGCGCTGGGCGTCGTCCATGACGCGGGCGCGCACGTCTCCATGCCCGACGAGCTGAACTACGTTGGGGCCGATGCCCTGGCTGCGATAGAGGGCGGCACGCTCCCCCACCGGGCACTGGCAGCGTCCGTCCTGCCCCACCACCACCGTGGTAATTCCCTGGGTCACCAGGTTGAGCGCGGCGGCGGCATCGGGGTTGGCCAGGCTGATACGGCCCTCGTCGGCGTGGCTGTGCAGGTCGATGAAACCGGGCACCACCACCCGGCCGGCGGCGTCGATTCGCGTCGTCGCGCGCGCGTTCGACAGGTCGCCGATCGTCGCGATGGTGTCGCCACGCACGCCGACGTCGGCGATGTACCAGGGGTTACCGGTTCCGTCGATGACGGAGCCGCCACTGATGATGACGTCGAACTGCTCCTGGGGCGCCGGCGTCACGACCGTTGCGGCCAGCAGCGCAACCGCGACGGCAGCGCCCGCCGCAAGCGGACGCGTCCAACGCTTCACTGAATCACCCGGTGACGATGGCGGTAGGTGACGACCTGCGCTGCCTTGTCGTAAGCGATGACCCCCTGCTGCTCCACCGCAACGGTTTGGCCTGCCTCCACGGTGATGATCACTGCGTCGTAAGGGTTGTTCTGCTCGTCGCGGTTGATCGGGCGGTCGTCGTCGTCGAGGAGGTCGAGGATGATCTGTAGGCGCACCGCGCTCGACGTGTTGTTGGTCACGTCGACGCTCCATTCGTAGGTCGCGCCGTCTTCAATCACGTCGACCCAATCGAAATAGGGATTGCGCAACTCGATGGGGTCCTTCTGCAGCGCGAGCGCGGCGCTGGAAGGGGCGGCCAGGGCGAGCGCGACCGGTATCAGGGTGGCGCATAGCGCACTGATGACGACTCTCGAGGGACGCACCGGAGCTCTCCTGTGGGCTGGTCAGGCTGCGAGTCAGGGCCTCACGGCAGCCAATGCTAGCAATTCATTACGCGAGCGGTCAAAACGTCGCCTATCCATGAAGCCGCGCGGCGCGGAGGTTACCGCAGATGACGGTCAATCGTCGTCCCACGGCTCCACGATGGGCTCATCGTCATCCCACACGGGGTCGACGTTGGGGTCGTACTCCGGCGCCGCAGAGGGACGGTCGTAGCGCCCTGCAGGGTCGGTCGCCGCGAGGCCCTCGATAGGTTCCTCTTCCAGTTGCCAGGTCTCGTAGAGCTGCTCGGGAAGCTCCTGCAGGAAGCGCGAAGGTTGCTGTACCACGGAAGCCCCATATCCTCCGGGGCGGATTATCGGGTAGCTCAGATATAGCTCATCGCGGGCTCGGGTCATGGCCACGTAGAAAATGCGGCGCTCCTCTTCCTCTCCTCCGGTCTCATCGAGCGCCCGCGGGCTGGGGAAAAAGCCCTCGATAAGGTGGATCAGGAACACGGCGTGCCACTCCAGCCCTTTGGCCTGGTGGATCGTCGACAGCACGACCGAAGAGTCTCCGTCGTCCCCGCCCGCGCCGCCGGCGACTTCCTGCCCGTAGAGCTCACCGAGCAGCAGGAGCTCCTCGAGCAGCGCGTGTACAGAGTCGTACTGTGCGGCGAACACGGCGAGTTGTTGTAGATCTTCGATGCGCGATTCGGCGTTGTCGAACTTGGCCACGGCGTAGTCTTCGTAGCAGGCCTCCAGAACGCTGCGGATGGCGACCTCGGGGTCCGATTGTGCCTCGAGCGCCGCGCCCATCGTGTCGACGAAGCCATCCCATGCCGGGCGTGCCTTGGCCGACAACACATTCCTCACCTCCGTGCTCCGCAATCGCGCCACCAGCTCGGCAGCGCCGGCGGCACTCTCGCCGGCGGTGCGCCAGACACGCTCGGCGGTGACGTTGCCGATCCCCGGCTGCAGCAGCATTACCCGTCGAAAGGCGACCTCGTCGCGTGGGTTCTCGAGAATGCGCAGGTGCGCCACGACATCCTTGATATGAGCTTGCTCGAAGAAACGTAGACCGCCGCGCACCTCGTAAGGGATGTCGTAGCGCAGCAGCGTCGTCTCCACCGACAGGCGGTGAGCGTGCGCACGGTACAGCACTGCGATGTCGCTCAACTCGACGCCTTCGTCGCGGAGCTGCAGGATGCGTTCCGCGACGAAGGCCGCCTCCTGCTCCGGGTAGCTGCCGGGTACCAGTGCGGGCAGCATGCCCTCCCCGCGCCGGGCGCGCAGCGTCTTGTCGTACTGGTCGGTGTTGCCCCGGATGCTGGCGTTGGTGAGGGCGAGTATCTGTGGCGTGCTGCGGTAGTTGGTCTCGAGCTTGAAGACCTCGGTGCCCGGGTTGCGCTCCGGGAAGCGCAGGATGTTGTCGTAGTTGGCGCCGCGGAAGGCGTAGATGCTCTGCGAGTCGTCGCCCACCACCATCAGATTGCCGGCCTGACTTCCTCCGGCGAGGCCCTCGACGATCTCCGCCTGGACGATGTTCGTGTCCTGATACTCGTCGACCAGTACGTGGGCGAACTGTTCCCGATAGCGA
>JASFRZ010000362.1:0-5368 GCA_050114655.1 Acidobacteriota bacterium
CCCATCCTTGGCAAGCTGTTCGCGCTCGTCGTGTTGGTCGCCATCGCGTACGTTGCTGCGGTGACGATCCCGGTGGTGATCTCGTCGTTCCAGTTCTCCCAGGCGATGGATACCGAGGTGCTCTACGGCCCGGCCAACGAGGCCGCCGGCATGGTGCACCGGCGCCTGGTGGCACAGGCCGAGGCGCTCGGCCTGCGCATGTCCGCCGAGCAGATTGTGGTGAAAAAGAGCGGGCCGCGCTACGAGATCGACGCGAGCTACATCGTGCCGATCGAGTTCCTCGGTGTCACCTACAACTGGCAATTCAATCCGCACAAGGAAGGCGTCCGCCGCTCAACCGCCTACCTTCGCTGATCAGCGTGGCCTCGAGCGCGGGCCGGCCAACGCCGAGCGCAGCCCGTACAAGGCGATAGATGCGCCGATCAGCGCGACGAGCCCGAGCATCTCGGACCCGCTCATCTGCCACAGCAGCCAACCGACCACCAGACAACTGGCAATCGGGATTGCGCGACCGAAGGGCAGCGCAAGCTCGCCGGGGCCGGGTTTACCGTCACGGCGGCGGAACTCCAGCACGGCGAGACTGACGCCGCCGTACAGCACCAGTACCGACCCCGACGCCACCACTGCGAGCGGCTTGAACGTGCCGGACAGCGCGAAGCCTCCCACCACCACGGCGTAGAAGGTCACCGCCGTATACGGCGTCCGATAGCGTGGGTGCACGCGCGCCAGGAAGCGTGGCAGGTTCTCGTCGCGTGCCGAGGCGAACACCACCCGCGGCACGCTCAGCAGGTCGCCGCTGAGCGTGCCCCAGATCGAGACCACCCCGCCGATGAGCAGCATGGTGGCGCCCCACAGGCCGAACACCTTGGTCGCGGCCGCAGCCAGGGGCGCATCGGTATTGAACGCCAGGCCGGCGCCGAGCACCCCCTGCGCCACGGTTTGCAGACCTACATACAGCACCAGGATGCCACCGAGCCCCGCCAGCAGACCGAGCGGAACGGTGCGTGACGGGTTGTCGATCTCCCCGCTGGCGGCGAGCGGCGACTCGGCGCCGGCGAAGGCAAAGAAGAGGATGATCGCCGCGCCCCCGATGTTGTGCAGCGACGGCCAGGCGCCGATCGCCAGGTTGTCGGCACTGACGGCGAACAACCCGGCGACCAGCAGCAGGAGCAGCGGCACGAGCTTGGCGACGGTGTTGAAGATCACCAGCCGCACCCCGGTTCGCACCCCGCGGATGTTGACCAGCGCCAGCACAGTCAGCACGGCGACGATGAACAGGGCACGGGCCACGGGATCGCCGAGCAGCGGAAAGGCGAGCGCCAGCGTCTCGACCATTGCCACCGCGATCGCCGCGTCCGACAGGGCGCACCAGCCGAACCAGAACAGCATCGCCGCCACGAACCCCGCGAAGGGACCGAAGGCCTCCTCGATGTACGCGTACGCGCCGCCGCTGCGACTCACCCGGCTGCCGATCTCGGCGAAACACAGGAAGACCAGCGCGACGACGACGGCACAGATCAGGTAGGCGATGATCGCCGCCGAGCCGAGCTCGACCGCCACTAGCCCCGGCAGCACGAAGATGCCGCCGCCCACCACGGTGTTGATGATTGCCAGCGCCAGGGCGACGGGCCCGATCGCGCGGACCAAGCCCTCGTCTTGCACACCGTCGGCGGCGCTCATGGGCCGCAACGATAGTGCACGACGCGCCTGCTTGTCGCGGCGCCGCATCCCCTTTTTTCGGAAACGCTCTTACGGGTCAGGAGTTACCGGCTGACCCCGGAGCGCGAACAGATGACGCCGCGTGCGGATGAAGATCTGTCCTTCAGAGATCGCCGGCGTTGCCAGGCAGACCTCGTTCATACTGTTGGTGGCCAGCAACTCGTACTCAGGGCCGGCGGCGAGTACGAAGACGTCTCCGTCCTCGCCCGCCACATAGATGCGCCCGTCGGCGGCGACCGGCGAGGAGCTGTAGGCGCCGCCGCGATCCCCGATGCGGCGACGGTACACCCGCTCGCCCGAATCGACGTCGAAGACGTTCAGGATGCCCGTAGGCGAGACGATGTACAGCAGCCCGCGATAGGCCAGCGGGGTGCTGAGGAACGGGCCGTCGCGACGCAGGCGCCAGGCGACATGAGCGTTCGAGCTTTCGTTGGAGCGCAGCGAGATGTCGCCGTTCGCGCCCTCGCGGATGGCGAACAGGGGATGGTCGCGCCTGTAAACCGTGTAGACGTACACCAGATCTTCATAGCTCACAGGCGTGGCGATGGTCGCCCACAACCAGGGTTCCGAGGGCGGGGATGGCCTGTCCACCGGGCGCGACGACAGCCGCCAGAGCTCCTCACCGGTACGCGGATCGTAGCCGCGCATCGACTCGGCGCCGTTGGCAACCAGCTCGACACGTTCCGCGCCGACGTGGATCGTCGGTGTCGAGAACGACGAGATGATGTCGCGCTCGGTGCGCCACACCTCCTCGCCGGTATCGACATCGAAGGCGGCGATGAACGAACTCTCCTGCTGATCGACCTGCACGATCGCCAGCTCCTGCCAGATGATCGGCGAGCTCGCCGCGCCGAACGAGTAAGTGGCGTCGTACGAGGCGCCCGCATTGATCGGGCCGAGGTCGACCGACCACAGCGGCTCGCCGTCGAAGTCATAGCCGTACAGGTTGCCGGTCGACAGCAGCACGACGACGTGCTCACCGTCGGTTGCGGGCGTCGCCGTGGCGTAGCTGTTCTTGGGGTGACGCCAGACGCTCGGCAGGCCGCTGAGCGGCTCGCGCATCCATACCTCCTCGCCGCTGTGTCGGTCGAACGCGTAGAGGCGCCAGAGCTGCCGGGAGCGATCCGTGCGGCGATCGATCGCCGGGTCCATGCCGGTGCGGAAGATGAAATCAGGATCGTCGCTGATCGCCGTGGTCAGGAAGACGCGGTCCCCCCATACCACGGGGCTGGAGTGACCCAGCCCGGGGATTTCCACCTTCCACTGCACGTTGTGCCCCGAGCGTGCATCCCACTCGAGCGGCGGGTTCTGGCCGTCGGCGATCCCCGACGCCTGTGGCCCGCGGAACGACGGCCAGGGCGAGCGTGCCGGGGGCACGTTGCAGCCCGCGGAGGCGAAAGCGGCCACGAGCAGAGCGCAACACGAGAAGGAAAGGGGGGTACGGGGCATGGCAAGACACTGCGGTGGCGGGCAAGCTGAGAACCTGGAGAATAGCGCACCTTCGGAAAGAGGGTGAGTTGAGCTCGCGTCCCGCCTACAATTTTTGTCGTTCTCCTGATACTCCATAAGATCCGGCTGCACGCCAGTAAACGGCTGCCCGGTCCCCACAGCACGCTAGACGATGGCAGACGAGGAACACGGAGCGCAGACGCCGACCCATCCCGGCCCTCCCGTCGAGGACGAGGACCAGGGGGTAGATACGTCGGCCGCGCATCTGAAGATCGGCCCATTGAAGGCGGCGCCGACGGGCACCCGCCGTAAGATCGCCGACCTGGTACCGACGGAAGAGGAACCGCCCGAGCCCGAGGTGACCGCGCAGGTAGAGCCCTCGCCGCCGGTGGTAGAGGAGGCCCCGACGGCAGCGGCCGTGTCGGTATCCGACACGGTCGAGCCCGAGCCGCAGCCCGTTCAACGGACGATCTCCGACCTCATGGCGTCCGAGACGGAGATGCAGACGCCCCCCGCCGTCGATCCCGTTCCTGCGCAGCAACAGACGGCGCAACCCGTGGCCGCGGATCTGGTGGAAACCGACCCGCAGGCGACCGAGGCTCCCCCGGTCTACGCCGCGCCCGAACCGACAGTCGCCGAGCCGCAGCCACCAGCCGCGCCACCCCCGGCATTTGACGTGGAGGAAGCCGAGCAGGAGTCGGCGGAACCGGAAGCGCTTGTTCCGGAGGAGGCTGTACCGGAAGCGTTCGTTCCGGAGGAGGCTGCGCCGGAAGCGCTCGTTCCGGAGGGGGCTGAGCCAGAGGCCGCGGAACCGGAAGCGTTCGCCCTCGAGGAGGTTGCGGAACCGGAAGCTTTCGAAGTGGAGCAGCCCGGCGCGGAGGCGGTCGATGTGGCCGGACTCGAGTCGGAGGAGTCGGAACCGAAGGGTTGGCTGAGACGCACCCTGTCCAGGTGGGGAGGCTCGACGTCGGAGGACGTCGCCGAGCCCGTCGAAGCCGAGCCGGAAGCGCTGGAAGTTGCGGAGGCCGAGCCGGAGGTTGCCGAGTCGGAGCAGTTGGTAGCGGAGGCGGCGGAGGCCGAGCCGGAAGCGCTGGAAGTGGCAGAGCCGGAGCCGGAGGTTACCGAGCCGGAGGAGCTCGTAGCGGAGGTGGCGGAGGTCGAGCCGGAAACGGCGGAAGTGGCAGAGCCGGAGCCGGAGATTGTCGAGGCGGAGGAGCTGATCGCAGAGGCGGCGGAGGCCGAGCCGGAAGCGGTGGAAGTGGCCGAGCCCGAGCCGGAGGTTGCGGAGCCTGAGGAGCTGGTAGCGGAGGTAGCGGAGGTCGAGCCGGAGGTTGCCGAGCCGGAAGCGGTGGAAGTGGCGGAGCCCGAGCCGGAGGTTGCGGAGGCGGAGGAGTTGGTTGCGGAGGCGGCGGAGGCCGAGTCGGAAGCGGTGGAAGTGGCGGAGCCGGAGCCGGAGGTTGCGGAGCCGGAGGAGCTGGTAGCGGAGGTTGCCGAGCTCACCGAAGCCGAGCCGGAAGCGCTGGAAGTTGCGGAGGCCGAGCCGGAAGCGGTGGAAGTGGCAGAGCCGAAGCCGGAGGTTGCGGAGCCTGAGGATCTCTTGGCGGAGGTGGCGGAAGCCGAGTCGGAAGCGGTGGAAGTGGCGGAGCCGGAGGTTGCGGAGGCGGAGGAGTTGGTGGCGGAGGCGGCAGAGGCCGAGCCGGAAGCGGTGGAAGTGGCGGAGCCGGAGCCGGAGGTTGTTGAGCCGGAAGAGCTCGTAGCAGAGGCAGCCGAAGCCGAGCCGGAAGCACTGGAAGCGTCGGAGCCCGGGCCGGAGATTGCGGAGCCCTCGCCAGCACCGAGTCGCGGCAGTTTTAGCGAGAGGCTGTCGAAGTGGCTCGGAAGGCGTGATGAAGTCGCGGAACCCGACGCGCCCGACGAGTTGGAGGCCGCGCCGGAGCCGGAACCGGAGTCAGTCAACCTTGCGGAGGCGGCGGAGGAGCTAGAAGCAGCCGCGCCGCAGGATCTCGAGGTCGAAGCGGCGGAGCCTGAAGAGGCCGAGCTGTATGAGGCCGAGGTGGAGGAGGAGCTCGCGGAGGTCGAGGCGGACGCAATCGAGCTCGAAGAGGTCGAAGCCGAGGCGATCGAACTGGAGGAGGCCGAGCTCGAGACCGCGGAACCGGAAGCGGTCGAGCTGGCCGAGGCCGAGCAGGAGGCGGCGGAA
>JASFRZ010000363.1:0-5319 GCA_050114655.1 Acidobacteriota bacterium
TGCGCTGCTTCTGTGCCAGAGCCTCGGCGTCGGCGAGCTCCGCGGCGGTGGGCGGACGAAAGCGCACACCCATCTCTTCCGGCGTTGTTTCGGCGGCACCGGGACGGTTGCTGGAAACGGCTTGCTGACGGCTGTCGGTGTCGCGCTCGCGGCGCGCCACGTAGTCACTGTAGGCCCGCTGTGTCTCGTCGGCGGCCTGCTCCCATGAGATCAGCGAGGCGCGCAACGTCTGCGCCGACTCCGAATTTTCGCCATTGCGTGCCACCTCGGCCTCGAGGCGCTGGCGCAAACCGGTGATCTCGGCGTCCATACGGTTCATCTGGGCGCGCAGCTGCAGCTCCTCGCCGAGCGCGCCGGCGTTGGCGATCATCGACTGCATCGAGGTTGGGGCGCCGGGCTGCCCGGCAGCGATGCTGCCGAGGGTGAAGAACGCCGAGTTGGCGTAGGCCATGCTCGGTACCTGCACGGTGAAGATGGCGCCGTAGTCGTCCAGGAACATGCCGCGTGCCAGCGTCTGGCTGCCGCTGCGGAAGACGTAGCGCAGCGGGATGTCCTCGTTGTTCTCCCGCGCGCGCTCCTGCGTCGCGAGGTTCTCGGTATTGACCGCGCGAACAGTGGCCTGGATGGCGTCCTGGATGGTCTCCACCAGGACGTCCTCGATGATGCTGAGGTCACGGGCGCGCACTTCCTCTTGCGCCAGCGCCGGCAGCGGTAACAGCAACACCGTCGCTGCCAGCGACAGGGCCACGCGCGCTCGTCGTCGCCCCCGGGTGGGGATGGCATCGCAGGACGGAATGCGCGATGTGCGTGCGTGCATGGATTTATTGCTCCGGGCCGCGCGTCGGCGCAGCGATGGACATCAGATTGTCGATGCGGAAGTTGGTATCGGTCAGCTTGCGGTCGGTTTCGGCGTACAAGCCGGCGTAGTGGGTCGTCAGCTCGAAGATCTGGTCGTTGTGCTTGGCTTCGAGCTGGTCGACCAGGTCGACCATCGAGTAGAAGAACTGGCTCGACTGCATCTCCATGCTGGAGTCAACGTAGTAACGCCAGTTGTCGAACTCGTTGTTGAGTCGATCGCCGAGCTGATCGTCACGCTCGGTGAAGCGCTCATCGAGCACACCGCCGATGCGGCGGTTGAGCTCCGCTACCTGCCCGTCGGTGAAGAACTGCTGATGCGGCAGGCTGGCGAGGGTCACCACCCCGCGGTTCTGCAGCTGCGTGTCGAGCGTCTGGTCGAGCCGGGCGTCGAACCATGTGTCGAGCTCGGGAATCTGCTCTAGCGCCACCAGCGGCGGCTCGGGCTCCTCGAAGCCGCCCGAGGCTCCGAAGCTGGTCGACAGCGCCCATCCGCCGGGCCCCGACTGCACCTGCAGGTTGACGGCCGCAGCGGTCAGCACGGCGACAAAGGCGAAGCCGGCGGCGGCGGCCAGCCCCTGGAACGCGCGGCTGTGCCAGATCGGCGTACCGGCGCGCCGTGCAGGGGCGATGAACGTCATGGCATGCGAGGGGGGCTGTTCGGTGGGTTGCCATTCCTGCAGGTCCCGGCGCACGGCCTCGAAGGCCATCTGGTGGCGACGACACGAGAGGCAGGTGCCGAGGTGCTCGCGGAGCTTCTCCGCCACCCCGGGATCCACCTCCTCGTACACGAGCTCGGCCAGCAGCGGGCGCACATCTTCGCAGCGCATGCTCATGACTGAATCCCTCCGGCCTGCAGGTGACCCAGGGCCTGGGCAAGACTCTCCAGGCCGTGGTACAGGCGTGATTTCACGGTGCTTTCGGGAGTATCGAGGATCTCGGCGATCTCCCGGAACTTTAGTCCGTTGTATTCCTTCAAGATGATCACGGTTCGCTGCGCCTCCGGCAGCTGCGCCAGCGCCTCACGCACGGCGAGTGCTCGTTCCCGCGCGAGCGTGTGCTCGTCGGGCGTGTCGCGCTCGTCGGGAAGCGTCCACGCGCTGTTGTCCTCCTCCTTGTCGTCGATCGACACGGTCGGATGGGCCTTGTGGCGACGCAACTTGCTGCGGCACAGGTTCAAAGCAATCTGGTAAAGCCATGACGAGAACTTCGACTGCCCACGGAATCCGTCGAGGTGCGAGTACGCCCGCACGAACGACTCCTGGGTGATGTCTTTTGCCTCCTCGGGATCGCCGAGATAGCGATACACGAAGTTGTACAGTCGACCCTCCCAACGAGCGACGATCTCGTTGAACGCCGTCACATCGCCCTTGACCGTCAGGGCAACGAGCTGCTCGTCGGAAAGTGCCATGTTGGCTTCAGCCAATGGACGCTTCCTGCGTTGACAGGGCTCAAAGGGGAGTGCCTCCAACAGAAACTAGGACGCCCCGGGAACCCCGAAAGTCGAGGGATTCCGGTCGATTTCGGCCGTTTCCCGCCATTTTCAGCACTTTCGGGCCCGACAATCGCCCGCCTGCCGAGCTGCCTCTCCGATCACCCCGAATCCACCCCCCCGTGGCCGTCCACAGGGGACAGGAGCTTCCATCGTACCAAGCGCCGCGGTGACCGCCGCAAGGGTTGTAATCGTTGCAGATAAAGGGCTTGCCAAGAGAGGAGCGTCCGCGCGAGCGGCTCGTCGAGCTCGGTGTGGGGGCGCTCGCCGATACCGAGTTGCTGGCGCTGGTGCTGGGTTGCGGCAACCAGGGCGCCTCCGCGCTCGATCTCGCGCGCCGCCTCACCGCCGACGCCGGCGGCCTGCGCAAGCTGGCGTCGCGCACCCTCGCCGAGTGGCGCACCGAGCCGGGTATCGGGGAGGCCCTCGGTGCCCGGCTGGCGGCGGTGTTCGAGATCGGCCGCCGGGTGCGCATGCGCCCGCCGCGCCGCGGCCAACCGGTGCGCCACCCGCAGCAGATGGCAACCTACCTGGGCACGCGCCTCGCCGACGCCCAGTCGGAGAGTTTCGGCGTGCTGCTGCTCGACGCCCGCAACCGCCTGCTCGCCGACGACGTCCTGTCGCAGGGCGGCTGGTCGGCCTCGGTGGTGCGCCCGCGCGAGGTCTTCCGCCGCGCCCTGCTGGCCGGCGCGCCGGCGCTGATCCTCTACCACAACCACCCCTCCGGCGACCCCGCGCCGAGCCGCGAGGACATCCAGATCACCCGCCAGCTGGTCGATGCCGGCCAGTTGCTCGGCATCAAGGTCCTCGACCACCTGATCGTCGGGGTAGAGGGCTACGCCAGCCTGCGGGAGCGGGGCCTGTTGTGACTTGAAAGGATAGCCATATGAAGCGTATGGTTTTCCATATGAAGACTACGCTGAATATCGACGACAACGTCATGACGCGCCTCAAGGAGGAGGCGGCTCGCCAGGGGCGTACCATGTCCGAGCTCGTCGAAACGGCGCTGCGCCTGTTGCTCGAGTCTCCCCACGGGGCGGGAAGCGTGGAGCTGCCGCCCCTGCCGAGCTTCGAAAGTGGCGGCCATCGCGTCGACATCGCCGACCGCGACGCGCTGTACCAGGCGATGGAAGGGCGCTGATGTTCGTCCTCGATACCAACGTGCTGGTGTACGCCGCGGACGAAAGCTCTCAGTTCCACTCTCGTTGCCGCACGCTGCTCGAGGACTGCCGCGCCCAGCCGGCGGCCTGGTACCTGACCTGGGGCATCGTCTACGAGTTCCTCCGCGTCAGCACCCATCCGCGGGTTTTCGAGCGCCCGTGGGATCTCGAGCACGCCCTCGCTTTTGTCACCGCGGTCCTCGCGGCGCCGGGGCTGCGACTACTCGTGCCCACCGATCGACACGCCGAGGTACTGGCGTCGGTCGTCCGCGACCTGCCCCACCTGAGCGGCAATCTGATTCACGATGCCCACACCGCCACCTTGATGCGCGAGCATGGAATCAAGCGCATCTACACGCGGGACGCGGATTTCCACCGCTTCCCGTTCCTGGAAACCGTCGACCCGGTGGCCTGACCGCGCGCTCCCTGCGCCCGCTGTCCTTGATGTACTGGTCCATTGGGTAACACCCGCCGCACCAGTCGCCGCCGATGTTCAGAAGGATGTTCTTGCCGTTCTCCAGGGCCTCGACGATCGCGTCCTGCAGGTCCGCGGAGGTCCCGCGACGGATCGTAGAGCGGCGGCCTGGGTTCCACGCAACCTCGTGCCTCCGTCACTGGAACCGGGCCCCGCCGCGGAGTTATGGTTTCCGCGGCAAGCACTTCCGTCCTCAGCCCTTTGTTCCGATGGCACCAAACGATCTGCTCGACGACGAGTCCTTTCCTTGATCGAGCGGCGTGCATTGATCATGGTGACGCTGGTGTTCCTCTCGGCGTTGGCGAACGGGGCACCCGCACTACAGGGCCCGGCGTGGACGATCCCGGTGCCTGAGGGCACGCGTGTGATCGAGTACGCCCCGACCGTAGCGGCGGCGAGCTCTGCCTCCATCGATTTCACCGAAGATCTGGCCATTGGACCCGGCTCCTCTGAGCCCGAGTACCTCTTCTACCGGGCGAGCGATGTGGCGATCGATGTCGAGGAGAACATCTACGTGCTCGATGCAGGCAACCACCGTGTGCAGGTGTTCGACGCCGACGGACAGTTCCTGCGCTCGTTCGGACGCGAAGGGCAGGGCCCGGGAGAGTTCAGGCAGCCTCAGGCGATGGCGCTGCGCGGCGATCGAGTCTGGATCGTCGACAACCTCAACCATCGGGTGAGCGAGTGGACGCTCGGCGGTGAGCTCGCCGAGGACAGGTCCGCCGAGCCGCGCGGACTGTCGATCGAGAGGTTCGCGGCGCTGGCCAACGGCTCCTTTCTCCTCGCATTCGATACCGACCAGGTCCCGCAGGCACGGGTCGGCGTCGTGCGCCTCTCCGCCGCCGGTGCGGTCATGCACCGTTACGTCGACCGCGGTCGTCGGTCAACGATCATGCGTCGCGCGGATGTCGAAGACCCCTCGGTACCGGCGGGGTACGTGCTCCCGGCGCCAGCGCCGGGGCTTGCAGCAGGCAACGACGGCCGCGCGTACCTGACCAACGGAGACGAGTACCAGGTGCTGGCGCTTGATGGTACGGGCGCAGCCCGCTGGGCGCTGCGGGTCGGCATCGCCAAGAGACCGTTCCCGGAGTCGTATGTCGAGAGCATGTTCCAGGGCTCCCGCGAGCGGGGCGGGAAAGCGACAGCGGCGCAGTTCGACGACTGGCGCCCGCGGCATTTCCCGATGATCCAGCGGCTCGAGGTCGACGGCCGCGGCCGCCTGTGGGTCTTTCTCTACGCTCAGTTCACGCCGGCGCCGCCGGATCGCCTGCCGGTCGACATCTACTCGCCCGAGGGAGAGCGTCTGCTGTCCGCAAGCGCGCCGGCGGTGCCTTGGA
>JASFRZ010000364.1:0-5316 GCA_050114655.1 Acidobacteriota bacterium
TGCGGCGCGCGCTCGGCGGAAACGACTGACCCCGAGGGCCCGCTCTCATTGCTCGGGCCGCTCCGGGCGGAGATCGTGGCGCGTAGGATCATTGACTGACTGATTGGTCAATGATTAAATGGCGGCCATGTCACCCCGAAACGCGCAAGCCAGCACGCTCATGCGGCGCGCCAGCCGGGCAAAGCTCCTCGCAGGATCGCTGCAGGTGTTCGCCGAGCGCGGCTACGCCGCCACGTCGATGGCGCAGATCGCGCACCATTGCGGCGTCTCCAAGGGGCTGGCCTACCACTACTTCGACAGCAAAGAGGCGCTCCTCGAGGCCGCCTTGCGCGAGCATCTCGAGACCCTGCTGAAGCTCACCGGTCAGATCGAGCGAACTGCCGACCCCGCACGGCGACTGGAGTCGCTGATCGACGGCCTCGTAGCCTACGTGCGGGAGGAGCCTGCCGCGTTTCGCCTGTACCTGAGCCTGATCCTGCAGGCGCCGGCAGGGCTCGTCGAGGACACCCTCGAGAAGCTGCGGGAGCCGCTCGATCTCTATCTCGGCCAGGTTCACCGCTTGTTCGTCGATCTCGGCGCGACGGATCCGCAAACCGACGCCGCACTGTTCCGCTCCGCACTGCTCGGCGTGTGCGTGCGCGTCGCGATGGGCGATGAACAATTGCCCACCGCGGCGTTGCGGGCGCGCCTGCTGGAGGCCTTCATCTGACATGGAATGCAGCGTCGTGACGAAGCTCGATGATCAACCGCTCGCACCCCTGTTGCGGACCTTCGATCTCTGGCGCGCGTCAGTGGAAAAGGGCGACCTCGACGCCATCGCCGGTCTGGTGGCGGAGGACGCCGAGTTCTGGACCCATTCGCAGCCGGCGCTGCGCGGGCGCGACACCCTGCGCGCCGCCATGGCGCCGCTCCTCGAGGAGTGGACGCTCGATCAGGAGTTTGCCTGCGACGAGCTCATGGTGTCCGGCGGCCTTGCCGTTGCCCGTGGCACCGAGATCAACCGGCTGACGCCGCGCAACGGCGGCGAGAGCGTCGTTCGTCGCCAGCGCGCCTTCTCGGTGCTGCGCCGCGGCGAAGACGGCGTCTGGCGCTTCGCCCGCGGCATGACCATACCGGCGCCCGACGAGCCGCAGGGGGCGGCGTCGGATTCCGCCGGTGTCTGACGGCGGTTCCGCGGCCACGCCAGCGGTGGCGTGGCGCGCGAGCCAGGATGCTCCGATATCGCCCTACCGTCGCGCGATGACGGCGCTGATGCGCTGCGCCTCGCCGGCGATCTCGCCCAGCATGCCGTTGGGGGACACGTAGAAGCCGCAGAAGTAGAGGCCGGGAACGGCGGTCGGGCCGCCGCTTGTGCGCGGTGCTCCCTGATCGTCGAGCGCATCGCCGGCGTCCTGGAGGAATGCGGTCACCCGCGGGCGGTAACCGGTGGCGAGGATCACCGCGGCGAAACTCTGCTCGCGGCCGTCGGTGAAGGCCACGCCGTCGGCGGTGAAGCGCTCGATCCCCGGGCGAACGACGATCGCGCCCTGCTCGATGAGCTCGAGCGTGCCGACGTCGATGAGCGGGATGCGGTGGTGGATTCGAACTTGCGTGGCGGGTCCGTAGGGGAGCTTGCGCAGCCCGTAGCGCCTGAGGTCACCGATCACGAAGCGCAGCAGGGGCGCGTTGAGCGCGTCCGCCAGGCGCGGCGGCAGCAGGCGCTGTAGCTTGCCCACCGCCAGGATGGGGACGCCGAACAGCTCGCGGGGGATCACGTTCACCGCGCTGCGCACGGCGAGCGCCGGCCGCGAACCGTGCTCGTGCAGGTCGATGGCGATCTCGCCGCCGGAGTTGCCGAAGCCGACCACCAGGACGTCGCGGCCGGAAAACGGGGCGCCGTTGCGGTACTCGCTGCTGTGCATCACGGTGCCGTTGAAGCGTTCCCGGTCCGACCACTCCGGAACGTGGGGCGCGGCGTTGTGGCCGGTGGCGACCACCAGGTGCGCCGTTTCGAAGCGATCCTGATTCGTTTCGACCACCCAGCGATCATCGGTGCGGCGCGCGCCGACGACTTTCCGGCCGAATCGCGGCTCGATGCCGAAGTGTTGCGCGTAGCGCTCGAAATAGTCGATCACCTGCGTGCGCGACGGATAGCGCGGGCAATCCGCCGGAAAGGGCAGCGACGGCAGCGCCGAGCGCGTCTTGTCGGTGTGCAGGTGCAATCGCTCGTAGTGCCGGTGCCAGGAAGAGCCGACGCGATCTGCCTGCTCCAGGACGATGCTGTCGATGCCGGCCTGCTGCAGGCAGGCGGCGACGGCGAGCCCCGCCGGCCCGGCGCCGATGATGATCGGAGGCGAGTTCATGGCGCGTAACGCTCCCGATACAGCGACAGCGCGCTGTCGTGCACGCGGCGGTTGTTGTCGCGTACCGCGGCGCCGTGGCGCGGCTCGTTGGCGGCTTCGATCCAATCGGCCAGGGGGTCGATGACCCAGTCCAGCAGGGAGGCGCGGGCGTATATGCGGAGGCGCTCGCGCTGCCCGGCGTCGAAGCCGAGGTCCCCGATCTCATCCGGGTCCACTGGCCGCACGCGCCGGCGGTCAGGACCGAACAGCATCGCCCAATCCATCATCGGGTCGCCCAGGCCGAGCTCGTCCCAGTCGAGCACCTTGAGCGTGCCGTCGGCGGCCACCATCAGGTTGTCGAGCCAGAGGTCGCGGTGCGATGGGGCATCGGCGGGAGCGGCGAACGCCGCCGAGTCGGTTACCTGAGCGGCGAGCGCAGCGATCTCGGCGTCGAGCCGACCCGCCAGGTCCGCGCCGACGAACGACGGTGGCTCGGCGCGTACCTGCTTCATGTCCTCGATGAAGCGATCGTGATAGGTGCTCCGGTACGCTTCGGCGCAGGATTGCGCGACATCGCCGAGCCGCGTCAGCTCGTCGCGCGTCTCGGCATCGTCGTGCAAGCGGCGGGCCATCGCGACGGCGTCGCGGCGGACGGCACCGCGCAGCGCTTCGGGCCGACTGCCGTCGATCCACTCGAACACCGGCCCTGCAAACGGTGAGGCGGGCAGATCGATCCAGGCGAGCATCGCCGGGGCGCGGTAGCGCTCTGCCAGCCGGTCGGCGAGCGCGCGCCAGCGTTCGAGGCCGCGTAGTGCGTGCGGTTCGGCGGTGAGCTTGACGTGGTACGTGGTACGGCCGGCGACGACGCGAAAGGAGCGATTGACGAAGCCGCCGTAGTTGAGCACCGGATGCACGGTGATCGGCCCGGCGTGCGGGGGGAGGGAAATGTCCAGTGCGCGCGGGAGGTGCTCGCGGAGGCGCTCTTCGAGGTCGCTGGAATGCATCCGTCGGAGAGTATGATGAAGACGCCATGTACAGAAAGATCGAGCCGGAGTTTCTCGGGCGTACTTACGACGACTTCCTGTTCCGCCCCCAGCAGAGTGTGGTATCGACGCGCGGCGAGGTGTCGCTGCGCGCCCGCCTGACGCGCGACATCGCGGTTCATCTGCCGGTGGTCTCGGCCAACATGGACTCGGTGACCGGTGCCAACATGGCCAAGGTGCTGGCCCTCGAAGGGGGTCTCGGTTTCATCCACCGTGGAATGCCGATCGCGCAACAGGCCGCCAAGGTGCGCGACGTCAAGCGCAGCCACGGTTACGTCGTCGAGCAGCCGTTCACCCTGCCGCGCTCCGCCACCCTGCGTGAGGCGCGCGAGCACATGGAGCAGCAGGGCTTCGGCGCGCTGATCGAGGAGAGCAGCGGCAGCGGCATCCTCGCCGGCCTGTTCACCGCGCGCGACGTGCCGTGGTTCGATGTCGACGAGTCTCGCAGGGTCGAGGAGTTCATGACCCCGGTCGAGCGGCTGCACACCGGTCCTGCCGACATCACGCTCGAAGAGGCCGAGAAGCTGCTGTACCGGAACCGCGTCGAGAAGCTGCCGCTGGTCGACGCCGACAATCGTATTCGCGGCCTGATCACCAAGCAGGACGTGATCCTGCACCACCACCGGCCGCACGTCAGTACCGACAGCAAGGGCCGGCTGCGCGTCGGGGCGGCGATCGGCGCCACCGGCGATTACCTCGAGCGCGCTGCGGCGCTGGTGGAGGCCGGAGTCGACGTGCTGCTGATCGATATCGCGCACGCCCATTCCGAGGTAATGGCGCGTGCCATCGAGGCGTTTCGCAAGGAGCACTCGGACGCGGCGCTGGTATGCGGCAACGTGGGCACGGGCGAGGGCGCGCGCTTTCTCGCCGAGCTCGGTGCCGACGCCGTCAAGGTAGGCATCGGTCCGGGGCGCGGTTGCCGCACTCGGATCGAGACCGCCGCCGGTGTGCCGCAGTTGCAGGCGGTGCGCGAGGCCTGGTGCGCCGTGGGCGAGGAAGTGCCGATCATCGCCGACGGCGGTGTGCGCCAGGACAAGGACATCTTCCTGGCGCTGGCGTGCGGCGCCTCGACGGTGATGTTGGGCTCGGCGCTGTCGGGTACCGACGAGGCGCCCGGCACGCTCATCGAGGATCCGGCCAGCGGTCAGAAGATGAAGATCTACCGCGGCATGACCTCACCACAGGCCGTCTTCCAGACGCTGTACGGCAGCGACGACGAGACCGCCGAGGAAGCGCTGGAGACCCCGCCCGAAGGACAGGAGATCCAGGTACCGTATCGCGGCGGTGTGGTCGACATTCTCGAGCGCATCCGCGGGCATCTGCGCTCGGCGGTCAGCTACGCGGGTGAGCGCTCGCTCGAGGAGGCGCGCAGCGCGATCGTCGAGGAACCGCTGTGCTACCTGATTCCACTCAGCGACGCGGCGCGGCGCGAGTCCTACGAGCGCTGAGCTTGCCTAGCTGGCGCTCTCCAGTTGCGCCACCAGCCCGCCTTCGTCGTCGTAGAGCTCGAGAGCCTCGCCTCCCACAGAGAAGCTCCTCGTGCGCGCGAGCGCGTCGAGGAAACCCAGCTCGAGGTCCATGCCTTCGGGGCACATCATCCGCGTCCCCGCCAGAGGGCCGAAGGAAAGAGCCGCGCCGTCGAGCGTGTAGCTGCCACTGAAACGATTGCAGCCGCCGGTGCCGGAGACCTGTTGCGCCGCGGCGTCGAGCGTCAGCGACGGTTCGCCCTGCGGCCCTTCCGGCGCCACTTCCTCCTCGCCGAGCTGTATCAGCCTCCACTCGGTGCCCTCGAGGTTCGGCGGAGCGGCGGGCTGCTCCGCCGACGGTGCGGACCCCTCGGCGGGGCCGGTGCTCTCGGCGGCCGGCTCGGCGGCACACGCGCTCAGGACGCCCGCGGCGATGATGACGGTCAGGATGGCTCTCACGCTCATACGTTGCCCCGCAGTGGAGAC
>JASFRZ010000365.1:0-5315 GCA_050114655.1 Acidobacteriota bacterium
TCGGCCCAGAAGTCCACGAGCACCGGCTTGTCGCTGTTCAGCACCTCGGTCTCGAAGTTGTCTGCGGTCAGTTCGATGATTGCTTCGGTCAACGTACATCTCCTGTCAGGCGGCGAGGTTTCCGGCTCGCTCGCGAATGAAATCGATGATCTCCGTTGTCGTCGTCCCGGGTGGAAAGATGGCGGCAACCCCCAGGTCACGCAGTCTCTGCTGGTCGCGGTCGGGAATGATGCCGCCGACCACCACGATGATGTCCTCGGCGTCCTGCTCTTTGAGCAGCTCCACGACGCGCTCGACGATGTAGTTGTGTGCACCGGAGTGAATCGAGAGGCCGATGACGTCAACGTCCTCCTGCACGGCCGACTGCACCACCATCTCGGGCGTCTGGCGCAGACCGGCGTAGATCACCTCCATGCCGGCATCACGCAGCGCGCGCGCCACGACCTTGGCACCACGATCGTGACCGTCCAGTCCCGGTTTCGCCACCAACACTCGAATGTGCTTCTCGGACACTTGACGCCTCGCTGCTCGTCAGCCGTCAGAAGATCGGCTGTTCCTGGTACTCTCCGAACACGTCGCGCATCGCACCGCAGATCTCGCCCACGGTGGCGTACACGTGCACCGCCTCGAGGATGGCAGGCATCAGGTTGTCGTCGCCTTGCGCCGCCCGACGCACTCCCTCGAGGGTGCGCTCCACCGCCGCCGCGTCGCGGCGGGCACGCAGCGCGTTGAGCGCTTCGATCTGCTCGTCCTCGACCGAATCGTCGATGTAGAGGTATTCGATCGGCTCGCTGATGTCGTCGGTGAAGGCGTTCTGTCCGACAATGATGCGCTCCTCGGCCTCGATCTCCTTCTGGTACTGGAACGCGGCTTCCTGGATCTCGCGCTGCGGATAGCCGTTGTCGATCGCCGGGACCATGCCGCCGAGCTCGTCGATCTTGGCGAAAATCTCCTCCGCCTCGCGTTCCATGTCGGCGGTCAGCGACTCCACGAAATACGAGCCGCCGAGCGGGTCGATGGTGTTGGAGACGCCGCTCTCATAGGCGATCACCTGCTGGGTGCGCAGCGCCAGGATTGCGTTTTCCTCGGTGGGAAGCGCGATGGTCTCGTCGAGCGCATTGGTGTGCAGCGACTGGGTGCCGCCCATCACCGCGGCGAGCGCCTGGATGGTCACGCGCATCAGGTTGTTGCGCGGCTGACGGTCGAGCAGCGTGCATCCCGCAGTCTGCGTGTGGAAGCGCATCCACCATGAGCGCGGCGACTTCGCGCCGTAACGCTCGCGCATGTAGCGCGCCCACAGATTGCGCGCCGCTCGGTACTTGGCGACCTCCTCGAAGAGGTCGTTGTGGGCGTTGAAGAAAAATGACAAGCGCGGCGCGAAGGCATCGACGTCGAGGCCGCGCTCGAGGCCGACCTGGATGTACTCCATGCCGTCGCGCAGCGTGAAGGCGAGTTCCTGCGCCGCGGTCGAGCCTGCCTCTCGAATGTGGTAGCCGGATACGCTGACCCAGTTCCAGCGCGGCAGCTCGACGGTGCACCACTCGATGATGTCACCCATGATGCGCATCGTCGGACGCGGCGGGAAGACGAACGTCTTCTGGGCGATGAACTCCTTGAGCACGTCGTTCTGGATCGTGCCGGCGAGCAGCTTGCGGTCGATGCCCTTGTTCTCCGCCGCGGCGACATACATCGCCAGCAGAACGATCGCCGGGTGGTTGATCGTCATCGAGGTGGTGACCTCGTCCTGCGGGATCTCGTCGAACAGCGTTTCCATGTCGGCCAGCGAGTCGATCGCCACCCCCTGCTTGCCCACCTCGCCGCGCGCGATCGGGTCGTCGGAGTCACGACCTACGAGCGTCGGGTGGTGAAAGGCCACCGAGAGGCCGGTCTGCCCGGACTCGAGCAGCTTCTTGTAGCGCTGATTGGAGTCGCGCGCGGTGCCGAAGCCGGCGAACTGGCGCATCGTCCACAACTTGCCACGGTAGCCGGTGGGGTGGATGCCGCGGGTGTAGGGAAACTCACCCGGGTAGCCGACGTCGCGATCGAACTTCACGCCACGCTGCGCGACGTCCTCGGCGGCGTAGAGCGCCTGCACCGGGCGGCTCGACGCGGTGATGAACGGCACGTCCCTTTCCGGACGTTGCTCGCGCGCCGGCTCGTAAGTCACCTTCTGCCAGCGTGCTTTGCCGTTCTCACTGCCCGGCGCGCTCTCGGTTTCGCGAGGCTGCGTCAGGACCGGGTCATCGGTCATAGCGCTCTCTCCGCATGGTTTGTCGACGATTGCTGAAAAAGGGGGCCGCGCACGCCCGGAGCGCGAGTCAATGAATTATCCCATACGCCGTGCTGCGCGGCTACGTGAGCGGCCTCGGGAACGCCGGCCGGGCGGCGATTTCGAGGCCCTTGGGCTAGCCGGCCAGCATCTGGCGGGCGATCACCAACCGCTGGATCTCCGAGGTGCCCTCGTAGATCGTCGTCACCCGTGCATCGCGATAGAGTCGCTCCACCGGGTAGTCGCGCACGTAGCCGTAGCCGCCGTGCATCTGTACCGCCTGGTAGGCAACCTGGTTGCACATCTCCGAGGCATACAGCTTGGCCATTGCCGCCGCCGCGGTGTCGGGCTCGCCGGCGTCGCGTAGCGTGGCGGCACGCAGATACAGCAGCCGTCCGGCGCGGATCTGCGCCGCCATCGTGGCGAGCTGCGCCTGCAGTCCCTCGAAGCGGCCGATCGGTCCGCCGAAGGCCTCGCGTTCGCGCACATACTGCAACGCAAGCTGGAGCGCGGCGCGCCCGATTCCCACCGACTGCGCAGCAATGCCCGCCCGGCCGCCATCGAGGCTGGCGAGGGCGATCTCCAGCCCCTGCCCTTCCTCGCCCAGGCGCCATTCCGCGGGGACGCGGCAGTCATCGAAAGCCACCTGGTTGGTGCGCGACGAGCGGATCCCCATCTTGTCCTCTTCGTGCACCATGATCACGCCGGGGTGGTCGCTGGGAACGACGAAGGCGCTCATTCGACCACGCCTGGCCGTCGGGTCGGTGACCACGAACACCAGCAGAGCGCCGGCCACCGATCCATTGGTCACCCACGCCTTGGTGCCGTTGATGACATAGTCGTCGCCGGCGCGCTCGGCGCGCACCTTGAGCGCGGCGGCGTCCGAGCCGACCTCCGGCTCCGACAGACAGAATGCGCCGAGCCACTTGCCGCCGGCGCACGGATGCAGGAAGCGCTCCTTCTGCGCCTTGTTGCCGTACTTCTGCAGTGGCGCGCAGTACACCGAGTTGGTCACGCTGATCGCCACGCAGGTGGAGGCGTCACCGTAGCCGAGCTCCTCGAGCACCAGGCAATAGGTCGTCAGGTCGAGGCCGGCGCCGTTCTCCTCCTCGGCAATGGTCATGCCGAACAAGCCGAGCTCGCCGAGCTGCGCGAACACGTCCTCCGGAAAGCGCTTGTCGTGGTCCCAGTTCGGGGCTTCGGGGACGATCTCGGCGGCGACGAAGTCTCGCACCGTGTCGCGCACCAGGCGCTGATCCTCGGTGAGATCCCAGTCCATTTCGCTACCTCCTCCGCGCGCCGGCGCGACTCAACTCGCCGAAGCGTCTTCGAAGAGGTCGGCGAGCAATCCCCTGGCCACCGCGGTGCGCTGCGCCTCCGCGGCTCCGTCGTGGACCTCCATCGCCTTGGCGTCGCGATACAACCGCTCGACACCCGCGGAGGCCCGGTTGCCCTGCGCGCCGAAGATCTGCACCGCGCGGCGCGTCGCGCCGACCGCCGCGTCGACCGCCAGCAGGCGCGCCATCGCGCCGGCTTCGCGCAGCTCGGCGGTGCCCGCGCGCGTGGCCGCGTACCAGGTCAGCAGGCGGGCCGCCTCGGTCTCGGTGGCTTGGTCGGCGATCATCCACTGCACCGATTGCGAGCGATCGAGCCCCTCTTCGGAGCTCTTGGCGTGCCGGGCGCTGGCCTCCTGTGCGGCGCGGCCGATGCCGACGCACAGTGCCGCGTCGGCGACACGCGCCAGATCGCGCGCCTCATCGAGCGCCGCCACGCCATCACCTCCGAGCGCCATCGCTACGGCGCCGGTGAGCGTGACGTCGCCGCAGCCGGAGCCGTTGAGACCCAGCTTGCGCCCCGTCTGCTCCATCGTGACGCCGCCCGCGGAGCGCTCCAGCAGCGCGACGATCAATTCGGAGCCATCCATCGCCGGGACGACCAGCAGGTCCGCGCTCACCGCCCCGGTGACGTTGCGCGCCTCGCCGTTGAGCACGGCGCCCTCTTCGGTGTGCGAGGCGACGATCGAAACCGCAGGCTCCTCGAGCAGCGAGACGCCGCCGTCGAGCACTACTGCGGCAATCTTCGTACCCTCGGCAAGCTCCGAGAGCAGCTCGGCCTGCGCGTCGCCGCCGCACGTTTCGATCAGGCGACACGCCATGATGTGAGCCACGACGGCCGCGGTGGTCCCGGCTCCGGCCGCGCCCAGCTCTTCGCACATCAGCGCGGCATGCAACGCGCCGCCGCCACCGCCGCCGTGCTGCGCGGCAACACATGCGCCCAGCATGCCGGCCCCGCCGAGCGCGGCTAGCAGCTCGCGTGGCGTTTCGTCATCGGCGTCGATGGCCGCCGCCGCGGCGCGCAGCGGCGCCGCCGCTTCCCGGGCGCGGTCGCGCCAGGCCTTCTCGTCGTCGTTCAGTCTCGGATCCATCAATCCTGCTCCGGGTCCTGCGAGGAAAAGTGCGCCTCGAACAATGGCCTCAGGCGCGCGAAGGTACCGTCGGGGGTCTCCGGAATCACCCGCGTGTCGGCGGTCGCGCTCATGAAGCTCGCGTCGCCGACCCAGCGAGGCACGATGTGCAAGTGGTGATGCTCGACCACCCCGGCGCCGGCGGCGCGTCCGATGTTCATGCCGACGTTCAAACCGTCCGGCCCGTAGGCCTCGCCGAGGATCGTCTCACAAGCCTGCGCCAGCCGCATCAGCTCGGCGAGCTGCTGCGGATCGGCGTGGCGCAGGTCAGCGACATGGGCGTAAGGCGCCACCATCAGGTGCCCGTTGCTGTACGGGTACTTGTTGATGATGACGTAGTTGAAGCGCGCGCGGTGCAGGACGAGCTTTTCCTCGTCCCGATCAGGGCCGCCGGCCACCGCGTCGCACAGCACGCACCCCGGCTCTTTCCCCACGCTGCTCACGTATTCATATCTCCACGGCGTCCAGAGCCGCTCCATCACACAGCTCCATCGGGATCGGCCGCCGCCGGGGAGCGGGCCTTATGAATTGACCAAATCGCGCAGGTCTTTGCCGGGCTTGAAGTACGGCACCAGCTTGGCC
>JASFRZ010000366.1:0-5283 GCA_050114655.1 Acidobacteriota bacterium
TTGAGGGTCTGGTGGACGATCAGGATGGCGTTGTTGACCACGATGCCGACCAGGATGACGAAGCCGAGCATCGCCACCACGTCGAGCGCCTGGTACGACAGGAACGTGTTGACCGCCCACAGGCCGAGGAAGCCGCCGACGGCGGCGAACGGCACCGAGAACAGGATGACGAACGGGTACAGGAACGACTCGAACAGCGCCGCCATCAGCAGGTAGGTCACCACTACCGCGAGGATGAAGTTGCCCTGCAGCGACTGGCGCGTCTCGGACAGCTTGTCGGCGGAACCCGACAGGTTGACCGAGTATCCCGGGCCGAACGCGCCCGAGGCGCGCATCGGAGCGAGGATGTTGCCTTCGATGGCGTTCATCGCCGTCTCCAGCGGCAGGTTCGGCGGCGGCGTGACGCGGATGGTGACCGCGCGCTGGCGCTCGATGCGGTTGATCTGCTGCGGACCGCTGGTGGTGAACACGCGCGCCACGTCGCCGACGCTCACCCCACGACCGGAGGGCGTGATGATCGTCATGTTGGCGATGTCCTGGCTGCGCGTGTCGTCGAGCAGGTCGCCGCGCAGGATGACGTCGATGGCGCGCCCCTCGTACTGGTACTCGCTCACCTTGACGCCGTCGATCAGCGCGTTGAGCGTGAAGCCGACCTCCTGGGCGGTGAAGCCGACCTCGGCGGCGCGCTCGCGGTCGGGGATCACCCGAACCTCGGGATTGCCGAGCTCGAGTCCGGGGATCGGCTGCGCCTGGGCGCCGGGCACCGACGCCATCACGCCGCCGAAGACCTGCGCGCCGAGCTCGAGGATGCGGCCGAGGTCGGGGCCGGAGATGTCGATGTCGATCGAGCGGCCCGACGCCGGCCCGCGCTCGAAGATCGAGCTCTGCTGCACTACCGCGAAGGTCCCCGGGATGCCGCCGAGTGCGCCCTGCATCACCGGGATCAGGTTGTACGCCTCATCGGCGTAATCCTGCGGCACCGACGCGCCCATGAACACGGTCGTGCCGGCGGCGACGAAGAAGAACTCGTTCACCGGCGGGCCATCGAGCGCCGCGGCCTCGGCGCTGTCCGGCTCGACCTCCCAGTACGGCCGCAGGCGCGACTCGATGGTGCGCGCAATCGACTGGTACTCGGCGACGTTGTAGCCGCTCGGCGCGATCAGGATGCCCTGAATGAAGTTCTGGTTGCCGGCCGGTAGGTACTCGGTGGCCGGCATCAACAAATACGACAGCACCACCGCGCCACCGGCGAGCGCGGTGACCAGCACGACGCGCAGGGCGACGGAGTGCGACATCTGATAGACGGCGTGGCCGACGCCCTCGGTGAAACGGCGGCCGTATTCCGCCAGGCCCCACAGGTGGCGCCAGTCGTGCGGCGGGGCCTCGCGCGTGTGCAATTTGTCGTCCTCGTGTGCGTGCGGGGCCGCGGCGTCGTCGGGGTGGCGCTTCTGCGCCGGCGAAGCCACCGCGTGCAAGACGCGCGCCGCGAGGCTCGGAATCAAGGTGATCGACACCACCAGCGAGATCAGCACCGCCGCGCTCACCGCCACCGCGATGTCGCGGAACAGCTGACCCGCCTGCTCCTGCACGAACAGCACCGGCAGGAACACCGCCACGGTGGTCAGCACCGAGGCGAGCACCGCGCCCCACACTTCGCTGGCGCCGTCGTAGGCGGCCTGGCGCCGGCGCTTGCCCATCTGCTGGTGGCGGTAGATGTTCTCCAGCACGACGATCGAGGCGTCGACGATCATGCCGACGGCGAACGCCAGTCCGGCAAGGCTCACTACATTGATGTTGCGCCCCAGCAGCGTCATCGCCAGGAAGGTCCCGATCACCGATACCGGGATCGCCAGACCAATGACGAAGGTGCTCGAGAAGCTGCGCAGGAACAGCAGCAGGACGGCAATGGCCAGCACGCCGCCGATGAAGATGTTCTGCTGCACCAGCGTGATGGCGCCCTCGATGTAATCGCTCTGCGCATAGGCGACGTTCATGTGCAGGCCGCGTTCGGCCAGCGGGCCGGCGTTGAGATCGTCGATCGCCTCGCGCAGCCCCTGCATGACGCTGATGGTGTTGGAGCCGAGCTGGCGGCTCGCGTTGATGGCGATGGTCTCGCGCCCCAGGCTGCGCACCGACACCTGCTGGTCGGCAAAGCCGACCTCGACACGCGCAACGTCCTTGACGTATACCGGGGCGCCGTCGCGCCACGCCAGAACCACGTTCTCGACCTCCGCGGGGTCGGCGTACTTGGCCACCGTGCGCACCACGTAGCTGCGCTTGCCCTCGTCGAAGTCACCCGCCGAGACGTCGGAGTTCTCGGCGTCGAGCGCCTGTCCGACCTGGCTGAAGCGCAGGCCGCGGGTGGCGAGCGCCTGCGGGTCGACGATGACGTGCAGCTCACGGTCGCGACCGCCGAACACGCCGGTGGTGGCGACGCCGGGGACGCGCTCGAGCGCCGGCTTGATGACTTCGTCGACGAAGTCGAGCTGCTTGTCGATCTCGATGTCGACGCCTTCACCCGCCGACAGCACGAACCAGGCGATGGCTCCCTCGGCGCCGCCGAAGGCCGAGGTCGAAATCGTCGGCTTGAGGGCATTCTGCGGGTACGACGGTACCTGCTGCAGCTTGTTGTTGACCCGCAGCATGGCGGTGTCGAGATCGGTGCCGGTCTGGAACTGCAGGGTGATCTGGCCGGTCGTCTGATTGGAGGTGCTGGTCATCTTCACCAGCCCTTCGAGGGTTTTGAGCTGCTCCTCCTGCTCCTGGACGATCTCGGTCTCGACCTCCTCGGGCGAGGCCCCGGGCCACACCGTGGATACGTAGATGTTGGGCTCCTCGACGTCCGGGATCATCTGCACCGGGATGCGGAACAGCGACAGGAAGCCGAACAGCACCACCAGCAGCACGCCGACGGTCACACTTACCGGGTAGCGGATCGAGGCATCGACGAGCTTCATCGCCCACCCCCCGCGCTCCGGGCGGACGGCAGATCTCCGGAGGGCGCCGGCGGCGGTGCGATGTCGGCGACTCCGGCGACCACCACGGGCATGCCGGGCCGCAGGTTCTCGTTGCCGCGTACCACCACCTCGTCGCCGCCGTTCACGCCACCGGCGACCGCCTGCCACTCGCCGTAGGCGCTGCCGAGCGTGACCTCGATCTCCTCGACGCCGCTCGGCGGCGGGCCGGCCGGCGCGCCGCCGGAAGCATCGCCGGACGTCGCGGTGCCCTCACCGCCTGCCGGGGCTCCCCTGCCGCCGCCACCCTGCATCGGCACCACGCGGTACACGAAGGTCCGCCCCGAGCGCAGCACCAGCGAGTCCTTGGGAACCAGCACGGTGGGCACCGCGGCACCCACCTGGGCGAGCACCTGCGCCGACATGCCCGCGCGGATCGCCCCGTCGGGATTGGGCACCACGACGATCACCGGGAAAGTGCGCGCCTGAGGATTGGCCTGCGGGAGGACCGCCTTGACGTGGCCGCGAAAATCGCCCGGCAGGGCCTCGAAGACAACCGGAACCTCGAGACCGTCGACGCGCGCCTGCTCCACCTGCCCGACGTAGCGCTCCGGGGCGTTGACGGTCACCTCCACCTCCGACAAGTCGACCAGCGTTGCAACATCGCCGCCGCGGCCGATCCACTCGCCCAGCTCGGTGTGCACTGCGGCGACCTGTCCGGCGAAGGGTGCGCGAATCTCGGCGCGCTCGATGAGCTCCTCGAGGCGGGCAGCCTCGGAGTCGATGCGCGCCACGGTCTGCGCCTGCGCGTCGCGGTCGGCGACAGCCTGCTCGTATTCGCGCTCGGAAACGGCGCGGCGCTGGCGCAGATCGCTGACCCGGCGCACCTCGGACTCGAAGCGCACCAAGCGCGCCTGCGCCTCCGCCTCGCTGGCACGCGACGCCGTCAGATCGAGCTCGGCGGTGGTGGTGTCGAGGCGCGCCAGCACGTCACCGGTCCTCACGCGGTCGCCCTCGTCGACCAGCAGCTCGGCGACACGGCCTTCCACTTCGCCGGCGACCACGGCCTCGCGCAGCGGCGTGACCTCGCCGATCAAGCGCACCGGCTCGGCGGCCATGGTCTCGACTGCGGTGACGACCTCCACCGGTGACGGACCCATCGCGAAACCGCCACCCGGCGCACCGCCGGGGCCGCCGGCGGGCGCGCCTCCCTGCGGCCACAGCGCGTAGGCCAGCCCGGCGGCCACGACGGCGGTGGCGACCGCGCCGTAGAAGGCAAAGACAACAGGAGAACGGGCCGCTCCGCGGCCCGATGCAGTGGAGCTATCGGGTTCCATGGGAATGCCTGGGTGCGATCCCGAAGGGATCAAGAGACAGGTAGAGGGGCGCCGCCGGGACTGTTGAAAGCCTAAGTCCGCCGCCCGTCGACCGCAAGGGACGCTGATACGCAGCCACCACCTGCCGATCTTCGGGCTCCGCGACGCCGGCGTTCGCCACCGCTCGCAGCGCGCCGCTGACCGTTCAGCCGGGGTGCACGCCGCTTGCGATGTGCGCATTTTCATCGCCGCGGTGGACCACTAGACTGCGAGGTGACTCTTCCAGACCGGCTGGCGGGGCCGGTGCGACCACGAGGTTGCCATGGCCGAACAACCGGCACTGTGGTGCAAAGGACTGCTCAAGCGTTTCGGCGACAAGACCGCCGTCGACCATCTCGACCTCGAGGTCGCCGGGCGTCAGATCTTCGGCCTGCTGGGCCCCAACGGCTCCGGCAAGACCACCACCATCAGAATGGCGCTGGGCATCTACGCGCGCGACGGCGGCGACGTCGAAGCGCTCGGCAGCAGCGATCCGCTGACCGTGCGCGACCGGCTCGGTTACCTGCCCGAGGAACGAGGCCTGTACGCCAAGATGAAGGTGAGCGAGCAACTCGCCTTCCTGGGTTCGATTCGCGGCCTGCCGATGCGCGAGTCCAAGCGGCGCGCCGAGCGGTGGCTCACCCGCCTCGGCCTTGCCGACCGCTCCGGCGCCGAGACCAACGAGCTGTCCAAGGGCATGCAGCAGAAGGTGCAGTTCGCCGCCGCGGTGATGCACGAGCCGGAACTGGTGGTGCTCGACGAGCCCTTCACCGGTCTCGATCCGATCAATACCCGCCTTCTCAAGGAGCTCATCCTGGAGCAACGCGACCGCGGCGCCGCGGTGGTGCTTTCGACCCACCGCATGGACCAGGTGCAGCAGATGTGCGAGTCGATCTGCCTGATCCATGAGGGGCGCGCGGTGCTGACCGGACGGCTCAGCGAGATCACTGCGTCGTACGGTGAGAGCACGATCA
>JASFRZ010000367.1:0-5270 GCA_050114655.1 Acidobacteriota bacterium
AACTCCCGCCAATCGCGCGTCGCCCCCCAGCGTCGCTCGCCGCGCTCTTCTCTCCGCGGCGCTCCTCGCCCCCACCGCCGATCCCTTTACGGCGCTGCCGCCGTTGCAGTACCGTGCGGCAGCCAAAGCCCCCGACCTTCCCCCAGTCCATCGGAGGACCGATGAGAAAGCTCCTGCTGACCCTGTGCTTCTGCGCATTGTTGATCCCTGCCGTCCACGCCCAGCAGATGGCGGTGCCCGGCCAGGGCGTCGCCGGCATGAACGTCGACGAGGTGGTCGAGCTGGAGCTGCTCACCCAGACCGAGGTGGCCGACAAGATCGCCAACGGCTGGACGTCGGTGCTGCTGCCCGCCGGCGGCACCGAGATCCGCGGGCCGCACGCCATCATCGGAGTGCACACCATCCTCGCCACGCACCGCGCGGTGGAGGCGGCCAAGCGGCTCGGCAAGACCATCGTCGCGCCGACGCTGCCGTTTGCGGTGTCGGCGACGGGCGGCTACAACGATCGCCGCTGGGAGGGGTTTCTCGCCGGCGACGAGCCGACGGCGCCCAACCCCGGCGCCATCCAGGTGTCCGCCGAGGTGTTCAAAGGCATCGAGGAGGGCGCGGTGCGCTCGCTCGCCTACATCGGCTTCAAGGACATCTTCCTGATGGGCGATCACGGCGGCGGGCAGGCGCAGATGCGCGAGGTCGCCGAGGAGCTGACCGCCGAGCTGGCCCCCATCGGCGTGCGCGTCTACTACGTCGGCGACTTCTACCAAAAGACGCACGACGACATCAACATGTACATGTACGAGCACAAGCTCCCGGTGGCCGGCCATGGCGGCATGATGGAGACCGCCGAGATGATGTACTGGGAGCCGAGCCAGTACGCCTACATCCGGCCGATCTACGCCACCGTGCCGTACGACGGCAACAGCGACGACTACGAGGGCTGGAAGGCGGCGCAGGACGCGCGCGCCGCGGGACAGCGCCGTGGCGGCGGCGGCGGCAATCGCGGCGGTGGCAACGCCCAGGACGACCGCCCGCGGGCCAACAACGGGCTGACCGGGAACCCACACCCGGCCACCGCGGAGATCGGCGCCGACCTCGCCGAGATCGGCATCTCCAATACCGTCAACGAGGTGCGGGCGCTGCTCGCCGAACACTACGGTCGCTGACGGCGGGCGTTTCCGCCGGCCTGGCGTTCCGGCGCCGCCGTGATCGGCCCCGCCTGCCTACTGTGCGCGGATCGAGAACAAATGCTGCTGGGTACGTAGCAGCAGCCGATCGCCGACGATCGCCGGCGTCGCCATGGAGAATTCGCCGAGCGAGTTGACGCCGAGCAGCTCGTAGCTGTCACCGGTGCCGATGACGTAGGTGTCGCCTTCCTCCGCCAGGCAGAAGACCTTGCCGTTGTAGGCCCACGGCGAGGCGGTGAAGTGGGCCGCCCCGGGGGCGATGCGGGCACGGTAGACGACCTCGCCGGTGCGCGCGTCGTACTTGGTGAAGATGCCCTTGTCCTGCAGCACGTACATGGCGCCGTCGTAGATCACCGGGGTGCTGAGATAGGGCGCGCCGACGCGGTCGTACCACACCACCTCGTCGCTGTGCGTGGCCCCCTGCGGCAGCGTGATGTCGCCGCTGGCGCCGGGGCGTACCGCGGCAATCGGGCGGAACTGTCCCCCCGGCGGACCCGAGACCAGATAAAGCAGGCCATCCCACGCCAGCGGCGTCGATATAGGCGACGCCCCCATGTTGCCCATGCGCCACAGCTCGTTGCCGTCGAGGTCATAGCTGATCGCCGTCAGCGGCCCCTGGGTGACCAGTTCGGTGCGCAGCGCGTTGTCCCACACGATCGGGCTCGACCACGACGAGTGGCGCTGTCGCCCCAGGCCGGGGCGCTCGGTGCGCCACAGCTGCTCGCCGGTGTGCTTGTCGAAGGCGGCCACGAAGCTCGCCTCCTCGTTGTCGTTGAGGATGTAGATGCGGTCGTCGTGCAGCACCGGCGAGGTGCCGCCGCCGAACTCGAAATAGACCTTGTACGGTTGCAATGCTGTTGACCACAGCTCGTTGCCTTCGAGGTCGAAGGCCCACAGGCCGGTGTGCGCGATATACACGTACACCGCCTCGCCGTCGGTCACCGGCGTCTCGGAGGTGTAGCTGTTCTTGCGGTGCCGGCCGACCGCCGGGCGGCCGTGGCGCAACTCGCGCTCCCACACGATCTCGCCGCTCTGGAGATCGAGACAGTAGAGCATCAGGCTGATCACCACCTCGTCGGGGAACTCGGCGTCGCGCTCGTCGCTCTTGGCGTTGATCTCGTCGATCGACAGCCCTTGTGCCTGCAGCTCGGCGATGTACTCATTGGAGAAGTCGACCCCGTAGGAGGGCTGTTTCATCGGCTGCTCGCTGGTCGCGGCGGTGACAAAGACGCGATCACCCCAGACGATCGGCGACGACCAGCCCGTGCCCGGCACCGCGGCGGCCCATTCGATGTTCTCGGTCAGCGACCAGCTCTCCGGCAGATCGGCGTCGTGGCCGACAGCGATCCCGTCGGGGCCGAGAAAGCGCGGCCAGTTGTCGCCCGGCGCCGCCGTCATCGGCGCCGCCGCAAGTGCCAGGAACGCGGCGAGCGCCGCGCGAAGTAGGATGGGGCTCATGAGCGAAGCGTAGCCGCGCGGCTCGCCCCCCTCAACTACCCTTCTCGGCGACGTCGGAGCGAACCTCTATTGAACGAAGCGTGGCTGTTCTGGGAAATGCTTTTCGGTGCCTTCGGCCTGGGCTTCTTCGTCTACGGCCGCAAGCAGAAGAAGGGCGTTCCCCTGGCCTGCGGGCTCGCTCTGATGGCCTTTCCTTATTTCGTCTCCAACACCCTTCTGCTGGTAACCATCGGGATCGTCCTCATGGCGATCCCCTACTTCTTCAGGCACTGAAGACCGGTCCTCGGGCTTCCCGCCGTCGAGCTCCGGTGCGGACGATCAGTTCTCGGGCTTCCAGCCGCTGATCTGCAGGTCCCAGCCGTCGGGGTCGAGGACGTGGTAGCTGTCGTAGCCGTCGTCGGCGTTGCCCTGATCACGGCGAGGATTCAGCCCGCGGCGCTCGAGCTCCTCGCGCACGGCGTCGGTCTGGAAGTCGTCGATGCGCCAGGAGATGTGATTGATCAGGCCGGTGACCGGCGGGCGGTTGCCGCGTCCCGGCGAGATGACCGTCGGCTCGCCATCCTGGCGACGACCGTTGCGGATGATGATGTCGCCGACCTCGCCGATGCGCAGCGTAGCCTGGTTCTCCCCGGTATCCTCGCGCACCTCCCACCCCATCAGGTCGACGTAGAAATCGCGGCTGCGACCATAATCGGCTACCGCGTAGGAGATGTGATCGAGGCCGTCGGTGCGAAAGGCGGAAGCGCCGCTCGCGGGGGCGGCCTGAGCCGGCTGCGCACCGCCGAGCACCGGCGCGCTGACTGTCGCGACCGCGAGGCTCTTGACCAGCTGCCTGCGACTCATGTGTCCCCGCTCGAAAGCGTCGAGCAGGCCATCGATGATCTTCTCCATGTCGTCTCTCCTTGGCAGTGCCCGACCGCAGCCGAACGGAAGCGACAGGCTATGCCCGCTGGGCGCGAGCGGTCAACGGTCCTCACGGTGTACGATCGTGCGGTGTTGATCAGGAGCAAGGCCATCCCCACGCTGATGCTCGCCGCCCTCGCTGCGGGCTGCGGCGGCACGCCGGACATCGCGCGCCCCGTGCGCACCCCCAACGTGCTGCTGGTGACCATCGACACAGTGCGCGCCGACCACCTCGACGCCTACGGCTACGGGCGTCCGACCATGCCGTTCGTGGCCCGCCTGGCCGCCGAGGGGGTGCGATTCGAACGCGCCATCTCGCAGGCTCCCTGGACGCTGCCGGCAACCGCCTCGATTCACTCCTCGCTCTACCCCACGCAACACGGCGCCTTCCAGGCCGAAACCGCATTGCCCGATGACGCGGATACGCTGGCCGAGGCCCTGCACCAGATGGGCTATCACACCGTCGGCGTGGTGGCACACGATTTCGTCGCCGCCAAGCACGGCTTCGCGCAGGGCTTCGAGATCTTCGACGAGAGCAACATCCAGGGCCACAACGCGGTGACCTCCGAGGACCTCACCACGGTGGCACTGGCGCAGCTCGAGCAGGTCGAAGAGCCGTGGTTCCTGTGGGTGCACTACTTCGATCCGCACTTCAGCTACGTGCGCCACCCGGAGTTCGGCTTCGCCGACGGCTACGACGGCGACCTCCCGGAGCTGCTCACCTCGGCCCGCCTGGGCGAGGAGCCCAAACCGATGAACGACACCGATCTCGATTACGTCAAGGCGGTGTACGACGAGGAGCTCGCCTACACGGACGAGTGGATCGGTAAGCTGTGGGACGGTATCGGCGCGCGCTACGGTGCCGACGCGTCGGTGATCATCGTGACCGCCGACCACGGCGAGTACTTGATGGAACGCGGTCGCTTCTTCCACGGCCGCGACGTGTACCGCGAGCTCGTCGACGTGCCGCTGGTCATCGGCGGGGCGATCGACGCCGACCTGCGCGGCCGCGTGGTCGCCGACGCGGTGGAGACGCGCTCCATCCCGCGCACCGTCCTCGGTATGCTGGGCGTGCCGGGCGATCGCTTCGACGGCGTCGACTTGCTCGACGTGGCACGCCACGGCGGCGCCCCGGCGGCACTGTCCGAGGGAACCTACGCCTTCGGACTCGACGGCCGCAAAATCGGCGTCGAGTACGACGGCTGGAAGCTGATCTACCGCCTCGACAACCAGCGCTACCTGCTTTACAACCTGCGCGAAGACCCCCACGAGCAGCACAACGTCTATCACCGCTTCAGCAAGCGGGTGAACCTGATGGCGCCGCTGCTGCAGCCGCTGCAAGCGCTCGAGAACCTGCCGCGCCTCGATCCGCAGCAGGTCGGTATCACCGGCGAGACGCTCGAACGCCTGCGCGCCCTCGGCTACCTGCGTTAGACAATCCCGTGACGAGATCCCTGCGATCAGGACAGCACCTGCGAGGCCCCCGATGAACCGGCGAACCCGTCGACCGGGTTTCTTCTCCCTCCATCTCGCTGCACTCGGCGCGGGCATGGGCGCCGCCGCGCTGTGCACCGCCGGGGCGCTCGCCCGGCCCGCACCCCAGGAGGTCACGGCAGCGATGATCCACGGCGATCAGCCGCCGGCCAACGGCGTCTGGGTAGAGGACGTCGGGCTCGAGGCGATGTTCCAGCGCCGCGGCCGCCCGGTGGCGGGCGGCGTCGGGGGCGG
>JASFRZ010000368.1:0-5260 GCA_050114655.1 Acidobacteriota bacterium
ACACTCGTCTCCCGTGAGGAAGGACTACACGATCAAAGCGTCGAGGATCGCAGCAGGGAGCCCTCGGAAACGCGCGTGGGGACACCGTAAGGTTGCCGCTTCCGTCGACTGGTTGCAAGGAGTCTCCAGAGGGTAAGATCGCATCCCCGGGCGGCTCCCCCACAACGCGGATGCCGCATCTCGTGCGGCTCCCGCTGGAGACACCCCATGCACAGGATTGCACCGCCCGACCGCCGGAGCTCGGCCTTCCTCGTCCTCGCCGTCATGCTGCTGGTCGGAGGCGCATTCGCCGCCGTCGCCCCGGCATTCGCCCAGTCGACCGCTCCGCCGCGCGGGGACCGCGTGCTCACCCTGACCGGTGAGCCGCTGGTCGGCGCCGTCGGCGGTGTCGCCGTCGACGCGGCCGGTTTCATCTACTCGGCCGACTTCCGCGAAACCGTCTACAAGATCACACCGGACGGTCGCGTCAGCGTCTTCGCCACCGGCCTGTACGGCGCTTCCGGCAACACCATCGACGCGCGCGGCAACCTGCTGCAATCCAGCTTCAACGGCGACTACATCACCCGCATCGACCGCCACGGTAACCAGGAGATCATCGCCGACGGGCTGGCCGGCCCGGTCGGGATCGCCGTCGGCGCGACGGGCGATCTGTTCGTATGCAACTGCCGCAGCAACACCATCGCCCGCGTTGACGACGCCGGCAGCGTCTCGACGTTCGCGCAGTCGGATTTGTTCCGTTGCCCCAACGGCATCACCCGCGGCCCCGACGACGACCTCTATGTCGTCAACTTCAGCGACGGCCGCATGCTGCACGTCACCCAGGACGGCACCGTCTCCGAGTTCGCCCTCATCCCCGGCGGCGGCAACGGCCACGTCGCCTTCGCGCGCGGCAACTTCTACGTCACCGGCTTCCAGGGCCAGCGCATCTACCGCGTCTCGACCGACGGCGAGGTGAGCCCCTTCGCCGGCACCGGCGCGATCGGCGAGGACGACGGTGCGGCGCCGCAAGCGACCTTCTCGTGGCCCAACGGTATCGCCGCAGGGCCGCAGGGCGATCGTCTTTACGTCAACGACTTCGTCAACCGCTATCCGCCGACGCTCGCCATCCCGCCGGCGCCGCAAAGCAGCGTGCGGGTGGTGAAGCTGGCGTCGCTCGCCGACACCCTGATCACCGCGCTGCAATCCGACGGCATCGAGGCGATGATCGCCGCACACCGCGCCTGGAAAAACGATCCGGCCACCGCCGCGCTGTTCACCGAAACGGAGGTCAACCAGCTCGGTTACCAGCTGATGAGCTCCGGCCAGCTCCCCGCTGCCATCGAGGTCTTCAAGCTCAACGTCGAGGCCTATCCTGACTCGTTCAACGTCTACGACAGCCTGGGCGAGGCCTACATGAACGCCGGCGAGAAGGAACTGGCAATCGAGAACTACGAGAAGTCGCTGGAAATCAACCCGGCCAACACCAACGCGGTGACCATGCTGGAGAAGATCCGCGGAGGCGATTAGGCGGCGTCGCCCGCGCCCAGGCGGCCGCCGAGCAGCGCCGCCGGCAGGACGAGAACCACCAGGGCCCCCAGGTACCAGTCCGGCTGCACGCCGCCGCGCACCTCGACGAAGTAGATGGTGGCGAGGCCGAGTACCACCATGGCGTAGACGAAAGCGGTGCGCATCTTGGGCGCCGGCGCCAACCGCGCCGCAACCCAGCCACCCGCGCCGACGAAGACCACGCTATACAGCAGGTTGAAGGCGATGTAGCCGTTCGACGGCGGCGCGCTGGCGGTCGCGCCCTCGACCAGCGACGGAAAGCCGAGCACCACCGCGGCGGTGACCACGAAGGTCAACACCATGTTGGCGAACATGCCGGCGAGCACCGCCGCCGTGCTGTGCAGCAATCGTTTCACGTGCCCAGTCGTTGAGGCCCCCGCAGGATGCGCGCCGGCAACAGCAGCAGGGCACGCAGGAACTCGAAGATGCCGTCGACCGCCATGCCCAGCAACCGGAACGGCAGCAGAAACAGCCAGACGAATGGGTAGGCAATCAGCGCCAGCAGCGCCAGCGGCCAGCACAGGAAAAGCAGCAGCAGCCAGAGTAGAAAGGTCATCATTGTCCGTCCCCCTTTCAGGGTACTACGGTCACCGGAGGCCTCGGGTTTCCGCGTTTCCCGGCCACCGGCGCCTCGTCGGTAGCGCACCCGGCCATCTCGCCACCGGGGGCCCGCCTGCGCCCGTCTGCCCGTACCGCTCTGCTTGGGCGCTTCTCTGGCGCCCACCCTCGGCAATGGGGTAGAAAGGAGGCATGTCCATGTCGTCGTCGAGGATCCTGATGCTGGTCGCCGCGGTGTTGCTGCTCGGGGCGCTGGCGGCCGTGACCACGCGAAGCACGGCACCCGCCGCGACGCCGTTCGCCGGCTCTTCCGCCAAGGAGGCCGCCGGGGCCACACCGGCGCCGGTCACCGGCTACGAGATCGTCGCCGAGTACCCGCACGACCCGGCCGCCTACACCCAGGGCCTGTTCTGGCACGACGGCTACCTGTACGAGGGCACCGGCCGCAACGGCAGCTCCTGGCTGCGCAAGATCGACCCGCGCACCGGTGAGGTGCTGCAACAGGCCGATCTGCCGGACCGCTACTTCGGTGAGGGCATCGCGCGCCACGGCGACTCCATCTATCAGCTCACCTGGCTGGCCAAGCGCGGCTTCATCTACGACGCCGACACCTTCGAGCCCGCCGGCGAGTTCCGCTACGACACCGAGGGCTGGGGCCTGACCGCCGACGACACCCACCTGATCCTGTCCGACGGCTCCGCCACCCTCTACTTCTACGATCCCGACGGCTTCCTGCTCGCCCGCACCGTGCGCGTCACCCAGGACGGCGATCGCGTCGACGATCTCAACGAGCTCGAGTACATCGACGGCGTGGTGTACGCGAACGTCTGGCACAGCGACTTCATCTATCGCATCGACCCGTCCACCGGCAACGTCATCGATCGCATCGACTTCTCCGATCTGCTCGCAGGCGGCCGCCCACGCGATGCCGAGGGCGTGCTCAACGGCATCGCCTTCGACCCGACCACCGGCAACCTGTTCCTCACCGGCAAGTTGTGGTCGAAGATGTTCGAGATCCGCCTGATCACGGCCGACCGTCCGCAGCCCTGATACCCATCCTCACCGCAAACGACCGACCCGTGAGCACCGCGCTCGAGCGCCCCGTGCCGCGAGGGAGCTCGCCTGGAACGCCGCGCCCTGGATGGCTATGGTTGCCGACATGAGCGCGCACGCAAATCGCGGTATCGGCCTTGTCCTGGCGCTCACGCTATGCACCGCCGCCTGCGCCAGCGCGACCGAGCCCGGCCACACCTTCGAGATCATCGACGAAGGCGGCATCCCGACCGCGGTGAGCTCGGCGATCCCCAAGTACGAGGGCGAGATCTTCCGCTACGAGAAGATCCTCGAGCTGCGCCCCGACCCGGACAACTTCGACGAGACCTACCTGTACCAGCCGCGCTCGTTCACGCTCGGCGACGACGGTCTGTTCTACGTCGCCGACACCGGCAACAGCCGCATCGCAGTATTCGACGGCGAAGGCAGGTTCGTGCGTGCCTTCGGCCGCGAGGGTCAGGGGCCGGGTGAACTGCAGGAGCCGAGATCGGTGAGCGTGCGTGACGGCATCGCGACGGTGCGCGCGCGGCGTACCAGTCGCTTCCGCACCGATGGGACGTTCCTCGACGTGATCCCGTCCTCGGGCCGCGGCGATACCCACCTCGCCACGAACGGCATGCGCGTAGCCTTTGACCTGCCACAGGGGCCCCAGGATGATGGCTACTACTACGTGCAGATGCGCGCCCGCGTGCTCGACGTCGACGGCGACGAAGCAGCCACCATCGAGACCGACCAGGTTGCGTTCGCCCGCATGATGCCCGACGCGGTAATGGGGCGGGAGGAACTTCAGTTCGCAGGAATGCCGCACCTGGGTCTGCTGCCCGGCAACGAGATCCTCGCCACGCCGGGCGACCGCCCGCTGCTCGAGTGGTACGGCCTCGACGGCGAGCTCAAGCGCCGCGCGCGCGTCGAGCTGCCGCTCGAGCCGATCACCGACGAGGATCGTGCCGCGGTCCAGGACCGCTACGACCGCCTCATCGAGCGCAACATGGCCTACGGCGCCGACGAGGGGCTGCGCGACCAGCTCCTCGCCATGAAGGAGACGGCGCAGTACGCGGATCACAAGGGCTTCTGGTGGCAGGTCGAAGCCGAGGAGCCCGGCGGCTGGCTGTGGCTCACGGAGCCGGTGCCGCACTTCGGCCTTTACTTTTCCGGCGTCCCGAAGATCGAGCAACAGCAGGTCTTCCGCATCGTCAGCCCCGAGGGCGAGTACATCGGCGAAACCCGCTGGCCCGCGGAGCTCGACCGCTTTGCCTCGCACGTGGCGCGCGGCCACCTGATGGCAATGGTCGCCGACCTGGAAACCGGCGAGGAGGTACCGACCGTCTACCGGATCACTCCCGCGGTCGAGGGGCTCGACTACCCGGGCGGACGATAATGCCACGCGGCCGCGCGCAATCCCCTTGCCAACTCAGCAAAGTTGAGTATAACCTCGACTCATCTTTGCTGAGTTGCACGCGTCGCCCCCCGACAACGAGGCTTCAGCGCCACCGCCGCAGCGGGAAACGCGCTGAACGGAGGTCAGCATGGGTCGCAACGTCCTCGGGGAGCTCGAGCATCTGATACTCGTCGCCGTGGTGCGGCTGGGCGACGACGCCTACGGTGCCGCCGTCATCGACGAGATCGAGACGCAGAGCGGGCGCGAAGTGTCGCACGCCGCCACCTACATCGCCATGCAGCGGCTCGAAGGCAAGGGCATGCTGCGCGGCCGCGACGAGGCGCCCGGCGCCGGGCGCGGCGGCCGCGCGCGACGCTACTTCACCGTCACCGACGCCGGCCTGGAGAAGCTGCGCGATTCCGCCAGCGCGCTGTTCGGCATGTGGCAGGGCGTCGATCCCGCGCTGCGCGGCGAGGGGGACCGATGAGCGGCGCGGCCTCCGATACGAGCCCGCGCCCCCCGCGGCACGCCGCCCGGCTGGTGCGTGCGCTGTTGCGCTCCGCCGACGCGCCGACGGTGATCGCCGACCTGGAAGAGCGCTTCGAGGCGATGGCCGCGCGCCGCGGCGCCGCAGCGGCACGGCGCTGGTACCGGCGACAGGCGCTGGGGTTCGCGTTACGCGTGCCCGCGGCACGCACGGCCGGCCGCCTGCGCACCCTGCGCAGC
>JASFRZ010000369.1:0-5254 GCA_050114655.1 Acidobacteriota bacterium
CGTGGATGGTGCCGTCTTCGAGGTGACACGAGCTGCAGGTCATGCGGCCTTCGACGACGGGGTGGTGCGAGCTGTAGTTGAACGCCGCTCGCTGGTCAGGGTGACAGTCGAGACACAGCTCGGCCTCGGGCGCGGCAAGCAGGCCGCGCGGCCCCGTGGTGTCGGCGTGCGTCGACAGGTTGTTGACACGAGGCACCGCGCGATCGACGGGTATCGCCGCGGTCAGCAGATCCTGTGCCTGGTGAATGGAATGGCAGTCGCTGCAGGCGACGCCGGCGTTATCGTGGATGCTGCCCGCCCACTCCATCGCCACGCCCGGTTCATGGCACCCCAGACAGGCGGCGGACGATGCCTCCGAGCCGAGATCGCCGCTGAACGTGCGAATCAGCTCGGGGTCGCCGCTGTCTGCGTGCAGGCTTCCGGGGCCGTGACAGCTCTCGCAGCCGGGTGTTGCGCCGTACTGCTCGAACGACGCCGTGCGGCCGTGGACCGTGCGCTGGAACCCTTGCGCAATGTCCTCGTGACAATCGGCGCAGGTTTCCCACCCTACGGTTGTGGCGCCCTGCATCGGGTCGTCGGCTTGTTGAGGCTGTCTTGCAGGCAAATACGTGGCGAGGAGCAGCAGGCCGATACAGACGACAGGGATAACCGCTGTCTTCCGGCCGGCCATGGGGTAGATCCTCCTTTTCGGCTGGTGAAGGTGACAAAAGACGTAAATCACCTCTGGATATCTTATTTAGATGATGCAGTGAGCCCAGAATCGGTCACGATTGGCCGCTACGCGTTGTTACGGGGGCTTGGAACGGCGGCGGGTAGTAGGGGGGAAGAATGGCGCGATCAGCCCGTGGTGGCCGTCAGATCGAGCCGCTCGGCCATCCAGTCGGGGAGGAACCCGATGCGGGCCTCGCCGTCGATCACCACGGCGGGAGTGCCGATGGGCCCACCGGTGTGCTCGCGGATGCGCTCGAGGGCGTCGGGGTGCTCGCCCACGTCGATGCCCTCGAATGGCACGTCGTGCTGGTGAAGGAACTCCTTCACTTGGTCACAGGGGGCTCAGTGGCCGCTGCTGAAGACAATGACTTCCATGACCGTATGCTCAGGAGGGGTGGCGCGTCGACGATGACGCCGCAACGGGCCCTCATTGTCGCACGCCGGGCGGAGTGGGATCATCGCACGCATGTGGTTCGAGTCACTGATTCGCAAGGAAACCGGTTGTGTCGCCTACGTCATCGGCGCCGATGCCGGCGTGTCGGCGGTGTTCGACCCGCTGTGGGACATCGAGCCGTACCTCGAGGTCGCGCGGCGCAAGTCGTCGCGCATCTGCTACGTCATCGACTCCCACAGCCACGCCGACCACGTCTCCGGTGCGCGGCGGCTGGCTGCGGCCACCGGCGCCGAGCTGATCCTGCCCGAGCTCACCGAGATCACCTACGAGGCCCGCCGCGTAAAGGGGGGCGACGAGCTCGAGCTCGGCGAGGTCACCCTGCGGGTGGTTCACACGCCCGGTCACCGGCCGGAGCAGATCAACCTGGCGGTGATCGACCACAGCCGCGGCGATGAGCCCTGGATGCTGCTGACTGCGGACTTCCTGCTGGTCGGTGACGTGGCGCGGCCGGATCTGGCCCAGGGCGGAGAGGCAGGGGCGCGCACCATCTTCGACGTCGCTCTGCCGGCGATTGCTGATCTGCCGGACTTCGTCGAGGTTTACCCGGGGCACGTCGCCGGCTCGACGTGAGGGCGCGTCACGAGTGGCAAGGTTGCCACCACGCTCGGTTACGAGAGGCGCTACAACCCGGCGCTGCAGTTCGATGACCGCGATGCATTCGTCGGATTCATGTGTGAGGGACAGCCGTCGCGGCCGGCCAACATCCTCGAGATCGTCGCCATCAATCAGGGACGCTCGCCGCTCACCATGGGTGAACCCGAGGCGCCGGCGTTGACGCCGGCGGACTTCGCTGCGCTGATCGACGAAGGCTACGCGGTGGTCGACACACGCGCGCCCGCGGACTTTGGCGGCGGCCACATCCCGGGCGCCTACAGCTTCAAGTTGGCCAGCCCGGAGTTCGAGCAGCGCGTTGGCTGGGTGGTGCCGCTGGAGACGCAGATCCTCCTGGTGCTGGAGCAGGAAGACGACCTCCGCACCGCGTTGCACAAGCTTGCGTTTGTCGGCCTGGACCGCCGCGTGAAGGGCGCCCTGGCCGGCGGCATGGACGCCTGGGCGGAGGCCGGCATGGCGGAGGAAACGCTGCCGCAGATCACCGTCAACGAGCTGCAGGAGCTGCTCGCCGCAAGCGACGGCATGCGCGTGCTCGACGTGCGCGAGCCCGACGAGTTCGATGCCGGGCACGTCCAGGGCGCCGAATCGATGAGCTTCAAGGTGCTCGAGCAGCGCCTTACCGAGCTGGCCATCGGTCCCGACGACGAGGTCTCGGTGATGTGCGCCGCCGGCGTGCGTTCATCGACCGCCAGCAGCATCCTGCTGCGCAACGGCTACAGCCGGGTGCACAACGTCACCGGCGGCTTCACGGCGTGGCGCGCTGCCGAGCTGCCCACGGTGACCGACTGAGCCCGACGCCGTCCCCGGTTTGGGGGTACGGGATTCCGCGCCGCCCGGGGGTGTCTACTCGTCGGGAAAGAAGACCTCGCTGAGGCCGCGCACCACCGTTCCGTAAGCGTGCGCGAAGCCACGTTCGATCGCTTCGCCGAGCACCTGCATGCGGATCAGAAGGTCGGGCTCGTTGAAGCCGGCCAGGGCGCGCAGCGCGCTGGTGCCGGAGAAGCGCGGGTTGATCTCGAATACCACCAGCTCGTCCTCGTGCCAGCGGCACTGGATGTTGAGCGGGCCGCGCGAATCGAGCCCTTCTGCGAGCCGCTCGCAGGCCTGCCGGACCTGCGGGAAGTCGCCGATGCGCCCCTGCGAGATTCCGCTGCTGATCGCCAGCACCTCGCCGAGGTCGGCGCGGCCGGTGCGGTTGGGTACCTTGATGCGGTTCGATATGCCCCCCAGCAACGCGCGTCGGATGGCGATGGAGTGGATGAGCTCGCCCTCCATGTCGTGCAGCACCGCGACCGTGAACTCCGAGTCGACCGTGCCGACGTACTCCTCGACGATGACCTCGGTAGTGACGGCTAGCAGGTAGCCGGTGAGCGTCTCGAGCTCGGCGCGAGACTGGGCGATAAATACGTTGGCCGAACCGCTGCCGCCGACCGCCGGCTTGATGACGCAGGGGAACAGCTCCCAGTCGGTCGTCTCCGCCGCCGATCCCGCCCGCAGGTGTCGCGGCGTGCGACAGCCGGCGGCGGTGATGGCGTCGAGCCCGAGCGACTTGTCGTCACCGGCGGCGATCAGCTCGTGGCGGTTGATCGGCAGGAAGACGTCGCGCTCCTCGAAGCGCCCGCGCGCCGCGCTGACCACGCGCAGCTCGGCTTCGGAGGTGGGGATCAGCGCCGCCACCGCGTGCTCGTCGCACAGGCGCAGCAGCTCGTCGACGTAGCCATCCTCGGAGGCCAGCGGAACGACGCACGGCACGTCGGCGCCCGCCAGCCCGACGCTCGCGCGCTTCACGTCGGCGGCGACGATACGGTACGGAGTCCGCGCCAGGCGCAGCGCCTTGAGGCATTGCTCGCCGAGCGAGGCGCCGCCGACGCCGGTGACCAGAACGGTGACCTGCTGCACCGCGCTCATGCGTCGCGCTCCGTCACCGCGGCGGCGAGCGGCGACCGTGGGTGCGCCGCGCAGCCGGCGGCCGCGGTATTGTCGGTCGCGAAGTGGTCGACGAAAATGCCCTCGCGTGCGCGCTCCATGGCGGCCAAGGCTACCGCAAAACGCCGCCGGTGCGGTCCGCGGGGAGTCGTTGAGCGACGATGAGGAAGACTGCAGTGGAGCGCTCGAGAACCATCTGGGACATGGGTACGTTGCCCTTTCACGTCGGGCCGCTGGCGCGCCGTGAAGGCCGCGCGTTTCCCGCTCGGCTGCCGTTCCGCGTCGGCTTCGACGACGCGCTCGGTCTGATCACCCAGGTCCACGATACCCACACCCTCGATGTTCTGCGGCAAGTCTATGCCGCGGGCTCGCAACTCGGCATCCCGATGGCCGATCAGGGCCTCGGCAAGGCCTATGCCGACGGCTTCCAGGAGGCCATCGAGCACTGGCTCGGCGACCGCCTGCGCGGCGCCGCCCTGCTCGAGATCGGCTGCGGCACCGGGCACCTGCTCGCCGCGCTCGCAGAGGCCGGTGCGGCAGCCGAAGGCGTCGAGCCGGACCCGCGCTGTCGTGCAGCGATGCAGCGGCAAGGCATCCCGGTGACCACTGCCGAGTTCGAGGACTTTCGAGCGCCGCACGTATACAACTGCATCGTGCACTACTGCGTGCTCGAGCACGCCGTCGATCCGGCGGCGTTTCTGGAGGCTCAGCGTGCGCTGCTCGCGCCCGGCGGTCGCATCATCCTGGCGGTGCCCGATTGCGGCGCGGCCATCGCGCAGGGCGACATCTCGATCTTCATTCATCAGCACTGGAGCTACTTCAGCGACGATTCCCTGCGCCGCCTGGCGGGGGCGGCGGGGCTGCAGGTTCTTTCGTTGCAGCCTGCCGCGGTCGGCGGATTGCTGTACGCCGAACTGGGGGCGCTCGACACGGCCTCGGCAGCAAGCACGGCGCCGGTGTCGGAAGGTCCGGAGCACGTCGATGGCGACTCGGAAGGCGCTGCCGCCGCGCAAGCGGCGGCGTTCGTCGAGCGCGCCCGGCACGCGGTGCACCGGTTCGTCGGGTACGTCACCGACACGGTTGCGGGCGGCCGAACGCTGGGAATCTATTGTCCGAGTCGGGCGATCAACTACGTGCCCGAAGACGATTCCGTGTGGCGCGGCATCCGGTTGTTCGACGACGCGCCGGCGCTGCGCGGCATGTACATGCCGCCGTTCGTCTCCGCGGTGGAGAATCGCGACAGCCTGGCCAGCAACCCGGTGGACGAGGTGCTGATCATGTCGCGCGCCTTCGGCGCGGCGATCGAGACGGCGATCGAGGCGCAGCCGATGACGCCGAGGCCGCGTGTGCGCCAGATTGACGAGGTGTTGTCCGATGGCCGCTGAGCGGCCGGTGTGGGTCACCGGCGCCGGCGGTTTTCTGGGCGCCGCGGTGTGCCGGCGTCTCCTCGACGCCGGTCTGGTGGTGCGCCCGCTGCTGCGTCGGGAATCGCCTCGCCGGATCGTCAGCGGCAGCGACGGCGGCACGCTGCTCGAGCCGCTCGTCGGCGAC
>JASFRZ010000370.1:0-5252 GCA_050114655.1 Acidobacteriota bacterium
GCCGTGGCCGCCGGCGCCAATGATGATCAGCCTATTCACGATGGTCCCCCAGTGACTCGAGAGTCTTGGAGCTTTCGTTCGATACCGGGTCGGCTCCGGCGCCCAGATCCCGTACCCGCCCGTCGTAGCCGTAGACGCCCTCACGGCGGAGGATCTTCGTGAGCCCGATGGCAAAGACCTTGAAATCGAGGAGCAGCGACCAGTTGTCGATGTACCAGAGGTCGAGCTCGATGCGCTCCTCCCAGGAGATCAGGTTGCGCCCGTGGATCCATGCCCAGCCGGCCATGCCGGGCTTCATGTCGTGGCGTCGGAGCTGGCGTGGGCTGTAACGTTCGACCTGACTGGGAACGGTGGGTCGCGGCCCCACCAGGCTCATGTCGCCGCGCAGCACGTTGGCAACTTGCGGGATTTCGTCGAGGCTCCACTGACGCAGGAAACCGCCGACCCTGGTGATGCGCGGATCCCACTCAGACGTTTCCAGGCCCTGGGCGTCGGCACCGACCACCATGGTGCGGAACTTGTAGCAACCGAACAGGCGACCGTGCAGACCGACGCGCCGCTGCACGAACAGCACCGGGCCTCCGTCGTCGAGCTTGATGGCCAGGGCGACCGCGGCGATCACCGGCGAAAGCACGACGAGCGCAACAGCGGCGACAACGATGTCGAAGGCACGCTTGACGGCAAGCCTGATACGAAGGCTCATGGTCGCAGAGCCTCTCGCCGTTCAATCGTCGTGTCGCGCTCCGCGCGCGTAAGTCGCCTGTACTGCGACTTCACACGCGCGAAGACTTCACGCTCATCGAAGCGCGCGCGCGCCAGCGATCGCGCCGCGGCGCCCATGGTCGCAGCGAGCTCGTGGTCGGTGAGCGTCTTCACCAGCGCGGCCGCAAGGGCATCCGGGTCACCGGTCGGAACCAGCAGACCGTTGACGCCATCTTCGACGGCTTCCCGGCACCCTCTGATGTCGGTGACCACCGACGGTATCCCCATCGCCGAGGCTTCCATCGGCGCCCGCGGAAAGCCCTCGCGATACGAAGGCAGCGCCAGAACATCCATGAGTGCGTACATCTCGGGCATCTCCTGGCGCCAACCCGCGAAGACGCAGATGTCATCGATTCCATGACGCGCGGCAACGGCCGGGGAAACCGCATCCGGCTTGTGCGGATCGGTCTCTCCGACGATCAACAACCGCACGTCGGGCACGGCTCTCCGTACGGTGGCCATCGCCGCGAGGAGATCGACGAAGCCCTTTTCGGCCACCAGACGGCCGACGAAGCCGACGACCCGGCAGTGGTCGGGGATCCCCAGTTTGCTTCTCAGCTCGAGCAACCGGTCTTCGCCGAGGCAGCGGCGGTCGAACCGTTCGATGTCGATTCCGTTGCCCAGGTAGGCGAGCTTGTTCTTGCCACAGATTCCCTCACGCACCGCCGTCTCGAGGTCCTCTCCGCTCTGCATCAGGACAGCGTCCGAGCAACGGGCGGCGACCTTTTCCGCGGCGATGAACAGACGCCGCATCCAGTGGTTCGTTCCTTCGTGGAAGTAGAAGCCGTGGACCGTGTTCACGACCACCGGCACGCCGGCCATGCGCGCCGCAACCTGACCCAGCAGCCCCGGCTTCGGCGTGTGGGTGTGGACGATGTCGAAGCGCTCGCGGCGGAAAATCCGGTACATGCGCCACAGCGCGCGCAGGTCCTGCAAGGGAGTGAACATCGAGCGGCTCAACGGCACCTCGATGTGCCGCACGCCCCGGGCCTCGACCGCCTCGACGTGGGGGCCGGGCGCGGAGGCGCCGACGACCTCGTAGCCGTCGCCGGCGATGCTCAGCATCTGGTTGAGCAGCAGGTGGCGCAACGACATGTCGATGGTCGCCACGTGGCAGACTTTCGGCTTCATGACGCGTGCCGTCGCCAGCGATCGGCGACCCATTCCTCGAGCCAGAGGCGCTGGCGAAGGACTTGGGACAGGGAGGTGGGGGCATCGCTGCGGACCGGTACGCGCGGCAACCGGTGGGGCCGCCAACCGTGCGGATACGCTTTGCCGCCGCCGGCGACGACGGCAGTGCTGTAGTGGCGCTGGACGAGCAACTCCGTGCGCGCATTCCATTGCGCTCGGGGGTAGCAGAAGCTGTCGACCGAAATGCCCAGACGTTCCTCGAGCGTCGCCCTGGATCGCAGCAGCTCGTCCTCCGCGGCCTCTTCGCTCAAACTGCGCAGGTCACAGTGACTGCAGGTGTGCGACCCGATGGCGACCAGACCGCTGCCAACGAGCTCGGCGAGCTGTTCCCAGCTACATGCTGGCAGCTGCTCAGCACCCGTGAGCGGTCCGGCCGAGGTGCCGGCAACAAACTCGGTGGGCACGTACAGAACGGCAGGAAACTCGAAGTCTTGCAGCACCGGAAAAACATTTTCCGCAAAGTTCGCGTAGGCGTCGTCGAAGGTGAGCACCACCCGGGGACGCGGCTCTGCAGTGGCCGGCGCGGTGTCGCTGACACCGAGCAGCCATTGCACCGCGTCCTGCAGCGATATGACTTCGGCGAAGTCGGCCAGCTCCTGCATCTGTGCCACGAACGTGGTCGAAGGCAGGTCGACGCGCGCGGTCGTACCGGCACCGACGAGGTGATAGCCGAGGATCGTGACGCCCTCAGCTCCCTGCGGCACGAGCGGCTGGAGACGGCGGATTTGCTTGCGGACGGTCACCGGTTCATTCAGAAGAGCTCGAGGTCACCGAGGCTCACCCGCCAGTTCCGAAGGTCAAGAAGTTCCGCTGCCGAGGGGCCCGCAGACAACGGGCGCGCGCACAACATCGGGCCACGACCGGGCACCGCAAAGAACAGGGCACGGCGTAGCGCCCGCCTTGCGGCCGTGTCCGCGCTGGCCACCGCAAGCCCATAGTCCGCGTCGCTCTGCCGCCAGACGTCACGAATCAGCCTGGCCGCCGAGCCGATGTCGCGCTCCGACGCGACGAGAGTCTCGGCGATACTCAGCTCACGCAATCCGGCGCGCTCCTTCAACGAGAAAATCAGCGCGGCCCCCGCCTGGCGCTGGTCCCAGCTCGCCGAATAGGAGACGCCGGGGACGTCCCGGTAGCGCCACGCCAGATAGCCGGGCGAGCTGCAAGTCATCAGCGGCGCTGAATCGGCCCTTCCCTGCCCGCCTCCAACGAGCGGCGGCTGCCCGTCGGACCCGATGAACCGCTGGACATCAACGCTCTCCAAAAGATCGGCGACAGTCGGGAAACCCTGCATGGGCCCACCGTCGGTCGACGCCTGGGCCGTGTGCCGTACCATCGCCTTGGCAATGCGCAGCGGGCGGCGAGCCCGCACCAAGAGAGGCGGACGCCCGACGATGCCCCAGCCCATCTTCAGGTACCCCGGTCGGCTGCGATCGTTGGGCGTATTGAAGACCAACCCGACTCCTTCCTTCTCGCACTCGTCCAGGAGTCCGAGCGTCAAGCGCGAGAAAATGCCCCGGCGTCGCCATTTGCTGTCGGTCGCAGTGTCGACCGCCCGGACAGCGCGGACCGTGCGCCCGCGCCACTGCAATTCCCAGCGCAGGAATACCCGCAGCCCGACGATCTTTCCTTCGGCCTCGGCCACGAGGCACGGCGACGACCCGAAGGGATTCTGCTCGTGCTTCCAATCCCAGTAAGCCGGGTTGCCGGCACGTGATTCGGGGCCGAGGGCGCGACGCAACAACGACAGCACTTCCGGCAAGTCGGCCCGGCTCATCGCGCGCACCTCAATGGCATCGCCGGATGGCGGCGGACCATGAAGCAACGGTCCCGATGCATCGCTCTCGCTGCCCAGACGCGCTGTGTTGTCATGCATCGGTCAGTGCCTCGAGTCCCTGAGAACGAACGGATCGATCGCCTTCGTGGCCGACATCTCGCGCGAGCCGCGCCGGCCGGTCTTTCGCGATTGCCTCCGCATCGCCGCCCGGGAAGAGCGCGGCGCCACCGCCGCCCCGCTCTCGGGCACCAGGCTCAGTGCAGCCAGAAAGAAGGGAAAGGCAATCGTGCGTTGCCGCGCGATGATTCCGAGATTGCCGTAGTTCAGCCCCAGCATCAGCGTGTAGCCGGCGAGAAACGGCAGGCCGAAGCGCAGGAAGCGACTGTCCCGCCACGTCGCCGCTACAGCGCCGATGCTGGGCCAGAAATACGCCACGAGGGCCCACAGCAGGAGCATCTCGCCGGCGGCGATGAGCCCCGTAACGTTGTGCGCCTCCCAAAGAAAGGGCCGCATCCACACGTTGACGAAACCTTGCAACGGCGCCAACGGCCCGGAAGGTAGTCCTCCGAGGTTGCTCCCCCCCTGCACCGTCTGAGAGGCGCGGAAGGCGACAAACTCCTGCATGCCTTCGAGATCGGCGTCTTGCAGTCCGAGCGCGCCGCGCGCGAAGTACAGCGTGCCCACGACAACCACCGTGATCGCCACGGCCTCGACGATCTTCCGCGCCCCTCCGTCTTTCCAAGAAGCCAACCACTGGGCGATGCCGGCGGCCATCACCAGAACGACGGCGACGTGCGGCCGCACGCAAAAGACGAGGAGCAGCCCGCTGAACATGATCCCCCACTGGGGACGAGCGTCACGGCCAACGTAACCGACCGTCGCCAGACCGATGCCCAGCAGGATGATTGCCTCCTTCCCCACGCTGGCCGGCCAGAACCAGAGAGAGGGCCAAAGCCATAGAAGGGTGGCAAAACGGCGGGCTTCTTCGTCCCCTGCAACCCGCCAGAAGGCGACGGCGATGGCGTAAAGGCCGAGAAACGAAAGCAGTGAGAAAGCGAGGAACTCGCCGCGGATGGTGGGCCCGGTAACCGAAACGACGAGGCCCGAGACTTTGCGCAGGAAGTCGGTTCCCCACCAGCCGCGGCCTCCGAACCAGTAGCCGGGGGCCAGCGGCACCAGATCGCCGCGCCAGAGGCGATTGGCGAAACCAACGCCGGAGGCGTAGTAGCCGCTGGCATCGCCGATGCCAGCGTAGAAGCGCTGCAGGATCTCGTAACGCAGGGTGCTGCCCACAACACGGGCAATGATCGCCCATCGCACCAGGCTGCTCGGGAAAGGCTTGCCGTGGCGGGCGAGCAGCTTCGGGCCGAAGCCGATCGCCAACGCGGCCACGATCACGAAGCCGATCTCGTTGTATGCGTCCATGGGGCGGGCGTTCAGAACCTGCGCAATTGCGGGTCAGTAGACAAAGAAGTAGCCGAAGTCGAGGAGAAGGCCGACGCGGTCGAACTCATCCAGATTCGAG
>JASFRZ010000371.1:0-5230 GCA_050114655.1 Acidobacteriota bacterium
GAATCGGCCAGCGTAGAGACCAGCAGCCCCCAGCCGAGAGCGCCGATCAGGAACACCACGGTGGCGGCGAACAGGTCGAGGTAGGGCCCGCGCACCACCACGCCGAACAGCAGGCGCGCCGCGGTCAGGATCAGCACCACTGCGGCCAGGGAGGTGAAGAGGTAGGGCAGCAGCTTGCCGACCAGGATGTCGACGGTGCGCAACGGCTTGACGCGTAGCTGCTCCAGTGTGCCGCGTTCCTTCTCGCGCACCACCGACAGCGCGGTCGACAGCACGGCGGTGAACATCATCAGGAAGGCGACCAGCCCGGGCACCAGGAACTGGCTCGATTGCAGCTCCGGGTTGTACCAGACGCGCGGACGGAACCGGATCGCCGCGTCCTGCAACTGCTGCGCGCCCGCGCTGCCGAGGTACTGGCGCACGCGCGTGCCGTTATAGCTCGCCGCGACGCCGGAGAGGTAGCCCATCACCGTGGACGCATTGCTCGAGTCGACGCCGTCGACCAGCACCTGCACCTCGGCATCGCGCCCCTCGGCGAGACGCTCGCCGTAGCGCTCCGGGATGATCAGCACCGCGCTGGCGCCGTTGCGGTCGAGGAAATCGCCGATGTCGGAGCCCGCCGGGAGGTCGGCGACCAGGGCGAAGCGACGACCGGCGACGAAGGTGTCGATCAGGGCACGGCTCGCCGAGCTCAGGTCACGGTCCTGCACGGCGAGGGCGACGTTCTCGACGTCGAAGCTGAGCGCGTAGCCGTACAGCACCAGCATGCCCATCGGCAGCAGGATGAGCATGCCCAGGGTCCACGGGTCGCGCATCACCTGCTTGACCTCCTTGACGGCCATCGCGAGGGCTCGCCTCATGCCGCCTCCTCGGCGCTCTCGACGTAGTGGATGAAGACGTCCTCGAGCGATGGCTGCACCGGGTTGATCGATCGTGCCGGGTTGTCGTGTTGCCGGAGGATCTCCTCGGTGGCGCGCGTGCCTTCCTGAATGTCGCGTACCACCACGTGCAGCCGGGTGCCGAACACCGAGGTCTCCAGCACCCAGTCCTGGCGCCCCAGCAGCTCGAGCGCGCCGACGATGTCACGGCAGGCGACCTCGATCACGGCGCGGTCCGAGAAGACCGTCTTGAGGTCGTCGACGCCGCCCTCGGCCATCAGCTTGCCGGCGTGCATCAACGCCAGACGATCGCAGCGCTCGGCCTCGTCGAGGTAGTGGGTGGTGACGAACACCGTCCTGCCTTCGCCCGCCATCTGGTCGATGAGGTGCCAGAACTGGCGTCGCGAGATCGGGTCGACGCCGCTGGTGGGTTCATCGAGGAAAACGATCGGTGGGCTGTGCAGCACCGCGCAGGCGAGCGCGAGGCGCTGCTTCCAGCCGCCCGGCAGGCTGATGGTCTGGCGGTCCTCCTTGCCTTCGAGCTCGGTCATGTCGATGGCCCAGTCCATGCGCTCGCGCAGCTTGTCGCCGCGCAGGCCATACACGCCGCCGAAGAAGCGCAGGTTCTGCCGCACGGTGAGCTCCTCGTAGAGGCTGAAGCGCTGGCTCATGTAGCCGATGCGTCGCTTGATCTCCTCGGGATCGCAGCTGACGTCGAAGCCGAGCACCGCGGCGCTTCCGGAAGTCGGCTTCAGCAGGCCGCACATGATGCGGATGGCGGTCGTCTTGCCGGCGCCGTTGCTGCCCAGGAAGCCGAAGATCTCGCCCTCCCGCACCGTCAGGTTGAGGTCGTCGACGGCGGTGAACTTGCCGAAGCGCTTGGTGAGGTGGCGGACGTCGACCACGACGTTGCCGCCATCCCCGGTGGCGATCATCGGCCGACCGCCCGGTCGAGCGTGGCGCGCGCCAGCTCCACTTCGACTAGCGCCTCGGTGAGCTCGAGGCGCGAGCGCAGCTCGGCGACCTGCGCGTCGAGCCGGTCGGAGTAGCGCGCCAGCCCCTCGTCGTAGAGGTCGATGGTGACGCGGGTGTTCTCCTCGGCAGACGCGATGGCCTGCTGAGCGACGTCGACGCCCGCGCGCGCGGCGGCGAGGCGCTGGTAGCTTTCGACCACCTCGCTGCGGATTGTCCGGTCGATCTCCTGCAGCTCGCGGCGCGCAACCTCGGCCTCGGCCACCCGCGTCGCCGCCGCCGCGTCGCGCTTGCCGCCGTCGAAGAAGTCGTAGGTGACGCCGACGGTTACGTCCCAGTTGAAGCCGAAGCCATATGCCGGCGGCACCTCGCGACGATTCGGGTTGAGATAGCGCAGGTTGCCGTTGGCCGCCACCACCGGCTTGCCCAGGGCCTGTGCCGACGCCAGCTTTGCCTCGGCGGCGGCGATGCGCTGGAGTGCGGCCTGGCGCTCCGGGCGCTGCTCGAAGGCGCTGGTGACCAGGGAGTCGAGGTCGGCACCTGCGGCTGACACGTCGAGCTCGTCGGTGGGCTCGACGCGTGAGCCGACCGGCAGATCGAGCAGCGTCGCCAGCCGGTCCTGCAGCACCGCGACGTTGCTTTCCGCCAGCACCCTGCGCAGCTCGGCGCGGTCGCGCTCGGTCTGCACCGCGAGCACCTCGTTGCGCGCCGCCAGGCCGAGCTCCTCGCGGTTGCGCGCGTCCACCAAGAAGGCGTCGAAGGCCTCGATCGACTCGGCCAGAACCTGCTCCTGCGAGATCGCGCGTGAGAGCTCCCAGTAGCTCCGGGTGACCTGCAGGCCGAGGTCGGCGGTTGCTGTGGCGACGTCGTGTGTGGCGGCGGAGATGTCGTGCTCCGCGGCCTCCTCCTCGGCCTCGACTCGACCGCCGGTGTACAGCGGCACCGAGCCCGAGAGCTCGAACGTGGCGTTGTTGGGCAGGTTGGGGTAGACCACCGTCGGCACGCCGCCCATCTCGATGGTCCACGGCGTCACGTTGCTCCAGCGCGAGTAGCTCGCGACGCCGTGGAGCGTCGGCATCCGGCCGCTCTTGGCGCCTTCCAGCCCGGCGGTGGCGAGGTCGATGCGGGCGCGGAACTGCCCCAGGCGGGGTGAGCGCTCGTCGGCCAGGCGCAGGGTCTCGGCGAGGGACAGGCTGAGGGTCTGCGGCGTGCCGACCGCCGGATTCGGCGCGTCTGCCCGCTGCGTGGCGCCGGCTTCCTGGGGAGTCGGAGCCGCCGCGGCGCCGGACGGTAGCGCGGCGGCGCAGACGAAGACGACAAACACCGCTGCGGCGTTCTTCATGATGACTCCTGTTGCGCGGGCACCGCGGCGCCCGCCTGATCGATTGCGGAGATCTTGGCGACGAAGACGTCTTCCAACGACGGCCGTACCGAGCGCACATCGGAGACCTCGATGCCCTGCGAGCGCAGGCGCTCGCTGAGCCGCTCTGTGGGAGGGTCGCCGGCCGCGCCCGGGGGGCGGGGGAGAAAGGCGCGCAGTCGCTCACCGAGGGCCTCGACGTAGGAGATTTCGGGATCCTCGCGCAGCAACTTCTCCGCCGAACGGCGCGGGTGGGCAACGAGCTCGACGACGAACTGGGGGAAGTCGGCGCGCAGCGTGCCGGGGTCCTCGACGGCGAGTAACTTGCCGCGGTGCATCAGCGCGACGCGCTGGCAGCGCTCGGCCTCGTCGAGGTAAGGGGTGGTCATCAGCAGCGTCAGTCCGTCCTGTTGCAGCCGCGCCAGCAGCATCCAGAAGTCGCGCCGCGACACCGGGTCGACGCCGGTGGTGGGTTCGTCCAGGATGAGCAACTCGGGGGTATGGATGAGGGTGCAGGTGAGTGCCAGCTTCTGCTTCATGCCGCCCGACAAACGATCGGCGAGGCGGTCGCGGAAGGGGGTCATGCGGACCATGGCGAGCAGCTCGTTGCGGCGCTCCTTCCAGCCCTTGACCCCGTATACGTGGGCGAAGAACGCGATGTTTTCGTCGACCGTCAGGTCGCCGTAGAGCGAGAAGCGCTGCGACAGGTAGCCGAGGCGCTCGGTGAGCTCGCGGTGCTGGCGAATCGGGTCGAGGCCGCAGGTTTCGACGGTGCCGCTCTCCGGGTGCAACAGGCCGAGCGCGTTGCGCAGCGTGGTGGTCTTGCCGGCGCCGTCCGGGCCGATGAGCCCGAACATCTCGCCGCGCATCACTTCGAGGTCGATACCGTCCACGGCGGTCAGGTCGCCGTAGCGGTACACCAGCCCACGCAGCCGGACGAGGGCCTCGCTCATTGTTCCTGGTCGGCGCGGAAGTGCGCTTCCGCCGGCATGCCCATCTTGTAGAGCCCGTCGTGGTTGTCGAGCGACACCTTGATGCGATACACGAGCTTGGTGCGCTCGTCGCGTGTCTGCACGTTCTTGGGGGTGAACTCGGCTACCGGATTGATGAATGTGAGGCGGCCCTCGCGCTCCTGGCCGTCGTCGGTAATGACCGTGGCGCTCTGGCCGATGCGGATGCGCCCGAGGTCGTCGTTGCCGACGTAGGCGGTGAGCCACGCGTTGTCGAGGTCGGTGACCACCGCCAGCGGGCCGTCCGGACGCAGCAGCTCGCCCTGTTCGGCGATCTTGGCGGTGACCACGCCCGACACCGGGCTGAGCACCGAAGCGTCGCGGATCTGTTGCTCGATCTGGGCGATGCGCGCGTCGGCGGCGGCGAGGCGCGCGCGAGCCTCGTCGAGCTCCTCGGGGCGCGAACCGGCACGCAGCAGCTCGAGGCGAGCCTCGGCAGCGGACACGGTTTCCGCGGCCACCTGCGCCCGGGCGAGCGCATCGTCGCGCGTCTTCTCGGTGCCGGAGCCGCGGTCCAGCAGTGCCTGGAAGCGCTCCAGGTCGCGCTCTGCGGCGTCACGATCGGCGCGCGCGCGGGCGACCTGCGCGCTCGCCTCGGCGATCTCCTCGTTGCGAAAGCCCGCCTGGCGCAACCGCAATACGGCGTCGGCGAGCGACCGGTCGGCCTCGGCGGCATCGAGCTGGAGGCGCAGATCGACGGTGTCGATGCGGGCGATCTCATCGCCCTGCGTGATGCGATCACCCTCTTCGAGCTCGAACCACTCGAGGGTGCCGGGGATCTTGGAGGACAGCGTTACCTCGGTGGCGTCGACGTGACCCGAGGCGACGATCAGCGAGGTGTCGACTTCCTCGTCGCAGCCGGCGGCGAACAGCGTCGACGTCAGCAAGAGCGCAATCATCAGTGGGGTGTGCTTCGGAGCGTTCATGTCCAGCGCTCTCCCTCTTCGGTGATTTCCAGCAGGTTTGCCTGGAACTTGACGAGCGTGTCACGGCATCGCGCCAGATCCTTG
>JASFRZ010000372.1:0-5229 GCA_050114655.1 Acidobacteriota bacterium
ATCGGGTTCTCGCGGCCGTTGACCGAGTCGCGGTAGAAGCCAGTGGCCATGGTCTGCTCGTTGGTGGCATCGAGCAGCAGCTCGGCGTCGGGGTCGATGGTGTCCTCGTCGGGATCGAGGCGCAGATAGCGCAACGAGATCTGGTACGCACGGCCGTACCCGTCGGTCACCAGGCGCGCCTCGGAGCCGTCGGGCCGCAGCATCCAGATGTCGAAGCGGTCATACACCAGCACGCCCTCGTCGTCGTCCAGCCAGCCGGCGATGCCGTACGAGCCCGCCGCCTGCGGCGTGTCCCAGTCCTCCAGATCGAAGCGCACGTCGAGCGACTCGGTCAGGTTGCGGGTGGTGTGCTCGGCGACGTCATACAGGTACCAGTCGTAGTCGTCCTTGCCGAACCACATCACGTAGCGGCCGCCGGGCGACATGTTGGCGCCGCGGAAGATGTGCTCGGCGACCAGCGTGCGTTCCCCGGTCATCGGATCGATGACGTACACGTCGTTGAAGGTGCCGTAGTAGGAGATCTCCTTGGTGTAGGGCACATTGGTCTGGGCGAACGCGACGCTGCCGTCGTCACTCAGCCGCACGTCCGGCACGCCCTCGTCGGCGAGTTGCACGAAGCGCCCGCTGTCGACGTGGTAGACCGACTCCCAGGTCTCGTTCTCTACCCGCTCGCGGATCTCGAGCTGCTGCGGCTGTGGGTAGGGGTCGTCCCAGCTCCACAGGTCGAAGACGGCGCGCTCCTCGTCATCGCCGTCATCATCATCGGGCTCGGGCTCGGGAATCTCCTTGATACCGAACAGCACGATGCCGCCGTCGTCGTCGAACGAGATTCCCGACAGGTTCGATACCGCCATGCCGGCCGGGAAGCCGGCGGTGGAGGTGTGCGACACCCACAGCTCGGCAGCAGCCGATCCGACATCCCAGCCGTACAGGTTGAAGGTCGGTGCCTCGGCATCGTAGTCGTCGCGGTCGGTGACGAACGCCATGCGGTCCTGAGCGTCGGTGAACGCGAGACGCTCGTAATTGCCCTCGCCGCTGATCACCGTCGCTCGGCTGCCGTTCGCCGGCTGGTAGGTGTACACGCCGTCGCCGGCGGGATCGTCCTCGCTCGAAACGGTGAACACCACCATGCTGCCGTCGTCGAGCGGCTGGTAATCGAGCACCGCGGCGGCGTCCCACTCGCCGGCGTCGGTCAGCGAGCGCACCGTCATCGTGGTACCGAAGTCCTTCTCCTTCTCCTCGCCGCCCTCCTCGGCCTCCGCCTGTTCCTCCTCGGCGGCGGGCTCCTCGGCATCCTCGGCCGCTTCCTTCTCCTCCGAGGTCGGGCCCTCGTGCAAATACGCCACCCAGTCGCCCGAGTCCTCGGGCAGCGCGAAGCTCTTGACGCGCGCCACCTCGCTCACGCTGCCGTCCGCCAGGTTCATGATCCCGAGCGCGTTCTTCGGCATGTCCTCCGGCTTGGTCTTGTCCTCGCGCGCCTGATCGACCTCCTCCTCCTCGGGCGCGATCAGAAACACCAGGTAGGCCGAGTCGGCGCTGAAGCGCGCGCCGGTACCGCGCGGCTGGCGGAACTCGTTGCCACTGGCGACGTTGTGCACGATGAGCTCGCCGTCGCCTTCCTCGGGGTTTGCCTCGTAGGCAACCCAGGCGCCGTCGGGCGAGATGCGCTGCCCCTGGATGCGCTTCCAGGCATCGTAGTCGTCATGCGTGAGCGGGCGCTTGCCGCTCCCCGTCTGCGCCCCGGCCGGGGCCGCCGACAAGGTGAGCGTGGCTACGAAGAGGACCAGAACGGCGAGCGAAACGCGCTTGGACATCGTGCCTCCTGCAGGCTTCAACGGACGGGCCGGCGGTGCGCGAGCGCACCACTGCCCCGGAGATGGCGTCAACCCGGAGAAGCTACTAGAGAATGCAGCGGCGCTCCAGTAGCGCGCGCTGTGTGGTCGCGCCTATAAACCGTTGAGCGCCTCGAGGAGCTCCTCCACGGAAGGCCGGATCTTGTAGTCCTCGTCGACCCGCACGTAGCGCACCACGCCCTGCTTGTCGATGATCAGCGCCGTGGGATGTGGGATCACCCGATCGCTCTGCTCGTTGTACACGCCGTATTTCTTGATCGTCTCGGCGCCGGGATCGAGCAGGAACGGCATCGCGAGGCCCTCGTACTCACGCAGCTCTCGCAGCTTCTGCGGATCATCGTTGCTGATCGTCCATAGCACCGTGTCGGGGCCCACCAGGCGGTCGAGATTGGCCTGCAGCTCACCGAGCTGCTCGCGACACCACGGTCACCAGGTACCGCGGAAGAAGATCACGATGGCGTTCTTCTGCCCGCGCAGGTCCGACAAGGTGTAGGTTTCGCCGTCGATCGACGTCATGGTGAAGTCGATCGCTGCATCTCCGACGGCGACGCGCTCGGTTTGCCGGAGGGTGGCCGCCGGCGTCGGGACGGCACCGATCGACAAGAAGAGCAAGACAAGAGCGGCGGCGCATGACCGGCCGGGGCGCACGCTGGGGAAGCGAAAGATCACGTTCGGTTCTCCGTGAGGATGGTCTCAGCGACTCGAGGTGAACACCGGGCGGCGTCAGGCGGCCCGGTTAGGACGTCCGGACGACGAACGCAGAGGATATCCCCCCAGCCCCTGCGTATCGAGGACCCACACCGTCTTGCCCTCGGAATCGACCAGCCCGCTGCGGCGGAACTCGTTGAACACGGTGCTGGTGGTCTCGCGCGTCGAGCCGACCAGTTGCGCCAGATCCGACTGGGTCAGCGGTAGGTCCACCCGCACACCGCGGCGTTCCTGCACGCCGAAATCGCGCGCCAGCTCGAACAGCGTCGCCGCCAGGCGCGCCCGCACGTCCTTACTGATCAGGTCCAGGAGACGACGCTCGGTGCGCTCTTTGCGCTCGCCGATGACGCGCGTGAGCTCGAGAGCCAGGCCGGGGTGCCGGGCGATCAAGCGCTCGAATTGCGGCCGCTCGATGCTGCACACGAAGGCGTCTTCGACCGCCGTGGCGCCACTCGCGCGCAGCTCCTTGCCGGTCACCGCGAGCTCGCCGAAGATCTCGCCGGGACTGACAAAGTACAGGGTGAACTCCTTGCCGTCGCTGGAGGCACGACTGATCTTGACGCGACCGGTCTTGAGGGCGTAAACGCGATCTGCGAGGTCGCCGAATTGATAAATCGGCTCACCGGCCTCGATCAGCTCGGTATCGAGATGATCACCGAGCCGGCGCACCTCGGCCACGCCGAGATCGGCGAACAGCGCCACCTGCTTGAGTTGCCAGTACTTCGCCTGAGCGACGGCCAGCGAGCTCATGTCGCACTCCTCGTTCGGCTTGTCCGGGGCGGAGCGGCCTACGTGAGAGTTATTTGCACGCCGCGGCACTTTGGTTTCAGGCGCCTGCGTGACTTCTCCGCCGGCGCGCCTCGAGGCGGCGCTCGATCACCGACCCGACGAGGTAGCCGGTCGCCCCCAGCACCAGGATCGCACCGAGGTGGGCGGTGAGAAAGTGCGTCGGCGCCGAGACGTAGCAGATCATGCGCCACGAAGCGTCGGAGATGACCCCCGCCCCGATCCCGGCAAGCGTCCCGACGACGCTGGGACGCACCGGCAGCGCCTTTGCCGACAGGTAGGTGATCAGAGCGAGCAGCGGCACTCCGAGAAGAAATTCATAGCGCAGGCAGCCCCAGAATGCGCTGAGGAAGTCACTGTAGCCCATCGGGTCGCGCAGCCACAGGATGAGGTTTGCGGCCAGATGCACGGCGAGCGCCGCGAGACAGACGCCGTACACGAGCGGCCGAGCGATCTTCAGGCCGGGCACGGTCTCGTGCAGCGCCAGCGTCAGCACAGCGAGGCCGAGCGCGACCTGCATGAGCACTGGAACCCAGGTCATCAGGTCGTCCAGCCCTTCGAAATCGGGGCGGGTACCAAAGTAACCGATCGCCGCGGCGGCGATCAGCATGGCCAGCGGTACCGCCCACAACACACGGATCCACGGTGCCGGCAGCGGCCGCACCGGGGACAGGTCAGCGGACACGGCGTCGCGCAGCGAGTCCGGCATGCGGATGCGCTCGCTCATTGCTCGCCTCCTTCCCCGAACTGCTCGCGCAGCGCCTGGATGCCACGAAACGAGCGCAGTTTCGCCGCCCGCCCGGTGATCCCCAACATCGCCCCGATCTCCTTGAAGCTGAACCCGTGAACATGATGCAACAGCACCGCCTCGCGGCGATCATCCGGCAACTCGCGCAGCGCCGCCAGCAATTCGTCGGTCACCGGCAGATCCTCGGCGAGCGCGGTGACCGGCAACTCCGGCAATTCCTCCTTGGCAAGCGTCTCGTGCTTGGCCTTGCGGCCGCGAGAGCGTCGATCCATCAGGAAGACGTTGCGCGCGATCCCGAAGACCCACGGCTTCACCGGCCGCGGCGGCGCGTACGTCTTCCGCGAGCGATGCACCTGCAGGAAGGTCTCCTGCAGCAGATCATCGGCGCGGTCGGCGCTACGCGCCAGCGAGGCGAGGTAGTTGCGCACGCTCACCGCCAGTGCGTCGAACAGTCCCTCAAATGCATCGAGCTCACCTCGCTGGTAAGCGACCATCAGCTCGATCAGCCTCTCGTCTGTGACCGGATCTGCTGTCTTCATGGTCGATTTGCCGCGCCGCGGTCGATGGTTACAACCGAGCTACCCGACGCGCGTCAGCAACAGTACGGCGAAGAATCCGTCCTGGTCGATGAAGCGCTGCTGGAAACGAAAGCCGAAGTCGGCCAGTTTGTCCACCATTGCATCGACGTGGAACTTGCGACTGATCTCGACGAGGACGGAATCCCCGGCGCCGACGGTGATCGGCCGCGCCAGCCCCTCGCCGGCGATCGTCACATCCTCGGTGAACCGCAGGTACATCTCGACCCGTTCGAGGTCGGTGACGTAGACCCCGTCGTATTCCACCAGGTCGAGCGGGATCTTGCTGCCGAGCTCGCGGTTGAGCCGCGCCAGGATGTTGACCATAAAGCGGCGGGTCCAGCCGGCAGCGTCGTTGTAGGCGGCGCGTATGATCTCCGGCTCCTTGACCAGGTCGATGCCCAGCAGCAGCTTGTCGCCGGCGCGCAGCGAGGACGCCAGCAAGGCAAGAAAGTCGTCGAGCTCGTCCTCGTCGAAGTTGCCGACGCTGGAACCGAGAAACAGAAGCATCAGCGGAGATACGCCGCTGATCAGCGGCAGCGCGCGCCCATAGCGCGCC
>JASFRZ010000373.1:0-5221 GCA_050114655.1 Acidobacteriota bacterium
CCCTTGTCGTCGACCGTTGCCGGCTGATTTCCGCGAAGCATGTCACCCTCGACTCCGTCCGTTTCCCGTAATAGGGATGGTCAGCCACTTTGGTCCACTGCCGACCACTCGCGACTATACGGATCCCTTCGATGGAGTGTCAAGCACCAATTCACAAAATCAGTAGAATTTCGTATTCCGCTGCGAGGCCTTGCCAATAGGGGGCTCAGAGGAGAGGGGCGGCAAGGTGGCCCAAAGTGGACCGGATCCGGGGCATGTTGCATTCCGGGAACGGCGGGGCAGGGAACCACTTCGAAGGGGCCGCGGCGCAAGGGGAGTCAGAGGTGCGAGCCGAGCCTGGGTGCGCGCCGCTGAGAGCCCCTTCGAAGTGGTTCCCTGCCCCGCCGTTCCCTCTGCTCCGGCCGCGGTTTCCGTCACTGCCCAGGGACAACCCCTACCGGAGATTCGAGGCGGCGCGGAGGTGTGGGGCTGTCCGCACCCCTAGCCGACGAGAGGCCCGGCCCGCTTCATCAATCGATCGATTCTCTCTTGCATCGGCGGATGCGTGGAGAACAGGTTGCCGAGGCCGCCCGCGAACGGCTTGACGATGTACATGTGGGCGGTGGCCGGGGAGGCCGGGGAGGCCTGCGGCGGCACGCGCTGGTTGACCTGCTCGAGGCGGCGCAATGCGGACGCCAGCCCTTGCGGGTGGCCGGCGAACTCGGCGCCGGTGGCGTCGGCCTTGAACTCGCGTGTGCGCGAGATTGCCATCTGCACCATCAGGGCGGCGATCGGCGCCAGAATCGCCATGGCCAGCAGGGCGAAGATGTTGTTGCCGCGATCCCGGTCCCCGCCGAAGCCGCCGAATATCGCCCCCCAGCGCGCCATGGTGGCGAGCATCATGATGGCGCCGGCGATCGTCGCCGCGATCGAGGAGATCAGAATGTCGCGGTTCTTCACGTGACCGAGCTCGTGCGCGATGACGCCCTCGAGCTCGTCTTCGTCGAGGATTTGCAGCAGCCCCTCGGTCACCGCGACCGCGGCGTGCTGCGGGTCGCGACCGGTGGCGAAGGCGTTGGGCACCTGCGTCGGGATGATGTAGAGATCCGGCTTGGGCAGGCCGGCGCGCTGTGTCAGCCGCGCGACGATGCGGTGAAACTGCGGGTACTCAGCCTCGCCGGCTGGGCGCGCCTTCGAGGTGCGCAGCACGATCGACGAGGAAAACCAGTAGCTGCCGAAGTTCAGGACGACGGCGAAGACGAAGGCGATGATGACGCCCTGCCGGCCGCCGAAGAAGCCGCCGAAGGCGATCAGGATGAGGGTCAACAGGGTCAGGAGAAACGCGGTCTTTACCATGCTCATGAGGACAATTTTAGCAGCCCCAAAACCTCGACGTGCGGCAATCGAGCCTCAGGGCAGCAGGATGACGAGCGCTGCGGCGAGACCGGCGGCAAGCAGGGCGGAGAGCGCGGCGCGGGCGGTGGCGGCGCCGGCACCCGTACCGCCGGTGGCCTCCAGGCCGCACTCCAGCAACATGCCGAGATACGCGGCGAGGGCCACCAGAGCCGGGTCCGAGGGGCCGAGCAGACGGGTGCCGTAGGCCATCGCGGCGGCGAGGAATGCGGCGCCCGCCGCCCCCGCGGCGGCCAGTCCGGTCACCGCGCCGGGTGTGCCGGGGGCCCGGTGGACGAGTGAGGGCAGGGCGTAGGCCGGGCCGGACATGATGCCGGCGAGCTCCAGGCGCACGCCGATGGCCAGTGCGGTGCACAGCGCCGCGACGCCGGCAGCGGCGACGTACAAGGGCACCGTGGTGAAGGCACCGGCTCCGATCAACACCACGCCTACGGCGGTAGCGGCGAGCGTGCGTGCGGCGGCGGCAGGGATGCGGGAGGGAGAGGTGACGGCGCGACGAGCGAGCGCGCGCACCAGCAACAGGATCAACAGCTCACCGGCAAGCAGCGTCACCACGGCGCCGGTTGCCGGCATGTCAGCTCTCCTTGGCGGCCTGTTGTCTCCAGAAATCCAGCACCGTGGCGAGCGTGTCGTCGAAGGTGTAGCGCGGGCTCCAGCCGAGCTCGGTCCGGGCGCGCCCGGCGTCGCCGAGCAGCACCCGTAGGTCGGCCTTGCGCATGCGGTCAGGGTCCGCCTCGACCGCGATCTCCACGTCCACGGCTGCTCGCAGGGTATCGAGAACGTCCCCGATGCGCACCGCCCGCCCGCTGGCGAGGTTGTAGGTCTCGCCCGGTCGGCCGCGCTCGGCGGCGAGCAGGTAGCCGACGACGACATCGCGCACGTCGGAAAAGTCACGGCGCGACTCGAGGTTGCCGACCCGCATGCGCGGTGCGGCGAGCCCCGCCTCGATCCAGGCCACCTGACGGGCGAAGTCACTGCACACGAAGCTCGGCGCCTGCCACGCGCCGGTGTAGTTGAAAGTGCGCAGGACCACCGTCGGCACGCCCTCGCCTTCCCATGCTTGGCGCGCCAGTAGCTCGCAGCACGCCTTGCTCACCGCGTACGGGCTGCGCGGGTTCGGCGGGGCGTCCTCGCGCACCGGGACCGGCTCGTCCGGCGCGTCGCCGTAGACCTGTCCGGTGGAGGCCAGCAGAACGGTCGGCTCGGTGTCGAGCTCGGCGGCAACCTCGAGCACCGCGGAGGTACCGACGACGTTGATCTCGAGGGTCTCGCGGCGGTTCTTCCAGGCCTCGCCGACATGGGTGATCGCGGCGAGGTGGAAGATCGCGTCAGGGCGGAACTCATCGACGAGCGCTCGCAGCGTGGCCACGTCGCGGATGTCGCCGGCAACGAAGGTGACGCGATCGGCGATCGGCTCGAGTTGGGGACTGCCGCTACGATCGATCCCGGCCACCGCGTCGCCGCGGTCGAGCAGCGCCTGCGCCAGGTGCCCGCCGGCGAAGCCGCCGATGCCGGTGATCAGACTACGCATGCGTTCGTGGGGTCTCGCTCAACCGCGGACTCGTTCGCGCCAGTAGTCGAGCAGGTCCTTGGCCGTCTGCTCGAAGGGGATCTCGGGCTTCCAGCCGGTGGCCTCGCAGAACTTGGAGTTGTCGCCCAGCAGCAGCGGCACATCGGACGGTCGCAGACGCGCCGGATCGACGCGCACTTCGATGTCGATGTCGCTGTGGCTCAGCAGCATGTCGAGCACCTGCTGGATTCGATAGGCCTTCCCGGAGGCGATGTTGTAGACCTCGCCCGGGGTGCAATGCTCGAGGCACAGCCAGTAGGCGCGCACGATGTCGCGCACGTCCGTGAAGTCGCGCTCCGGGGTGAGGTCGCCGACCTCGATCACCGGCTCGTGCAGCCCGGCCTCGATGGCGACGATCTGCTTGGCGAAGTTGCTGGTCACGAATACATCACCGCGTCGCGGGCCGGTGTGGTTGAAGGCACGCGTGCGGATGGCCGGCAGACCGTAGGACTTGAAGTACTGGTAGGCGAGGGTGTCCTGCGCCACCTTCGACACCGCGTACGGCGACAGCGGCCGCAGCGGGTTGTCCTCCGTGATCGGTGCCTCTTCCGGATGTACCAGGCCGTACTCCTCGGACGAGCCGGCGATCTGGATGGGCGCGTCGAGCTGGAGCTCGCGCATCGCTTCGAAGATGTTGAGCTGGCCGATGACGTTGGTGGTGATGGTTTCGGCGGGCGCGTTCCACGACGACGGCACATACGATTGCGCCGCCAGGTGGAAGATGCGCTGCGGGCGCACCTCGGCGAGCAGCTTGTGCACCGAAGACGCGTCGCGCAGGTCGCACTCGCACAACCGGACGGCGTCGCCGAGGTGCTCGATGTTCTCGCGCCGCGACCGCCAGCGGCAAATGCCGACGATCTCGACGGGCTCGTCGAGCGCGAGGCAATACTCGGCCAGGTGGCTACCCACGAAGCCGGTGATACCGGTGATCAGAACCTTCATGAACTCGTTCCTAGGGAGATCGATGACGCGCGCCAAGATACCACGATGTCGCGGAGCCCGCGTTGCGCCGAAAGGCCCTCGCAGCGTGGATCGGCGCGCGTTTGCGAGCGGCTATTCGCCGATCCCGACGGTACAGCCGTCGCCGATCATCAGGCGGTGCGCCTGCGGCTTGGCATCGCTGCCGAAGACGCGCGCGTCGCGACCGATCAGGCTGGCGTCGATGCGGCGGGTGAGGTTTTCGATGCGCGCGCCGCGCAGGACGATGCAGTGCTCGAGCTCGGCGTTGATCACCTGCGCGCCGTCGTCGAGCGACGTGTAGGGGCCAACGTAGGCGTTCTCCAGCCGGCAGCCGCGGCCGATGATCGCCGGCCCGCGGATGTTGCTGCGCACAATCGTCGCGCCTGCCTCGATGACCACATTGCCGTCGACGCGCGAGGCGTCGTCGATATCGCCCTCGATGCGTCCGGCCATGCCGGCCAGCACGACGCGATTGGCCTCGAGCATGTCATCGAGGTGGCCGGTGTCTTTCCACCAACCGCGCACCTCCTGCCACGCGACGCTACAGCCGCCGTCGATCAACCGCTGGATGGCTTCGGTGATCTCCAGCTCGCCGCGCGCCGACGGTTGCAGGGTGTCGATCGCCGCGAAAACGTTGTGGTCGAACAGGTACACGCCGACCAGTGCCAGGTCCGAAGGCGGGTCGGTCGGCTTCTCGACGACGCGCACGACGCGCTCGCCGTCGAGTTCGATGACGCCGAAGCGCTGCGGCTCGGGAACGCGCGCGGCGAGGATCTGGGCATGGGCGCCGGCGCCGTCGAACGCGGCGACGAAATCGCGCACCCCGTCACGCAGGATGTTGTCACCCAAGTACATGATGAACGGCTCGTCACCGAGGAACGCTTGCGCGATCTTGACCGCGTGCGCGAGTCCGAGCGGAGACTCCTGCGGGATGTAGGTGACCCGCGCGCCCCACGTCGAACCGTCACCCACGGCGGATTCGATCTCCGCTGCGGTGTCCCCGACGATGATCCCGATGTCGGTGACGCCGGCCTCGACGAGGTGCTCGATGCCGTAAAACAGCACCGGCTTGTTGGCCACCGGGATCAACTGCTTGGCGGAGGTGTAGGTCAGCGGCCGCAGCCGGGTGCCCTTGCCGCCGGACAGGACGAGTCCCTTCATTGGCCGCTGCCGAAGCCCAGCGAGCCGACGTTGAGCAGCTCGACGATCACGTTGAACTGGATGTCGTCGCGAAACGAGAAGCGGTTCTGCTGCAGCTGCCCGCCGATCGAGCAGCACTGCGTGTTCCAGGTGGCGCCG
>JASFRZ010000374.1:0-5215 GCA_050114655.1 Acidobacteriota bacterium
GCTCGTACGGGCCCGGTCGCTACGATCCGAACTACGAGGACAGAGGGCGCGACTATCCCGCTCCCTACGTTCGCTGGACCGAGCAGCGCAATCTGCAGGCCGTGTTGCGTCTGATGGAGTCGGGGGGCCTGGACGTGGCGCCATTGATCAGCCACCGCTTCCCGGTGGAGCAGGCGGCGGACGCGTACGAGCTGATCGAGAGGGGCGCACAGGACTACCTCGGGGTGCTGCTCGAGTATCCCGAGCTCGGTGGTGAGGAGGCCAGGAGTCGCGCGTCGACCGTCACCTTGCGCGCGGCCGCCGGCGACGGCGCCGTGACCATCGGCTTCGTGGGCGCCGGCAGCTTCGCCGGCGGCGTGCTTTTGCCGGCGCTGGCAGCGCCGGGCGTCGAGGTGCGTCGCAGGGTGATCTGTTCGGCAAAGGGGCTGTCGGCGGTCGACAAGGGAGAGCGATTCGGCTTCGAGCTGGCGACCACCGACGAGCAGGTCGTCATGGGCGACGATTCGGTTGACGCCGTGTTCCTGGCGACGCGTCACGATCTCCATGCCGCTCAGGTGTTGGAGGCCCTGGGCGCCGGAAAGCATGTTTTCGTCGAGAAGCCCCTGGCGCTGCAGGTGTCGGACATTCTGGCAATCGACGAGGTCGTGCAGGGCGCGGGGGGCGGTGAAGGAGCACCCCTCGTGACGGTCGGGTTCAACCGACGTTTCGCGCCGCTGACGCGTGAGGTGCGGGAGTTCTTTGCCGATGTGGACGCGCCGCTCACCGTGAGCGTTCGTTTCAACGCGGGGACTCTGGAGGGCGACCACTGGGCCGAGGACGAGGAGGTCGGCGGCGGCCGCATCGTCGGGGAGGCATGCCACGGCATCGATCTGGCGACGTACCTGGTGGGCGCTGAGCCGGTGCGGGTGTTCTGCGAAAGCGTCGGAGGACCGCACGCGCCGTCGATCACCCAGGACCAGTGCTTCATCACCTTGCGGCACGCCAACGGGGCGGTGTCGTCGATTGCCTATCTTGCCGGCGGAGACCGGTCGCTGCCGAAGGAGAGAGTCGAGGTCATCGGCGGTGGGCGCGTCGCCATCATCGACGACTTCCGCGGGCTCACTCTGGTGAAGGACGGAACATCCCGCGAGCGTCGCCTGCGTACGCAGGACAAGGGGCATGTTGCCGAGGTGCGCGCGTTTCTCGAGGCCGTTGCCGGGCGGGGAACGGCCCCGATCCCCTGGAACGAGCTGCGTGCCGTATCGTTGGCCGCCGTCTACGCGCTGCACAGCCTGCGCGAAGGGATGCCGGTGACCGTCTCCGCGCGCTCGTGAGGGTCAACCCAGAATGGTCGGGCGGATGCCCAGCGTCGCCCGGGCGTGCCGTACCAACAAGAGGTTCCATACCAGTCCCGACGTCAGCGTGGCGACGGCGGCGCCTTCCAGGCCGAACAGCGGGATGAGCACCGCGTTGAGCAACAGGTTGAGGACGCCGGCGAGCACCGTCACCCGCGCGGCGGCACGCTCCTGGCCGCTCATCGCCAGCAGGTAGCCCACCGAGCCGGTGGCGGCGTTGACGAGCTGGCTGAGAGCGAGAATCACGACCGGCCAGTACGCGGCGGTAAAGGCGCTGCCGAACAGCTGCTGGATCCACGGCGTGATGAGGATGGCCACCGCCGCGATCCCGACGGCGCCGGCGGTCACGCTGCGCGCGGCGAAGGTGGCCAGCCGCTGCAGCTCCTTCTTGTCTCCGCTCGCCCAGAGCTCGGCGAACAGCGGGGCGGCAATGGTGTTTGCGGCGATCAGCGGAAAGGCGACCAGCGCCGCGATCTGCGCCGCCAGTGCGTACACCCCGGACGCCGTCGTGCTGACCAGCATCCCCACCATGACCACGTCGGTCTTGGTCATCGTCACGCGGACGGTGGTCTGCAGCGCCAGCGGCAGCCCGGTGATGAGCCACGAATAGAGCTGTGGGGCCGACGGTGCGTGTCTGCCGGCAACGGGATACCCGCGCCAGAAAACGGCGACGGCGACCAGCAGCGCGCAGGCGGTGGCGAGAACGTCCCAGCCGATGAGGCGGGTTGCCGACATGCCGCCCGTCCCGTAGAGCAGTGCCAGGGCCAGCACCGAGCTGAACAGCAGCGGTCGTATGACGCTCTCGGGCAGCAGCGAGGCGAGTGCACGCTTCTGGCCGCGGATCATGAATCCGAAGAGCTGCAGCAAGGTCATCAGCGGAAGGAGGGCGCATGCGGTCAGGGCCGGCGCCAGGAGCCCGGGGGGCAGGCTGCTGCGGAAGGCGAAGACGAGCAGCCCGATCAGTGCCGACAGCGCCGTTGACGAGGCCAGGACGGTCAGCGGAACGCGCCGTGCGAACCCCTTCAGCTCCGCCCAGCGCTCTGCCTTGCTGAGCGCGGCGATGAACCGCAGCGCGGCGAGATCGAGGCCCATGGATGCCAGGGTGACCAGCATCACCGCCCAGCTGTACACGAAGATGTAGCGGCCGTACTCCTCCACCCCCGCCGCCCTCACGGCGAGGAGGTACAGAAGGAGAACGAGGCCGGCCCGCAGAACACGGAGAACAAAGGCGCTGGCGCCGCCGGCCGCGAACGTGGACAGGGATCCGGAGCCCAGGCGGGCGCTGAGGTTTCGCCAAAGCTCGTTCAGGAGAGCAATCCTCGCCGGATGTCCGGGATAAGATAGGGCGGCTCGGCGTCGGCTCGCCGAGAGAGGGCGGACACAGTATGCATCAAATCCTCCGGCGACGAGCCGCCGGCGGAGAGCCCCGCTTGCGTGCGGGGATACCTGCGGAAGTCACGGTCAATCGATGAAGCACGTCGTCCACGTCGTCGGGGCCCGTCCCAACTTCATGAAGCTGGGCCCGGTCGAGGCGGCGCTGCGGCAGCACGGCGGCGTCGAGCAGACCATCGTGCACACCGGTCAACACTATGACGAGAACATGTCCGAGGTGTTCTTCCGGCAGCTCGGCATCCCGCGGCCGGATCTCAACCTCGAGGTCGGCTCGGGCACGCACGCCTGGCAGACAGCGCAGATCATGCAGTGCTTCGAGCCTGCGGTCCTCGATCTGTCACCCGATCTCGTTGTGGTGTACGGAGACGTCAACTCGACGGTGGCGGCGTCGCTGGTGTGCGCCAAGCTGGGGATCGCGGTCGGCCACGTCGAGGCCGGCCTGCGGTCGCGCGATTGGAGCATGCCCGAGGAAATCAATCGCGTGGTTACCGACCGTCTTGCCGAGCTGTTGTTCACACCGTCGCGTGACGGCGACGACAACCTGCTGGCCGAGGGCGTCCCCGCCGAGCGGATCCGGTTCGTCGGCAACGTCATGATCGACACGCTGGTGCGCCTGTTGCCGCAGGCCGAAGAGAGGCGTGCCGCCGAATCGCTGGGATTGGACGGAGAGGCCTTCGGGCTGGTGACCCTGCACCGGCCTTCCAATGTCGACGGCGACGGCACGCTGAAGGCGCTGCTGGCCGAGCTCGACCAGCTGGGGCGGCAGCTTCCGATCCTCTTCCCGGTGCACCCGCGGACGCGCCGGCGGATCGCCGAGGCGGGGCTCTCGTGCGCGCACATCGAGATGGTCGACCCGCTCGGCTACCTGGACTTCCTGTCGTTGATGCACGACGCCGCGGTGGTGGTCACCGATTCCGGCGGCATACAGGAGGAGACCACCTACCTGCAGGTGCCCTGCTTCACGGTGCGCGCCAACACCGAGCGCCCGGTGACCGTCGAGCTGGGTACCAACGAGCTGGTCGGCAACGACATGGCGCGCCTGCGTGCGGGCGTTGCGCGTGTGCTTGACGGGGACGGCAAGAAAGGCGCCGTTCCCGAGCTGTGGGACGGTCATGCCGGGCGTCGCATCGGCGACATCATTGTGGCGCGCTGATCACGATCGCCCCCCGAGGGGCCTTGAAAGCGCTTTCAATCCTGCTAAGATTTTGCAAACGTTGGGTTGTGAAGGGTTTCGGACCAATCGGAGAGGGGCCTCCGGTGCCGAAACAAACAGAAACCTGACGCGGCGCCGGTTCCGGCAGTGGCCGCAGGTCGCGTGTGGTTTGCGGGCGTGGCATGGCCTGCAAGCATTCGGAACGCGACGGGGACAACATGAACTGCGGCTCCCAGAAGCCTTTTCAGCAGCCTTCCCGGCTGTCTCGTACTCACGTGCATTCGAGCCATACCAAGCGCAATTCGATGAGCCGCAGGCCTTTCCGCTGGTCCGTGTTTGCCGTCGTCACGGTGATTTGTGTACTGCTGTCCGGCAGGGCCGGGGCTTTCTTCGCCGAGACGCTGGTCTGGGAGGACCAGCTCATCTATGCGGCCGACCAGGGCGCCAAGGATACCTTCGGTAGCGCTGTCGCGATCTCGGGCGACACGATGGTGGTCGGTTCCAAGGGCGACGACGACAACGGCAAGAGCGAGAGCGGCTCCGCCTACGTTTTTAACCGGGTCAGCGGCGCGTGGGTGCAGGGCCAGAAGCTCCACTCCCCCACGCCGGTGAAGGACGGAGCCTTCGGCGTGGCGGTGGACATCGACGGCGATACGTTGGTGGTGGGTGCCCGCGCCGAGTCGGGCGGCATCGGTAATGTCTACGTCTTCGAGCGGACCGGGGGGCTCGGCAGCTGGACCTTCAAGCGCCAGTTCAATGGCAACTTGGTGACCGGCGGGACGCCGCTTGCGAAGTTCGGCGCCACGGTGGCGGTCGAGGGCGACTACATCGCGATCGGTTCGTACCTCAACAAGGTATGGGTCTTCCGTCGCGATGCCGCCGGCGAAGGAGGCTGGAGCAACAACCAAGTAGTCACGCTCTCTGGTGGCGGAGGGTTCGGCGCCATCAGCATCGCGATGGCAGGGGACCTGCTGGTCGTCGGCGAGAAGAGAACCGCCGCGTACATCTACTCCGCTGCAGCCAACTTCCTGCAACTCGAGAAGATCACGCGCGCCGCTGTCGGCGGCACCGCGGACTGGTTTGCCTCGTCGGTTGCAACCGACGGGACCACCGTCGTGATCGGTGACCTCGGTGCCGACACCGTGACTCCAGAGATTAACAACCACGGGGCTGGTTACGTTTACCGTCAGGACACCGGTGGGAGCTGGGCGTTGGTCGAGAAGCTCCTGCCGGACAAGGTTCTCTCCGGTCAAGGGACCAACCTGCAGGTCGGCTTTTCCGCCGCGGTGTATGGCAATACCGTCGCGCTGGGCTCGCGGGCAGAATCCAGCCAGCA
>JASFRZ010000375.1:0-5187 GCA_050114655.1 Acidobacteriota bacterium
GAGGACGGCTACCTGTTCCCGGCGCTCACCATCGATCCGGACAACCCGGCGCTGGGTGTCGGCCACGAGCGCTGGGTCCACGTCTCCGCCGGCAGCCACGAGCTCTACAACGCCGGCCACCTGATCGAGGCGGCGGTGGCGCACTACCAGGCCACCGGCAAGCGCACGCTGCTCGACATCGCCATCCGTTTCGCCGACCGCATCGACGAGGACTTCGGCCCCGATGCGCGCCACGACATCCCGGGCCACGAGGAAATCGAGCTGGCGCTGGTCAAGCTGTACGACGTCACCGGCGAGACCCGCTACCTCGAGCTCGCCAGGTTCTTCCTCGATCAGCGCGGCCAGCCGCACGACGGCGAGCTGTACGCCGAAGACACCGACTTCGCGATCTACAACGACCTGCCCTACAAGCAGGACCACCAGCCGGTGACCGCGCAGACCAAGGCCTCGGGTCATGCGGTGCGCGCCGCCTACCTGTACTCCGGTATGGCCGACGTCGCCGCACGCACCGAGGCGCCGGGTTATGACGAGGCGCTCGACGCCATCTGGGACGACATCGTCAGCAACAAGCTCTACCTCACCGGCTCGATCGGCGCGCGCGGGACCTTCGAGTCCTTCGGCGAGGACTACGAGCTGCCCAACCGCGCCTACGGCGAGACCTGCGCCGCGGTCGGCTTCGACCAGTGGAATCACCGCATGTTCCTCGACTCCGGCAACGTCGAGTTTCTCGACGTCATGGAGCGCACCCTCTACAACGGCTTCCTGTCGGGCGTTTCGCAGGCCGGTGACACGTTCTTCTACACCAACGTGCTGGAGTCGCGCGGGCGCGAGCAGCGCTCGGAGTACTTCGACGTAGCCTGCTGCCCGGCCAACCTGGCGCGCATGATGGCGGTGCTGCCGGGGTTCATCTACGCGCAGCAGAACGATCGCGTGTACGTGAACCTCTACGTCGGCAGCGAGGCCGACATCGAGCTGCCCGCCGGCGACCTGCGCTTGACGCAGCAGACCGGCTACCCGTGGGAGGGCGCGGTGCGCATCGAGATCGAGCCCGGTACCGGCGAGTTGCCCTTCGAGCTCGCCCTGCGCATCCCCGGATGGGCGCGCAGCCGTCCGGTTCCGTCCGACCTGTACCGCTTCACCGACGGCATCGACGAGCCGGTGACGCTGTCGATCAACGGCGAGCCCGTGGACCTTTCGGCCACCGGCGCGGTCGCGACCGCTGGCGGCAACGGGTCCGCCGTCGCCGTGGAGGGCGGCCTGGTGGTCATCGCACGCACCTGGCGCCCGGGAGACGTCGTCGAGCTCGGATTGCCGATGCCGGTGCGCACGGTAGCGGCCCATCCGATGGTGGAGGACAACGTCGGCAAGGTTGCCATCCAGCGCGGCCCGCTGGTCTACGCCGCCGAGGCGGTCGACAACGACGGCGCGGTGCTCGACCTGTCGATCGACGCCGGGCCCGGCTTCGAGGCTGCTTTCGAGCCTGATCTGCTCGGCGGCCTGGTGGTTGTCACCGGGAGCGCTGCGCGCACCGCCGGGGCGGGCCCCTCACATCACACCTTGGTTGCCATCCCGTACTTCGCCTGGGCCAACCGCGGTGCCGGCGAGATGGCGGTGTGGCTACCGCAGCTCGACGCGGAGTCCCGCTAGCGGGACGGTCGGACTTCCACTGCGACCTGCTAGCGCTCCGGGGAGTACCAGATCGGCGAGGTGTAGGCGCGCTCGGTGACCGTCATGCGGGTGCCGGGCAGCGGCGTGGTGCCGTAGTACACCGCGTCGTACGCCGTCCAGCGGGGCGTCGGGATCTCGATGACGCGCGCGTAGTAGAAGGCGCGCTGGTCGGGGTCGAAGTCGGGATCGGTCCACACCGTGATCAACTCGGGGGAGCCGATACTGTTGGTGTAGGTGGCGTGCTGTAGATCGACGGTGCTACCGACCGAAGGCACCTTGCCGTCCGCACCGGGCTGCCGGTCGCCGCTCCACGCAACGTCGTAGACCTGCTCGTGCAGCTCGCCCTGCGCGTCGAGCCAGCCCTTGATGATCTGGATACGATCGAGGTTTGCGCCGATCGGGTCCTTCATCGCAGCGACCAGGAAGGTCGCCGCGGCGTTCGCCGGCGGCTGGCGCAGCTCACCGCCCATCGCCACACCTTTGGTGTAGCCAATGTCGGCCGGCATGCGGCTGTCGGCGTCCTCTGCAACGAAGTCCCAGCCGCCGAAAAAGCGCACCCACATGCGCGTGCCGGTGGTCGAGTAGGTCTCACGGCGCTGCATCGCGTCCCAGATCGCCTCACGGGTGTTTTCGGTAGCCCACACTCCGGTGTAGCCCGAGGCTCCGACTTCCCAGTCCATCACCTTGACGCCGGTCTCCTTGTTGTCGATGAACGGGGTGGTCATGCGCTCCGGTCCGGGCTCTTGTGGGACTGTCTTACCGAAGAAGTTGTCCTCCTCCATGGCGGGCAGCGCGGTGTGCGCGTCGCTGCCGCTGGCGAGACCGAACTGGTAGGGGTTGACGCCGAGCTGCTCCTCGAGTTTGAGGCCGTTCTTCAGCGCCGAGCGCGCGTACTCGTACTGCAGCATCTCCGGGGTCTTCGCCACGCTGCCGTCGAGGTTGCCCTTGTCCCAGATCTCGAAGTCGGCGAACTCGTCGTTGGGCGACAGGTAGGGGTGTGACTCGCCCGTGCCCTTGGTCTGGGTCGTTTCGTACAGCCGCTCCCAGCGGATGCGCTCCTCGGCGTAGGCGCGGTCGACCGGCTGGCCGAAGTGCTCGAGCATGGGGAACATCAGGCCGTTGCTGAGGTTGCCGTTGTGGGGGATTGCCAGCACGTTGCCGCCGGTCTTCTCCTCGTAGTTGGCCATCCACTTCCACAGCTCGACCGGGTTGTCGCTGCCGTAGGGCGGATACACGGTGAACGGCTCCACCTCGCTCGCCTTGTCGCCGTTGTCACGGAAGATGATGTTGCGGTGCAGGTTGTTGCCGCCGGTGTTGGAGGTCCACTCGTAGCCGATGAACGCGGTGAAGGTGCCGGGCTCGTTGTACTCTTCCGCCGCGGCAATGGTCTTCTGCCAGGCGCTCTTGTAGGCCGGTGTGCCCGGGAAGTACATCAGGTCCTGGGGAAACTGGTTGTGCGAGAAGGCGACGATGATCTCCATCGCCGCCTGCGCCCCCTGTCCCGCCTGGATCAGGTTGTACCACTTGCGCCCCGTCGGGTCGGCGAGCAGCTCGGGCTTGCCGGCGAACAGATCGGGGAAGAAACCCATGTTGTCGGAGTGATCGGAGACCACCACGAAGTCGAGCGGGCGCGACAGCTTGACCGGCTGGCCGGTGTTCGAGTTGATCTGCTCGCCGCGGGCGAACTTGTAGGTGTCGACAGGCGTCAGACGGGCCCCGAAGGCGCCGGCATCCATCGAAAAGGCGGTGTGCAGGTGGGTCTCACCGAAGTACGGCCGCGTCGGGTAGTGGCGGTTGGCGTAGGGCGAGTAGCTCTTCTGCGGAAACACCTTCGCGTCGGGCGTGCCCGGCATCTGGGCCAGCGTCGGGACTGAAAGGCCGACGGCGAGCGCGAGGATCATCAGGCGGGGGAACGAACGGTCGGCGAACATGGCGGCTCTCCGCGGTCGGTAAAGATAACCAGCATGAAGATCCGTGCGCCGGCGACGAAAGTCAACGTGGGCCAGTAGAACCCCCTTCCGCTGCCGGTAGTTTTTCGGTGTCTCTCCGTCGATTCGTGTAACCGATTCCGTTCGTGGCACGGCACCTGATCGAGCCGCTCATCGGCGCGAGCGGAGCTGCTCCTCCAGCATCGCCTTGATCTGCGGGCCGCGCGGGTCGCCAGGGTGCAGGGCGATGATGCGATCGGCCAGGGCGAGGGCCTCGGGCAGCCGGTCGCGGCGGGCGTAGAAATCGACCAGGGCGTAGAGATAGTCGAACTGCTCGGGCTCGAGCTCGAGTGCCTGCCGCAGCGCCGTTTCGGCGGCGGCGTCCTCGCCGAGCTGTTGCAGCAGCAGGCCGAGGTTGTAGCGCACGCGACCGTTGTCGGGCATGGCGTCGGCGGCCTGGCGCAGCAGGTCGACCGCCTGCCGCGGCTGCTCGGCGGCGGTCAGCAGCGCGAGCCAGTACACGGCGTCGTAGTTTTCCGGGTAGGCGTCCACGACCTGTCGCACGAGCACCGTCGCCTCCGCCTCGCGCCCCTGCTGGGACAGCAGCAACGCCAGGTTCATCTTTGCCGGGTAGAAGAGGTCGTCGACCTCCAGCGCGGCGCGATAGTAGCCCTCGGCCGCCTGCGGGTCGTTGCGCGCCGCCGCCAGGTTACCCAGGTTGAGGCCGCCGGAGGTGAAATCGAGCGAGCGCTCGTTGACGCGCACGTACTCCGCCAGCGCTTCGTCGAGGGCCTCGCGCTGGTAGGGCTGGAAGAGGCTCTGCGGGACGCCGGCGAGCTGCGAGGCGGCGGCCATGCGCACCGCCTTGACCGGATCGAAGAGCAGCGGGGCGAGCATGGCGACCGCCTCCGGCGGCCCGGCGGCGACGGCGTTGCTCACCGCCGTATGACGCACCAGGGGCTCCTCGTCGGCGAGCGCGCGGCGCAGCACGCCCGCGACGTCTTCATCGGCGTAGGCGCTCAGGTCCTCGAGAGCGGTGGCCCGCACGATGGCGGGATAGAGGGTGTTCTCGATCAGGTCGATGAGCGGCTGCTCGGCGTCGGGATCGTCGTCGCGCGCCGCCGCCAGGATGGTGCCGAACTGCGGCTTGCGGGCGCGACCGTACCAGGTGGTGAACGCGTCGATCGACCACTGCAGCGGGTGATCGTCGTGACAGCCGCTCTGCGTGCAGGCGTTGGGTGTGCCGAGCTCGGCCGACAGATCGGGACGCGGCACGCGCAGGCTGTGATCGGCGCGGTAGTCGATCACCATGAACGGTTGCTCCATCATGTGGCACTTGACGCACAGGGCGCCGTCGCTCGGCTTGCCGTCGACCGTCTTCTGGTGGAAGTGATGCTCGTAGGCGTCGTAGGTGTCGGCGCGGTGGCAGCGCGTGCACAGCTCGTTGCCGGTCGCCTGTAGCTGCAGGCTGTGGGAGTCGTGGCAGTCGTTGCAGCCGATGCCGTTGGCGTACATCTTGCTCTGCACGAAGGAGCCCCAGACGTAGTCCTCGGCGAGAATCTGCCCGTCGACGAGGTAGAGGCCCTCCTGC
>JASFRZ010000376.1:0-5167 GCA_050114655.1 Acidobacteriota bacterium
TGTGCTGGTGGTTCTGTTCGCGGGCGAGGCCTCGTTTGCCCCGCTGCGCACCTGGGACTATCCCCACGAGCCGCGTCCCCTCAACGAGTTTCTCGCCGCGCAACCGGGCGACTTCGCCGTCGTCGAGTTCCCCCTCGATCCCGACGGCTACACCATCAACATGCGCCAGGTGCTCAACAGCATCTATCACTGGAAGCGCCTGCTGGTGGGCTACAGCGGCTACCAGTCGCCGGAGAACATCGCCCTGCTGCGCCGCGTGCGCGACACCTTCCCCTCCGACGCCTGCCTCGACGAGCTCGCCGCCCTCGACGTCCGCTTCGTCGTCGTGCTCGAGGACCGCGTCAACGAGCGTTTCCTCGCCGCGGTGCGGGCGCAGCCGCGGCTGCTGCTCGCCTGGCAGTACGACACCTGGCTGGTCTACCGCGTCCTTCCGGCGGACACACCCCAGGTCGCCGACCCCGGCACCGGCGCACGGCACGTCCGCTAGCGGTCATCGTCGTCCCAGGAGCGGACGGGAACTGGCGAAAAGCGGCTCTTTTCAGGCGATTCCCCCCGGCACGAGACTTGCTCTCTGATGTAGGCTGTCCTGTGCCGTCTTCCCGGATTGCACGTCTGAGCGGGAACCTGCCGGGCTTGGCGCCCGGTTCGTCGCGCTACAGACAGGAGGCGTCGATGGGAAATGAAGAGCGCGTGCGAGAGCCGATGAGCACCCCGCCGTCGGACGACTACATCCGCGAGAAGGCCGCCGAAGGCTGGCGGCTGGTAGCGGTGGAGTGGGCACGGCCGTCGACCGCTGAGTGCGGTGACGCCGGCCAGATCAAGGAGGAGATCCCCTTCGGTCTGCAGGTCGCCCCCGACTGCCGCCACCTCGAGGAGAACCCGATCGAGAAGGCGGCGATGCTCGCCATGCTGGCGATGATCGTCGACGACAAGCCGCTGTCGCAGGTCGCCGAGGGCCTCAACACGGAAGGCTACCGCACCCGTGACGGCCGCCCGTGGAGCCAGACGGCGATCTTCTACATGATGCCCCGCCTCATCCAGGCGGCGCCGCAGATCTTCTCCAGCGAGGAGTGGCGTCGGCACCGCGCCAAGGTGACGGCGCGCCTGGCGCAGATGATGGGCTGAGCGGCATTGTCGGGCCCGCGCTTCCTGCACCGTGCCTGGGCGATGCTGCGCGGCTACGCGTGGATTCCCTGCCCGATTTGTAAGAAGCGTTTCGGCAGCCACGAGCGGCGCCCCGGCAACGAGCTGTGGATCACCGGACGCGACTCTGTGGCGGTTTGCCCGCGCTGCGCCGACGAGGCGGCGCGCCGCAACGCGGAGAAGGGCTATCCGCTGGTCGAGAGGCCGGACGCGACCTCGGCGGGGGACACGCCGATCAACGATGCATAGCTGACCGGATCGGTTGCCCCCTCGGTGGCGAACAGCAGCACGCGTGCGTCGCGGCCAAGGCCGATCTCCGCGCGCGCAGCGCGATCACCGGCGAGCAACAGCAACCCCGCCAGCCCGGCGGCACCCGACTCACCCACCACGAGACCACCGCCGCGCCGACGGGCAAGCAGGCGCATGGCGTCGATCGCCGCCTGGTCGTCGATCGCGAGGTATGCCGCTGCGCCGCGTTCCAGGATGCGCCAGCCGAGCGTCGACGGCTCCCCGCACGACAGGCACGCCATCACCGTGTCAAGGTCACCGGGCACCCGCGCCGGGCGGCCCGCGGCGGCGCTGCGGTACAGACAGTCGGCGGCAAGCGGCTCGATGCAGACCGGCAGCGGACGGCGCTCCCCGCAGCGCTCCCACAGGTGCGCGCACATCGCTCCGGCAAAGCCGCCGACCCCGGCCTGCAGAAAAACGTGGGTCGGCGGGTCTTCGTAGGGCCACTGCTGCAGTGCCTCGTCGGCGATCAGCGTGTATCCCTGCATGATGTCGCGCGGGATCGCCTCGTAGCCCTCCTGCGCCTGGTCGGAGACGACCACCCAGCCGTCGCCCGCAGCGGCGCGGTGCAGGGCTGCCAGCGCATCGTCGTAGGTGCCGTCGATCACTCGCACGCGCGCGCCGAGATCCTCGATCGCCCGGCGGCGTGGCTCGCTGACGATGCGTGGCACGAACACCTCGCACGGGCAACCGAAGCTGCGCGCGGCCCAGGCAACCGCGCGACCGTGATTGCCGTCCGTGGCGCAGGCCAGCACGATGTCGGCGGTGTGCCGGCGGTGCTCGCCGGCACGCAGTTGCGCCCCTGTGGCGCTCAGTCCGAAGCGCCGCTGCAACTCGCCCTGCAACGCGCGCAGCACCCCGTACGCGCCGCCGATCGCCTTGAAGCTGCAGAGGCCGAAGCGTTGCGACTCGTCCTTGAGAAGGACCGCCTCCACCGCGCAGCGATCGGCGACGTCATCGAGCGGCCGCAACGGCGTCGCGCGGTACTCCGGCCAAGCGCCAATCTCTGCCCGCGCGACCTCGAACGCTGCGCTGTCCAGGACAGCGCGCACCGCCTCGGGGTACGGCTCGTTGCAATCGAAACGGTCGTTGATCAACAGGCGGAATCGCGCTTCCATGGCCTTCTGGTCTCGTTTGTCGGCGGGGTGCTAACGTCTCTCCAGAGCTTTTCGACGAAGATACGGCGCGCCGCGCACAGCGTACCCCCGGGGCAGGCTGCATGAGGCGCCAGCCAAAGGGAATTCCGATGCGACGTCAATTCGAACGTGTTGTGCTCGTCACCCTCCTGCTCGCCATTGTGCTGCTCGGCGCGGCGCCGTTCCAGCGCGGCTCGCAGGAGGAGCGCATCAGCGCCCTGGAAACGAAGCTGGCCGGCCTCGAGACCGCCCAACAGGACGCCCTCGCCACCATCAACCAGATGCGGCTCGACGTCGACAACACGCTCGAGCCCCTGCGCGTCCAGCTGGCCGACACCGGTGAGGACATGCGCAACATGCAGTCGCGCCTGGTCGCGGTGGAAGAGCAGTTGGCGCTCATGAACGAGCGCCTCGGAGACATCGCCGACCGCCTCGCCGGCGGCGGAGCCCCGGCCGGCGGCGGCGCGCGCGCGGCCATGGGCACGCCGATGCCCGCCCCCCAACGCCCGGCCGGCGTCCTCGGACCGACCGTAGCCAGCGCCTCGCCCGCCGCGTCAACTGCGGAGCCGGCGCGTTCCGAAGCCGATTCGCTCTACTCCTCCGCCTACACCGACTACCTCGCGGCCGACTATCCGCTGGCGGTGAGCGGCTTCCAGGAGTACATCCGCCTCTTCCCCGACAGCGAGCTCGCCGACAACGCGCAGTACTGGATCGGCGAGAGCCACTATTCACGGCAACAGTACCAACTTGCGCGTACCGCTTTTCTCGAGCTGGTGCGCCGTTACCCACAAGCCGAGACGGTGCCCGACGCCAAGTTCAAGGCGGCGCGGTGTCTCGTCGAGCTCGGCGACGGCGCCGGTGCCGTCGAGGAGCTCGTTCGCCTGGTGCGTGAGCACCCGGACGCCGACACCTTGTCGATCGCCTGCATGCAGATCGAGAAACTGGGCGCGGAAAAGCCGCTCGGCTGCCAATAGGGACCACCATGAGACACTTGCTGCGCAGTACGTTCCTTGCCGGCTCCGCGCTCGCGGCGATCGCCATTGTGCTGCTCTCGGCGGCATGTGGCAGCCCGCCGCCCGCCGAGGAGCAGAGCACCGAGACCAACTCCGCGGAGATCGGCTTGGATAAGTACACCCCGGTCCGGCTCACCGCCGACCTCTCGCCACTGACCGACAACCAGCGCGCCATGCTGCCGCTGCTGATCGAGGCGGCCGATATCATGGACCAGCTCTTCTGGGAGCAGGCCTACGGCACCCCGGAGCAGCGTTCGGCGCTGCTACAGGCCCACCCGGAAGATGGCGTGCGCGCCTTCTTCGACATCAACTACGGGCCTTGGGACCGTCTTGCCGACAACGAGCCCTTCATCGCCGGCGTCGGCCCCAAGCCGCTCGGTGCCAACCTCTACCCGGCGGACGTAACCAAGGAGGAGGTCGAGGCGGCCGCGGCTGCCGCCCCGGACAGCGGCCTGCTGAGCCTGTACACCGTGGTGCGCCGGGACGACGAAGGCAACCTGGCAGCGATTCCGTACCACGAGATGTTTGGCGAGCGGCTGCGCGCAGCGGCCACCAAGCTCCGCGAGGCCGCCGAGATGGCCGACAACGAAGGTCTGCAGCGTTACCTCGAGCTGCGCGCCGATGCGCTCGAGACCGACGACTATCAGCCATCGGATATGGCCTGGATGGACATGAAGACCAATACCATCGAGCTGGTGATCGGTCCCATCGAGACCTACGAGGACCAGCTATTCGGCGCCAAGGCAGCGTTCGAGTCCTTCGTGCTGATCAAGGATCAGGAGTGGAGCGAGCGGCTGGCACGCTACACGCGCCTGCTACCCGCGCTGCAGCGCGGCCTGCCGGTCGACGAGGCCTACAAAAGCGAGGAGCCCGGCACCGAGTCCGAGCTCAACGCCTACGATGCCGTGTACTACGCCGGCGACGCCAACGCCGGCGCCAAAACGATCGCCATCAACCTGCCCAACGACGAGCAGGTGCAGCTCGAGAAGGGCACCCGCCGGTTGCAGCTCAAGAACGCCATGCGCGCCAAGTTCGACAAGATCATGGTGCCGATTGCCGACGCGCTGCTCGACCCGGAGCAACGTGACCTGGTGACTTTCGACGCGTTTTTCGCCAACACCATGTTCCACGAGGTGGCGCACGGCCTGGGCATCAAGAACACCATCGACGGCTCCGGCACGGTGCGCTCCGCGCTGCAAGAGCAGGCCTCGGCGCTCGAGGAAGGCAAGGCCGACATCCTCGGCCTGTACATGATCCGGGAGATGATCCGCGAGCAGGAGTGGGACGGCGACCTGAACGAGCACCTGGCGACGTTCTTCGCCAGCATCTTCCGCTCGATCCGCTTCGGCGCCGCTGACGCCCACGGACGGGCCAACCTGGTGCGCTTCAACTTCTTCGACAGCATGGGCGCCTTCACCCGCAACGCCGACGGTACCTACCGGCTCGACTTCGAGAAGGCGCAGGAGGCCACCACCGCGCTGGCCGAGAAGATCCTCCGCTTCCAGGGCGATGGCGACTACGAGGGCGTGCTGCGCTTCGTCGAGGAGATGGGGCAGGTGAGCCCGCAGCTGCAGGCCGACCTCGACC
>JASFRZ010000377.1:0-5159 GCA_050114655.1 Acidobacteriota bacterium
GCGCGATCGCTGGGAACAACGCAGCCCCCGTCCCCCCGAAGACGTCGTCTGGAGCTGTCCGTTCTGCCCGCAACGCAGCTTGAGACTCGTCGCCCGCGGGCCTAGTTTGCCTACAGACAACAGCGGAGGGATCCATGGATTCGTTGCAGAGTTTGTGGCAGCAGTACGGCGATCAAGCGCTCGGGTACGCCGTCAACGTGGTCGGCGTTCTGGTCCTGCTGTTCATCGCCTGGATGGCCGCGGGTTGGACGCGTCGCACGACCCGGCGTGGCCTCGAGCGCGCCGGTATCGACGCCACGCTGACCAAGTTCTTCGCTAACCTGGCGCGCTACCTGGTGTTGATTGCTGCGGTGCTTGCTGCGCTGGGGGTGTTCGGCGTCGATACGACCAGCTTCGCCGCCGTTCTTGCTGCCGCAGGCTTCGCCATCGGCATGGCGCTGCAGGGCACACTGTCGAACTTCTCCGCCGGAGTCATGCTATTGACCTTCCGGCCGTTCAAGGTCGGCGATGTGGTATCGGTGGGCGGGGTCACCGGCAAGGTCAACGAGATCGAGCTGTTCACCACCACGCTCGATACTCCCGATAACCGGCGGATCATCGTGCCCAACGGCACAGTATTCGGCAGCACCATCGAGAACATCACCTTCCACCCGATCCGCCGCGTCGACGTGGTGGTGGGTACCGACTACGGCGCCGACCTGGCGCGCGCCCGTGAGGTGCTCGACGGCGTGGCGCGCCAGCACCACGTCGTCGACGACAAGGAACATCAGATCTTGCTCACCGGCCTGGGAGAGTCGTCGATCGACTGGCAGGTACGGGTGTGGTGCAAGACCGAGGACTACTTTGCCGCCAAGGACGCGCTCACCCATGCGGTCAAGGACGCGCTCGATGCCGCCGGCATCGGCATCCCGTTCCCTCAGCGCGACGTGCACATCGACGGGTCGTTGGGCGGGGCGTAGACGGTTGGGCCGGCACCGTCATCCCGACGAACTCGCTTTCGGGGGGCCTATTCCTGCCGTAGCGCCGTCACCGGATCGACGCCCGTCGCGCGCATCGCCGGCACCGCGCAAGCCACCAGCGCGACCAGCGCCAATACGCCGGCGACCGCCACGATCACCCGCGGGTCCATAGCGTCGATGTCGTAGAGCTGTGTCTCGATGCCGCTGCGCAGCAACCAGGCGCCGCCGACCCCGGCGAAGAGACCGGCGACCAGGATGGTAGCGCCCTCGCGCATGACCAGCCGGAACACCTCGGCAGCGCTCGATCCGAGCGCGATACGCACGCCGATCTCGCGTCGGCGCTGCGACACGAGATAAGCGAGCACGCCGTAGATGCCGACGGCGGCGAGCAGCAGCGCGACCCCGGCGAAGCCGCCCGCCAGGAGCATCGGCGTGCGCCGGGCGGCGAGCGACTCGTCGATGAAGCTCTGCATCGTGCCCGCGTTGTTGACCGGCAGCTCGGGGTCGATCTCGGCGATGACGCGGCGCATCGGCTCGATCAGCGCCGCCGGATCGCCGGCGGTCTTGATGACGAAGTCGACGTTGCGGCGTGGGATCTGGGCCATCGGCAGCCACAGGGCGCCGAGCGGCTCATCGATGCCCACCAGGCCCTCGAGCTTCGCCGGCCGGATCACGCCGACGATGTTGAAGAACTGGCTCTCGTCCGCGGGCGGGGCAGTGGGGTTCTCCAGGTCGGAGGGCTGGTACATGCGTTTGCCGATCGGGTCCTGGCCCGGCCAGTACTTCGCCGCGACGTTCTCGTCGACGATGATCACGCGGCGCGAATCCGTCGTGTCGCTATCATCGAAGAAGCGCCCACGCACCAGCTCGAAAGCGAGCGCACCGAAAAACTCGCCGTCGGCCACGCCGACGTAGAGCGCCTGCAACGACTCTCCCGGTGTCGGCTCGTAGCCTTCGGCGAAGAGCGCGTTGCGGCCGAAACCGCCGGTGAACGGCACGCTGCCGCCGGCCACGCCGACCGCCTGCACGCCGGGCAGGCCACGCAGCGCATCCGCGGCGCGGTCGGCGAAGGCGCGCACGTCCGCGATCTCCGGGTAGCGGTTCTCACGCGGCGTCACCTGCGCGGTGAGCACGTTGTCGGGAACGAAGCCCGGGTCGACGGCGAGGATGTGGCGGAAGCTGCTCAGCAGCAGGCCGGCGCCGATCAGCAGGATCAGCGCGAAGGCCACCTGTACCGATACCAGGCCGCGCCGCGCCCAGCGCGCCGCGCGTCCACCGGTGCTGGTGCGGCCTCCCTCGCGGAACACCGAGCTGAGGTCGCCGCGTAGCACCGAGGCGAGGGGGATGAACCCCAGCGTGACGCCGACCAGCGCTGCGACGCCGAGGGTCACCAGGGCGACCGTCGTGTCGATCGTCACCTCGGCGCCGCGCGGGATATCGTTCAGCCCGAGGCCACGGAGCAGCACCAGACCCCAGTAGCCGAACAGCAGGCCGAGCGCGCCGCCGGCGATCGACAGCAGGACGTTCTCGGTCAACAACTGGCGTGCCAGCCGGTTGGCGCCGGCGCCCAGCGACATGCGGGTGGCGAGCTCGGAGGCGCGACGATTGGCGCGCACGATCACCAGGTTGGCGATGTTGACGAAGCCGATCAGCAGCACGAAGACGACGCCGCCCCATAGCGTGTACAACGTTCCGGAGATGTCGCGCACCAGGAAGTCCTGGTACGGCATCACCACGGTGTGGAATCCGGCGCCGGAGAGCAGCTCGCGGAACATGGGAAAGAGCTCGTCGTTGCGTGCGTTGAGCGCATCGATCTGCTGTTGCGCCAGCTCGACCGACGCCCCGGGGCGCAATCGACCGAGCATCTGCCAGTTGTTGCTGTGGCGCCGGTTGGGCCCCTTCATCTCCTCGGAGAAGGCGATGGGCAGGAACAGGCGGATGTCGTCGGAAAGGAAGGCGAACGATCGGTCGAGCACGCCGATCACGGTCGTCGGGTTGCCGTTGATGCGCAGCGTTTGCCCGACCGCTGCGGGGTCTCCGCCGAAGTACTGCTGCCAGGCGGCGTAGGTGAGCAGGACGGTGGGCTCGGCGTCGACCTGCGCCTCTTCCTCGCCGAAGGTACGCCCCAGGGCGGCGTCGACGCGCAGCAGGGGGAAGAACGAGGGCGTGACGGCGAGGCCCTGGACGCGCTCCGGGGTTTCGCCCTCGTTGCCGACGGTGGGGGCGGCACCGCTGTACAGCGCCATCCTTTCGAAGGTGTCGGTCTGCTCCATGCGGTCGTAGTAGTCGGGCGCGGAGGTGCCGCAGGGGTCGCAGCCGGCCTTCGGGTAGGCGTTGTAGAGGATCGCGATGCGGTCGGCCTCGTCGTAGGGCAGCGGCTGCAACAGGATGGTGTTGATGACGCTGAAGATGGCGGTGTTGGCACCGATGCACACGGCCAGCGTGAGCAACGCGGTAACGGCGAATCCCCGATCCTTCCACAGTAGCTTCAAGCCATAGCGGACGTCCTGCAGCAGCGTCTCCATGGATCCCTCCGGTTGACGGGGAGCGCCGCCGGTGATGCACGGCGGGCGCGGAGCGGGCGCCGCGAGGCCCACACAACTGTTAATACACCACTGGAGTCCGATTTGTTTCGCCGCCTCTCCGCTACGGAGGAGCTCGGTGGTTGCGTTTCCTTCGAGGGGCGGGTCTCCGCCGCGCGCTCAGCCGACGCGGAAAGAGACGTCGAGGGTCGGGCAGCCGGCATTGCGAAACCAGGTCCTGCCCTCCTGCACCATGTCGACAGCGAGCACCAGCGCGCCGGTGCGCGCCGGCGTGTCGATGCGCAGCGCCACCTCGATCTCCTCGTCGGGGGCGACGTCGCGTGGCAACGGGCTGCGGGCACCGTCCTCCTCGATGGTGCGCCCGTGCTCGTCGAGCCAGTGATAGCTGAGCATGTCGGGGTGATCACCGGTGCTCGACAGGACACGGAAGCTGCGGTTCCGCAAGCGGACCGTGGCATGGACGGAGCTCGAGGGCGTACCGCTCTGTGGGCCGTCGTAGTGCAGCCACGCGACGTCGTGGGCGCCGCGCAGATCGGCGACGGGCCCGTCGCCGGGAGCTTCGTCGGGGCGGGTGCGATGCTCGCCGGCCACGCCCGCCTCGGCGTAGATCACCAGGTGTTTGGCGTGCAGGTCCAGGCCCGCGGCGCCGAGCCGCTCATCGGCGGTGCGGTAGAGCTGGTAGGCGACCTCGCCGAACTCCCGCCGCGTAGGGGTGTCGAGAGAGGGCTCCGGGGGATACTCGTCGAGCCCCGAGACGGTGCCGCGCACGCGCAGTCCGTAGCCGGCGAAGAGCTTCTCCAGCGTGGCAATGCTGTAGCGGTTCTCGACCGGCTCACCGGCCTCGGGGGTCGCCGCGCTGCCGCCTGCGTCCCCGGGGGCTGCCGCCGCACCGGCGCCGGGGTCCGCGCCGTGCGCTGCTGACTCGGTGCTCCCGGGATGCCTGGTCGTCACCCTCGAGCCGGGAGTCGCAGCGCTTTCGCCTACCGCGTGCGCCAGGCGGGCGCGGATCTTCTCGAGGTCGGCGGCCAGCCAGTCGAAGTCGAGATCGCGCCTCCAGCTGCCCTTCCAGTCGCCCTGGGGCTCGATCAGCAAGAAGCGCCGTGTGCGCTTGCCGAGCCTGACGATGAAGGCGCGCGGATCCAGAAGGTGGTGGAAAGCGTCGAACATCGTCACCAGGTCGACGTCGGTGCCCGGGTCGTAGCCTTCCATGTCGTGCACCTCGAATGCGATGTTGTCGAGGTCGAGGCGCTCGGCGTTGGCGCGTGCCCCGTCGATGCCGGCGCGGCTGTGGTCGACGCCGAGGAAGCGGGTATCGGGGAACCGGCGGGCCAGCTCGCAGGTGATCTCGCCGAGACCGCAGCCGACGTCGACCACCAGCGAGCAGCCCTCGACCGCGGGAGCCGCCAGGTCGGCGAAGCGGCGGATGGTGATGTTGCCGGTGTAGGCGGGCGAGAAGGCGTCGTGGTGATGTGCGGCGAAAAGCTCGTCGTGGAAGGCGCGGTCGCTGTCGCCGGACCAGCCGGCGCGCCGGCGCCGCAACCAGCCGATCAGCCCCCGCAAGCTACTGCCCGACCGTGACGTGGGCCCAGTCCCAGCCGCGCAGGCCGCGCTCGCTCACCGCTTTGACCGAGATCTCGGTGCCGTCGGGGATGCCTTC
>JASFRZ010000378.1:0-5132 GCA_050114655.1 Acidobacteriota bacterium
CGTGGCCTCGTGCCCGTCCGGATCCATCCACCAGAACCTGTTCGAGGACCAGATGATCTTCGAAGAGATCGAAGGGGTACTGGCCCATGCTTGAGAGTCAGGAGAGATCGAACGTCGCCCCCGATGCGTTCGAGCCCAAGATCGTCGCCTTCTTCTGCGCCTGGTGCACCTACCTGGCGGCCGACCTGGCCGGCACCTCGCGCATGAAATACGCCCCCAACGCGCGCGTCATCCGGGTGATGTGCTCGGGACGCGTCGATCCGCAGTTCGTCCTGGAGGCCTTCGCCCGCGGCGCCGACGGCGTGCTGATCGGCGGCTGCCACCCGGGTGACTGCCACTACCAGGAGGGCAACTACAAGGCCCTGCGCCGCTACCACCTGCTGCGGCGGGTGCTCGAAAGCATGGGCATCGAAAAGGAGCGCTTCCGCCTGGAGTGGATCTCCGCCGCCGAAGCGGACCGCCTCAAGGAAGTGATGAACGACATGGTCGAGAAGGTACGAGCCCTCGGCCCGCTGCACATGGCGGTGCCGCCCGAGTCGTTCGATGTGCCGCAGGGCGCCCCGGCGATCGCCGTGACGGAGGCGGCGCCGCGGGAGGAGGTGACGGTCTGATGACAAGCGAAGCTGCCGTGCAAGCCGACAAGCCCAAGATCGCCTTCTACTGGTGCGCCTCGTGCGGCGGGTGCGAGGAGGCCGTGGTCGATCTCGCCGAGGCCATCCTCGACGTCGTCGCCGCGGTCGACATCGTCTTCTGGCCGGTGGCGCTCGACTTCAAGAAGAGGGACGTCGAGGCGATGGAGGACGGTGCCATCGTCGCGACTTTCATCAACGGCGCCATCCGCACCACCGAGCAGGAAGAGATGGCGCACTTGCTGCGGCGCAAGTCGCAGCTCTTGCTCGCTTTCGGCTCCTGCTCGCACCTCGGCGGCATCCCCGGCCTTGCCAACCTCTACAGCCGTGATGCGGTGATGGCGCGCGCCTACCTCGAGACGCCGTCGACGGTGAACCCCGACGGCGTGCTGCCGCAAATGGCGACGCGCGACGACGGCCTCGAGGTCACGCTGCCCGGCTTCTACGAGACGGTGCGCGCGCTCGACCAGGTAGTCGACGTCGACTACTACGTGCCGGGGTGCGCCCCCACGCCGGGGGTCATTGCCAACGCGGTGCAAACGCTGCTGTCGGGCGAGCTGCCGCCCAAGGGCGCGGTGCTGTCATCGGACGTGGCGCTGTGCGAGGAGTGCCCGCGTAAGGAGAGCAAGCCGGAGGACCTCTCTCTGATCGAGCTCAAGCGACCGCACCAGGTGCTCATCGACGAGGACACCTGCCTGCTGGCGCAGGGCGTGCTGTGCATGGGCCCGGCGACCCGTGGCGGCTGCGAGGCGCGCTGCATCGGCGGCAACATGCCGTGCACCGGGTGCTTCGGCCCGACCAGCCGGGTGCGCGATCACGGCGGCAAGATGCTGTCGTCGATCGCCTCGATCGTCGGCAGCAACGACGAAGCCGAGATCGAGCGCATCCTCGCCGGCATTCCTGATCCCGTCGGCACGCTGTATCGATACAGCCTGCCGACCTCACTGCTGCGTCGCAAGCGGACGGAGGCCGCCTGATCATGCGGCCGATGGCTGCGCGCCTGACGCTGAGCTTCCTGCTGGTGATCGCCATCACCAGCGCGATCTTCAGCGTCGCCGGCGTGCAGTTCATCGGCAACCGCGTGCTTGCCGAGGCGCAGGCCAAGGTGCAGCTCGACCTCAACGCGGCGCGCGAGATCTACCAGTCGCGGCTCGCCACCATCGGCCAGGTGGTGCGCTACACTGCGGCGCACTCGCATCTGCGCGACGCCGTCCTCGCCGGAAGGCTGGACACCGCCAGCGACGAGATCGTCGCCGCGCGCGCGCGCGAGGATCTCGACGTGCTCACCCTGACCGACCCTGCCGGCACGGTGCTGGTGCGTGGTAGCAACCCCAGCCGCGTGGGTGATTCGCGCGCCGCCGATCCGGTGGTCGCCGAGGTGCTGAGCTCGCCCCGGCCGGTCGCCGCAACCGCCGTGCTTTGCGCCGAGGAGCTCGCCCGCGAGTCACCCTTCCTGCCGGGCCGCGCGCGCATCGAGCTGGTCGATACGCCGTACGCGGGCCCGCGCGCCGGCACCGAGGAAACCGCCGGCATGATGCTGATGGCGGCGGCGCCGATCTTCGACAACGGCGGCAAGCTGGCCGGCGTGCTGTACGGCGGCGCGCTGTTGAACCGCAACTACGAGATCGTCGACAAGATCAAGCAGACCGTCTACCAGGACATGCAGTACGAGCGCATGGACATCGGTACGGCGACGATCTTCCAGGACGATGTGCGCATCTCGACCAACGTCCGCAACGAGGACGGTACGCGCGCCCTGGGCACCCGCGTCTCCGACGAGGTCTACCGGAGGGTGATCGACGAGGGCGCGGTGTGGATCGACCGCGCCTATGTCGTCAACGCCTGGTACATAACCGCCTACGAGCCCATCCGCGACGTGCGCGATCGCATCATCGGGATGCTCTACGTCGGCGTCCTCGAGGAGCCCTACGTCGACATCAAGCGGCGCACCGAGCTGCTGTTCCTGGGCATCTCGCTGACCGGCGCGCTGATCGCCGTGGTGATCGGCAGCGTGATCTCCAAGCGCATCTCGGTGCCGCTCAAGACGATGGTCGGCGCGGCGCGCGAGGTGGCCGCCGGCAACCTCGACACGCGCGTCACCATCCACGCCAACGGCGAGCTCGCCGAGCTCGCCAACGCCTTCAACACCATGGCGGCGACCCTCAAGCGGCGCGACGAGCGGCTCAAGGAGTTCACCAAGCGGAAGATCATGGAATCAGAGCGGCTGGCGATCATCGGCCAGCTCGCCGCCGATGTGGCGCACGAGCTCAACAACCCGTTGCAGGGCATCGTGGCGTTCTCGCAGCTCCTGCTCGAGCGCACCGACGAAGAGGACCCCCGCCGCCGGTCGCTGGAGAAGATCACCACCCAGGCCAACCGCTGCACGACGATCATCCGCGGGCTGCTGGACTTCTCCCGCCGGCGCACGCCGCACACCCGCCCCGCCGACGTATGCGGCCTGATCGACGAGTGCATCGGGCTGATCGAGGGGCAGGCGCAGTTCCACGACATCGAGATCGTGCGGCACTACGGCGAGGGCATTCCCCCGCTGGTGATCGACCCGTCACAGATGCAGCAGGTGTTCCTCAACATGGTCATCAACGCCGCCGAGGCAATGGACGGGCGCGGCAGGCTGGAGGTGAGGGTGGCGCTAGACGACGCCCGCCGCGGCGTCGAGGTGAGCTTCGCCGACACCGGCCACGGCATCACCGACGAGAACATGCAGCGCATCTTCGATCCCTTTTTCACCACCAAGGAAGTCGGTCACGGCACCGGCCTCGGCCTGGCGATCAGCTACGGCATCGTGCAGCGCCACGGCGGCGACATCTCGGTGCACAGCAAGGTCGGCAAGGGGACCATCTTCACGGTCCGCCTGCCGCTGGCGGCCGGCGGGAGGCAGGCGGCATGAGCGAGCGCGCCCGGATTCTCATCATCGACGACGAAGAGATCGTGCTGGAATCGTGCCGCGAGATTCTCGGCGACGAAGCCTACGAGGTCGCCACCGTGAGCGACGGCGCCGCCGGCCTGCGGCTGCTCGAGGATCTCGATCCCGACCTGGTGTTCGTCGACCTCAAGATGCCCGGCATGTCGGGCTTCGACGTGCTCGAGCAGATCCGCGAGCTCGCCCCGCTGGCGGTGCCGATCGTCATCACCGGCTACGCCACGGTGAGCTCGGCGGTCGAGGCGATGAAGCGCGGTGCCTACGACTTCCTACCCAAGCCGTTCACCCCGGACGAGTTCCGCCTGATCACCGAGCGCGGGCTGGAGAAGCGCTTCCTCACCCTCGAGACGATGCGTCTCAAGCAGGAGCGCGTGGCGCTGCGCGAGAACTTCGCCGCCATCGTGTCGCACGAGCTCAAGTCGCCGCTCGCCGCGGTGCAGCAGAACCTCTTCGTGCTCGAGGCACAGCTCGGCGACACGCTCGACGACGACCAGCGCGAGCGGCTGCAGCGCATGAAAAGACGCCTCGACGACCTGCTCGAGCTGATCCACACCTGGCTGCGCGGCTTCGCCGTCGATCTCAACGGAATCAGCGAGCGCTTCGAGTCGCTGTCGATCGCCGGACCGATCGCCGACGCGCTGGAGAGTGCCCGGCCGCACGCCGTGCGCAAGAACGTCGAGCTCCTCAGCGCCGTCGAGCCCGGCGTCACCAACGTGCCGGGCGACGAGGTCACGCTCACCGAGGCGCTGCTCAACATCGTTTCCAACGCAGTGAAGTACTCCCACGACAGCGGTCGCGTCGAGGTACGCGCACGCAACAGCGCGCACGGCGTGGAAATCTCTATCAGCGACGAAGGGGTCGGCATCGCCGCCGACGACCTGCCGTTCATCTTCAAGGACTTTTACCGCGCGACGCCCTCGCGCGGAGCGGCGCCCGGGTACGGCATCGGCCTCGCCATCAGCAATCGCATCGTCAAGGCGCACGGCGGAAGCATCGTCGTGAACAGCGAGCTCGACCGCGGCAGCACGTTCGTCATCACCCTACCGGCCGCGCCGCCGGAGGCGACGGGCGCCGAGGAAGATCCGCGCTCGCGCCTCGCCGCCGCGACCAGCTCTGTGCCAGGAGGAATCAGATGAAGGAACCAAAGGAATTGCTCATCATCGACGACGATCCGGACTACGTCGACGGCATCCGCGCCATTCTTCAGGGCGCCGGCTACCACGTCGACGTGGCCCGCAATCCCAAGGACGGATGGGAGGCGCTCAAGGGCAAGGACTACGACCTGCTGTTGCTCGACATCATGATGGGCCGCGGCGCCGAGGGGGTCATGGTGGCGCGCAAGATCCGCAAGGACCCCGCGCTCGCCGAGATGCCGGTGCTGATAATCACCGGCATCCGCGAGCAGATCTCCTTCCTGTTTCCAGGCCAGGCCGTGCACCCGGGCTTCGTCCCGGTCAACGAGCTGCTGGAAAAGCCGGTCGAGCCGACGCTGCTGCTGGAGCGCGTCGAGAGCATGCTGGCCGCCTCGGCATCACGACAGGCGACGGTGACCTGAAGAGGAA
>JASFRZ010000379.1:0-5123 GCA_050114655.1 Acidobacteriota bacterium
GGAAGGCCCGGGCATCGGAGGAGAACATGCCGCGGTATTCCACCAGGCCGGCGACGAAGCCGATAGCGACGCAACCGACGAGGTTGACCGCGGCGGTACCCCAGGGGAACAGGCTCCCTTCGGCAAGACGCTGGACGAAGCCGCCGCCAGCATAGCGGAGAACCGCTCCGACGAAGCCGCCGGCGCCGACAAACAGCAACCTCATCAACGCGGGATCAATGCCTGGCAGCGCGCTTGCGCTTGAGCTCGACCACGAGATCCTGCAGCGTCAGCTGATCGAGGCTGTCGAGCAGCTCCTCACGGAATTGCTTCCAGGTGCTGTGCAGCGGGCAGGAGACTTCGTCGTTGCACTGATCGAGGCCGAGTACGCACTCGGTGGTCAGCCGGCGGATGTTCTCCACCGCTTCGAGAATCTCGAGGACCTTGATGTCCTCCGGCTCGCGCTTGAGCAGAAAGCCGCCGCCGCGCCCGCGCACCGAGTTCAGCAGGTCGGCGCGGGCGAGGTCCTGCAACACCTTGGCAAGGTAATAAGGCGGAATGTTCTCCGCCTCAGCAACGTCCGCCGCCGAGGCGGGGCTGTCCCTGTCTTCCTGGGCCGCCATGTAGGTCAATGCACGGATGGCGTACTTGCCCGAATCGGTATAGATCATCTCGCTCGTTGTCCCCGGTCGCCCCTGACGAGTGCTCGCGAAAGGATTCAAGAGTAATCCAGTCTCGGACAAAAGGATAGGTGTATCTGGTACGCGCGCAAGACATCGGGCGACGAGCTACGAGGCGAGGGCGGCAAGCTACAGGGGGAACAGCCGCGCGGCGTTGTCGTGCAGGATCGCCTTGCGCGCCTCGTCGGACAGCCCGATGTCGAGGAACTGCCGCAGGTTGTGATCCATGGTCGGGGCGCCGGGGCCGGGCCAGTCGGTGCCCCACAAGCACTTGGGGGCCAGCTTCTCGAGCGCCGGGATGTAGTGCAGCAGTCGCTTTGGCGGGATGCTCGACAGGTCGATATACGCGTTGGGAAAGCGGCGGATGATGAACACGCCGCTGGCGGTCCACATCGGCCGACCGCAGTGCGCCAGGATCATCGTGAGCTCCGGGAAGTCGATACCGACGTCATCGCAATCCATCGGATCGCCGTAGCGCGAGCGCGCCCCCGGGAACACCGAGGTGCCGGTATGGACCATCAGCGGCAGGCCGACCTCCTGGGCGCGCGCGTAGATGCCGGCGAGGGCCGGCAGATGCTCCTCGGCGGCGCCCTCGCGGTAGGCGTTGACACGCAGCTCCTGGTGCGGCGGGTGGATCTTGAGGCCGCGAATGCCGAGGTCCACGAGGCGGTCGACGGCACCCCTCGGGTCGTTGATCACCTCGGGATCGCGTGGGTCGAGGCCGCCGAACGCTAACAGCCGACGCGGGTCGGTGCGCGCGATGCCCGCGACCCAGACGTTGACCTCGTCGGTGAACCCCATCAGGCGGGGGGCGACGTAGTTGATCATGCCGATGCGGTCGATGCCGGCGGCATCCATGCGCTCGAGCACCGCGGCGCCGTCGTGCATCATGCGCTCGAGAGCGTCGTAGTCGGGGCGGCCGCGCGACATCACCGTGCGGGCGCCGGGGTGGAGCTGCTCCCACGGCTGAATGTGGACGTGGATGTCGGTGACGGGATAGGGCAAGTCGTGCACGGCGCCTTCCGGGTTCGAGGGGCGCAGCATACCGCGTGGGCCGTGCAGCGGCGACGCGCCGATCGATCCTCTTGGCGCCGGCCGGAGGCCGTGGTTAATTGAGATCATGGATCGATTCATCGATCGGCGTGATGCTGGCGCCCGCCTTGCGGAGGCGCTCGCGCCGCGCGTTGCCGCTTGGCCCTCGCCGGTGGTGCTCGGTATACCCCGCGGCGGCGTGGTGGTGGCCGACGTCGTGGCGCGCACCCTGGAACTCGAGCTCGACGTGCTCGGCGTGGAGAAGGTGGGCGCGCCCTGGAATGCGGAGCTCGCCGTCGGCGCGGTCGGGGAGGGCGACGCCTTGTGGATCGACCCCGACCTCTCGCCGCTCGTCGGCGCCGGGGTGCTGCGCGACACCATCGAGCGCGAGCGCAGCGAGCTGGCCGATAAGCTCGCCGATGTGCGTGCCGTGCGGCCGCGCATCTCCCTCACCGGGCGCACCGCGCTCGTCGTCGACGACGGCATCGCCACGGGGGCGACGGTGCGCGCCGCGCTGCTTGCGCTCGAGAGCGAGCGGCCCGCCCTGCGGGTATTGGCGGTGCCGGTCGGCCCCCCCGACACCCTCGCCGCTCTGGCCGCTGTCGCCGACGAGGTGGTATGCCCGCTGCAGCCGGCGAGCTTCCGCGCCGTCGGCCTGTGGTACGAGGTTTTCGATCAGACGCCGCAGCGCGAGGTGCTGCGCATCTTCGAGGAACGGGGAACGGCCGCGGAGCGGCCCTGAACCTGCCGGCCGGCGCAGGCGGCAGCGGGGCGGTGAGGAACGCCGTATCATGGGCGCGCCAGCACGTCGATCCGGCGTGCCCAGCTCGGACGACCATGAAGGCTCCCGCGGACAACCCGTTCATCGATCCCGGCAACATCGACTTCGAGCCCGTCGAAGGCGACGACGCCGAGCGCTATCGCGCACAGGCGGAACAGCTCGCCGCGGCGATTCGCTACCACGACCACCGCTACTACGTCCTCGACGATCCGCGCATCGCCGACGGTACCTACGACACGCTGTTCCGCCGCCTGCAGGCGCTCGAGGAGGCTTTCCCCGAGCTCCGTGGCGCTGATTCGCCGACCCAGCGGATCGGCGGGGCGGTCAAGTCCGAGCTGCCCGAGGTCGAGCACCGTGGGCCGATGCAGTCGCTCGAATCGGCGGCCGACGAAGCCGCAGTGCGCGAGTTCGACGAGCGCGTACGCAAGGGCCTCGACGTTGACGCGGTGGATTACGTCGCCGAGCTCAAGTTCGACGGCCTCTCGATCGAGACCGTGTACCGTGACGGTTTGCTCGAGGTCGGCGCTACGCGCGGTGACGGAGTCCGCGGCGAGGACGTCACCGACAACCTGCGCACCATCGCCAGCATCCCGCTGCGGCTCAGCGGCGGCGCACCTCCTTTGCTGTCGGTGCGTGGTGAGGTTTACGTGCCGCTCGAAGGCTTCCACCGCCTCAACCGCGAGCGGCTCGAGCGCGACGAGGAGCCCTTCGCCAACCCGCGCAACCTGGCCGCAGGCGCGATTCGTCAGCTCGACTCGGCGGTTACCGCGCAGCGGCCGCTCGATGCCTTCTTCTACGATATTCTGGCGGTCGACTGGGGTGACGCCGAGCCACCGGGTGACCATCTCGAGGAGCTCGAACGGATGCGCGCCTGGGGCTTCAAGGTAGAGGGCAGCAGTGAGCACTGCCCCGATATCGACGCGGTGATCGCCTATCACCACCGGCTCGAGGAGCAGCGCGACGATCTGCCGTACGAGATCGACGGTGTGGTAATCAAGGTCAATCGCTTGCAGTACCAGGAGGCGCTCGGCACGCGCTCGCGCAGCCCACGTTGGGCGATGGCCTACAAGTTCGCACCGCGCCTCGAGATCACTACCATCGAGGACATCGTGTTGCAGGTCGGCCGTACCGGAACGCTGACGCCGGTTGCCCAGCTCGCCCCGGTCGAGGTCGGCGGTGTCACCATCTCGCGCGCGTCGCTGCACAACTACGACCAGGTCACCGAGAAGGACATCCGCCCGGGCGACAAGGTGCGCGTGGCACGCGCCGGCGACGTCATCCCCTACGTCGTCGAGCGCGTTGACGACCGTCCCGACAGCGAGCGCCCGCCGCCGTTCGAGATGCCCGACCGTTGCCCGGTGTGCGACGCGGAAGTGGTGCGCGACGGCGCGCGCTTCGTCTGCACCGGAGGCCTGTCGTGTCGTGCCCAGCTGGTCGGCGCCGTCGAGCACTATGCCTCGCGCCACGCCCTCGACATCGAGGGACTGGGGGAGAAGACGGTGCGCCAGCTGATGGACGAGGGGCTTATCCGTGACTCCGTCGTCGACATCTACGACCTCACGGTCGAGGCGCTGGTGCCGCTCGAGCGCTTCGGCGAGAAGAAGGCGCAGAACCTGGTCGATGCCATCGAGGCGCGCAAGGACATCAGTCTGGCGCGATTCGTCTACGGGCTCGGCATCCGGCACGTCGGCGAGCACGTCGCCGACGTGCTGGCGCAGGAGTTCGGCGAGATCCAGGCGCTCATGGAGGCGGACCAGGAGCGCCTCGAGGAGGTCCACGAGATCGGTCCGGGCAGCGCCGAGAGTGTGGTGCAGTTCTTCAAAGAGCCGCACAACCGCAGCGTCGTCGAGCGCCTGCTCGAAAGGGGCGTCTCACCGCGGGTCGAGCGTCGCGCACAGCATTTCGACGGCGAGAAGTTCGTTGTCACCGGGACACTCGAGCGCTGGAGCCGCGACGAGATCGGCGACCTGCTGGAGCGCGCCGGCGCGCGCGTGACCTCGTCGGTGAGCAAGCAGACCGATTACGTGGTGGTGGGGGAGAACCCCGGCTCCAAGGCGAGCAAGGCCGACGAGCTCGGTGTGCCGGTGCTCGACGAGGCCGCGCTGGTCGCACTGCTGCGCGACAAGGGGCTCGACGTCGCGTAGCAGGCCGTGGTGAAAGTCCGCCGCTGCTACAATATCGCCCATTGGCTGGCGGCGACTGAATCGCGCCGCCGACCTGGACCACGGCATCTCGACCCGCACTTCGATCGAGGTAGGCATGAGCGCTCCCACGACACACACCACCCCCGACGGTTCCACGTTTCGCATCAGCAACGTCCAGGCGGTTCGCGAACAGTCGCTCTTTCTGGGACAGAAGTTCGTCTTCCAGGTGGAGAGCGAAGCGGTCGACGGCGGCGCCTCCTTCGAGGTCGTGGTGACGTTCGCGCCCATCTTCATCGCCATTGCCTCACCCGAGGACCGGCTGCGCACCGACGACTACGCCGAGGAGCTGGTCAAGCGCACCCTCGACGGCGGCAACCGTGAGGACCTGCGTGTCCACGTCACCAGCGACGGCGCGGTCATGGTCGGCGACACGCTGCTCGAGCGGCTCTATCCGATCACCAAGGCGAGTTAGGGCGGCCGTCACGTCAGGCCGACCACCTCTTGGTA
>JASFRZ010000380.1:0-5117 GCA_050114655.1 Acidobacteriota bacterium
TCGCAGAACGGCGGCGTGCGGCGCCTCGATCTGCGCACCTTCGAGTCCGAGAGCATCCGGCCGCGCATCCCGTTCCCGGGCGAGGAAGAGGAGAACAACCAGCAGGGCGGCGGCTTCGGTGGCCGCGGTTCGGGCCGCGAGCGCACCAACTGGGACGCGCCCTACATCATCAGCCCCCACAAGAACACGCGGCTGTACTGGGCGAGCAACTACCTGTACGTAACCGAGGACCAGGGACGCACCTGGGACCGCATCAGCGGCGACCTGTCGCGCAACCTCGACCGCTCCGAGTTGCCGATCATGGGCAAGGTGTGGCCCGAGGATGCGGTGCGGCTCAACGCCTCGACCACCGCGCTGTCCAACGTGGTCACGCTCGACGAGTCGCCGCTCATCGAGGGCCTGCTGTACGTCGGCACCGATGACGGCCTGCTGCAGATCACCGAGGACGGCGGCGACACCTGGCGGCGCGTCACGGAGTTTCCCGGCGTGCCCGACTGGACCTACGTCACCGACGTGTTTCCCTCGCCGCGCGACGCCGATACGGTGTTCGTGGCACTCAACAACTGGCAGCGCGGTGACTTCACCCCGTACCTGCTGAAGAGCACTGACCGCGGTCAGACGTTCACGTCGATCCGCGGTGACCTGCCCGACCGCCATCCGGTCTACTCGGTCATCCAGGACCACTTGGATTCAGACCTGCTGTTTGCCGGCACCGAGTTCGGCGTGTTCTTCAGTTACGACGGCGGCGAGCACTGGGTCGAGCTGGACGGCGGCCTGCCGGTGATCCAGATCCGCGACATGGCCGTACAGCGGCGCGAGACCGACCTCGTGCTGGGCACCTTCGGGCGCGGCTTCTACGTCCTCGACGACTACACGCCGTTGCGCGAGGTGAGCCCCGAGACGATGTCGGAGGACTACTACCTGTACGGCCTGCGTGACGCCGACCTGTACAACCCGCGCGGTCTGTCGCCCGACGGATCCGCCGGCGTCGGCAGCATGTCGGGCAACTACACCACCCCCAATCCGCCCTTCGGCGCCGTACTCACCTACCAGGCTCACGGCACGCTCGACGACGATCAGACGCTGGTGATGACCATCACCGACGACGACGGCGAGCAGGTGCGCGAGATCGAGCTCGATCCCGGCTCCGGCCTGCAGCGCATCGCCTGGAACCTGCGTGCCGATCCGCCGCCTCCGCCGGAGGAAGGGCAGGGCGGTGGCCGCGGCGGCTTCGGCGGCGGCCGCGGTCCACGCCAGGGCCCGATCGTCGAGCCCGGCCGCTACCACGCCCAGCTCGGCATCAAGAGCGGTGAGGGCGACGAGGCGGCGGTCGAGGCGGTCGGCCCGACGCGTGCTTTCCGGGTGATCCCTCTGGACTGAGGTAGCGTCAGGCGCAGGACGAAGCCCGCTTTCGGGGGAGCCCTGAGCCGAGTCTGCCCGTCGCCGGCGTGCCCAGCAGGGGCTGCGCTGCCGCGGAAGATTCACCGCGGACGGACTTGCCGTCCGGCAGGCCGGCGCGCAAGCTCCTTATGAGAGCGTGGGATCAAGTGCCCGCGCGCGGCCGGAGCGGGGAAACGATGGCAGCCAGATTGACGCGGCGGCGCTTCGTGCGCGTCGGCGGCGTGGGGGTAGGCGCGGCGCTCGCGGGGCTGTTGCCGGAGGCCGCCGCGCGCGCGGCAATGCAGTCCGGACACGGTCACGAGCTGCCGCGCCGCGCGGCGGGCGAACTGTCCGGCATCCCTCCCTGGGCCTTCGACGTCGACGGCAACGGCATCATCGACGAGCACGATCGCGCCCACATCGCGGCGGCGGTGGGGACGCAGCGCGGCGTCGACCCGGTGCCCCTCGAGGGCTACGACTACCGCGCCGACCTGTTCGGTCGCGGCAGCGTGACGACGGACGACCTCGATGCGTTCGACGCCGAGGCGATCTTCGGTCCGGCTCCACCGCGGCCGGTGGTGATGTGCTGGCACTACGGCTGGTACCACCCTACGCGGCGTCAGGGGGAGGCCACCACAACGACGTATCTCGGCGGCGACTACCTGTCGGACGATGCTCTGGTCGCCGAGCGCTTCCACGCTCTGAAGAACGAGTTCGGCATCACCGCCGACCTGCTGTCGTGGATCGACCCGTCGATCGGCTTCGAGCCGACGCTCGGCAACTACGATCGCGGCTATTTCGCCGCTCCGGGAGTGGCCACGCGGCGCTTCGGCTGGCTGTACGAGACCGCCATCAACCTGGGCTCGAGCGCGCCGATGTCGCTGGCGCCGGGCACCGGGCAGCGCGAGCGCTTGGTGGAGAACTTCCGCCAGATGGCGTTGCGCATGGTCGATCCGACCACGGGTGGGCTGTACGGCAACGTGCTGCAAATCGACGGCCGGCCGGTCGTGTACCTGTTTGCCAGCCATCTGCTGGGCACCTCGGTGCTGTCGCTCATCGACGTCGTGCGCGCGCTCGATGAGGCGCGCCGCGTATTCATCGAGGCCGCCGGCGTCGCTCCCTACCTGATCGGCGACGAGTCGCCGTTTCTCGAGGAGCTCGAGCTGCTCGACCCGGGACGCCGCCTGCGCGCAACGTTTTGCGACGCGGTGACCCGCTACCACCATTACGATGAGAACCTCGTCGCCGCCTTCGCCCTCGGCGGGCCGGTGCACCTCGGCGGCGCCTACCTCGATCGCGTGCTGGGGCTCGAGCGGCGCGCCATCGCCGCGTTCGCTGGCGTCCGCAACCGTTTCACCGGCGCGCCCGTCCTGGTGATCCCGTCATCGGCGGCCGGCTTCGCCAAGGCCGGTTTTCCCACACTGCTGTCCTCGCGCGGTGACTACGAACGTCTACTGCGCGCTACCCGCGCCCTCGCCGAGCAGCACCGCGCGACGCTCGCCGCCGACAGCGCCGGCGCCGCCATCCCGCCGGTCGCCCCGGCAATCGTGGGGTCGTGGAACGAGGAGTTTGAGGGCCACGCGGTATTTCCGGTGAGCCGCAGCGAGGCGCTGGTACGCGGCACACGCGACGGCTTTGAGTGGCCGTCGGCGATCAAGCAGGTGTACGGCTCGAGCTCGGTCTGAGACCTCAGTTGTCGCCGTTGAGCCAGTCGCCGACGTGGGTGCCCGGCACCGCGATGATGGCGCGGCGCTCGGCGCCGACCGACAGCAGGCCGACCTCGCAGCGGGTCAGCTCGGCGATGCGCGCGACGTAGTCGTGGCACTCGCTCGGCAGCTCTTCCCAGCTCTCGACGCCGGCGGTCGGCTGGCTCCAGCCGGGCATGGTTTCGATCACCGGCTCGACGTCGTCGAGCAGCCAGGTCTCGGCGGGCATCTCGCTGCGCACCTCGCCGCCGATGCGGTAGCCGGTGCAGATGGGCACCTCGTCGAGGCCGTCGAGCACGTCGAGCTTGGTGAGCACCAGCGCGTCACAGGCGTTGACGCGGGTGGCGTAGCGCACCGCCACGGCGTCGAAGGAGCCGCAGCGGCGCGGCCGGCCGGTGGTGGCGCCGAACTCGTTGCCGGCGGCGCGCAGCGCGTCGCCGAGCCCGTCGTGCAGCTCGCTGGGGAAGGGTCCCGAGCCCACCCGCGTGGTGTAGGCCTTGGCGACGCCGAGGCAGCCGTCGACGCGTGTCGGGCCGATGCCGAGGCCGGAGCACACACCGCCGGCGGTGGCGTTGGACGAGGTCACGAACGGGTAGGTGCCGTGATCGACGTCCAGGTGGGTGCCCTGTGCGCCCTCGAACAGCACCGTCTTGCCGGCGTCCATCGCCTCGTTGAGGTACAACGACGTGTCGGCGGCGTAGGCCTTCAGCCGCTCGCCGTGCGCCCGGTAAGTCTCGATGATCTCGTCGGCGTCGAACGGTGGGTGATTGTAGAGGCTCTCGAGCAGCTCGTTGACCACCACCACGTTGGCACGCACCTTGGCGGCGAGCACGTCGGGATCAATGCAGTCGACCACCCGGATACCGGAGCGCGCCATCTTGTCCTCGTAGCACGGGCCGATGCCACGCTGCGTAGTGCCGATGTTGTCGTCACCGCGTCGCCGCTCGCTGCCCAGCTCGATGCCGCGGTGATAGGGCAGGATGATGTGGGCGCGCTCGGCGACCAGCAGCCGGGCATCGATGTCGATGCCGACCTCGTCGAGGTGGTCGATCTCCGCGAACAGCGCCTCCGGGTCGACCACCACACCGTTGCCGATGACGCAGATCTTGTCGGGGCGCAGGATGCCGGAGGGCACCAGGTGCAGGACGGTCTTCTCGCCGTCGATGATGACGGTGTGACCGGCGTTGTTGCCGCCCTGGTAACGCGCCACGATGTCGAAGCGCTCGGTCAGCCAGTCGACGATCTTGCCCTTGCCCTCGTCACCCCACTGGGTGCCGAGAAGGACCACGTTGGACATGCAGACGAACTCCGCGCGAGTCGGGTTTTTTGGAAGCGCTTCGGCAGGAAGCGGAGACGGGAGAATCGTATCAAACGCAGGGAACGGCCAACAACCAGGGGGCGTGCTAGCATCGCGGCGAGCATGAACTGGCAGCTACTGTTGATTGCGTTGGGGCTGGCCCTGATCATCGAGGGGCTGCCGTATTTCCTCCATCCGGAAGGATCGCTGCGGATGCTGCGGCGGCCCGAGGACCTGGGGCCGGCCGCGGTGCGCTTCCTGGGCCTGTCGGCCCTCGTACTCGGTGTGCTGGTTTTGTTGCTGGCGCGCGTCGCCGGCTCCTGATCGTTTCCCGCGCGGGCAAAGCTCATGGCATCGGAGCAATCTGCGAAGCAGCGCACGCTGCGCATCGACGGCAACTCATTGACCCCGGCCGACGTCGAGGACGTCGCCCGTCGCCGCGTCGAGCACTTCGAGCTCGACGACGCGGCGCGCGCGGCGATGCAGGGCAGCCAACAGCGGGTTCGTGAGCTGATCGAGTCGGGCGCCACGGTGTACGGCGTCAACACCGGCTTCGGGCATTTCGCCGGCGTGCGCGTGGCGGGTGACAAGCTCGAACAATTGCAGCTCAACCTGGTGCGCAGCCACGCCGTCGGGGTGGGGGAGCCGCTGCCGCTCGAGGCGGTGCGCGGCCTGATGCTGCTGCGCGCCAACGTGCTGGCGCGCGGCCACTCCGGTGCGCGCCCGCGGGTCGC
>JASFRZ010000381.1:0-5049 GCA_050114655.1 Acidobacteriota bacterium
CTCCTCCCGCCGCCGTCGTGCCGAGCGCTGCAGGTCGATACACAGGCGCGTGACGATGGTCACCAGGTAGGTGCGCGGATGCTCGATCTCCCCGCTTCGTGCGGCGGCGAAGCGCAGCCATGCGTCCTGCACCACGTCCTCGGCATCCGCGGCCACGCCGAGCATGCGGTAAGCGACGGCGAACAGATAGCGGCGGTGCTCGGCGAACGTTGCGGCGCGCTGGTCGTTCGCCGGCCGATCTTTCGCTTGCTGGTCTTCGGCCCGCTCGTCCTTCGCCCGCTCGTCCTTCGCCCGCTTGGTGTTCGCCGGCCCGGCTCGCGGCCGATCGGTTCTGGCCCGCTCGTTGTCGCGCTTCACCACCATGCGATCGGTCTCCGGGCGATCACGCCGCCGCCCCCGACGAAGCCAGTCCGGCGTCGAGCGAAGGGTACTGCGGCGCGAATCCGAGCTCGCGCTTGGCACGCTCGTTCGATGCCCCCCGCTGCCGGGTCATCATGTAGTGACCGTACCTGCCGGCGAGCACGCGGACCAGCCATCCCGGCAGGTGTCGCGGCGGCGGCGCGCCGATCGCCGCGGCGTAGGCCGGCAGCCAGTCGCGCAGCGGCAGCGGGCAATCGTCGACGATGTTGTAGATACCCGGCTTGTCCTGCTCGACGGCCGCCACCGTGGCGACCGCCGCGTCGTCGACGTGGATGAACGAGAACATGCCCGAGCCGTCACCCCCGACGGGGAACCGGCGGGCGCGCACCGCGTCGGCCACCGAGCCGTCCGGCGCGTAGGCGCTGCCGGGGCCGTAGAAGTAGCCGTAGCGTAGCACCGTCCCGTTGATTCCTTCGGTACTCGTGACCTGGTCCTCCAGGCTGGCGACGGCGCGCGGCGTGCGGCGTAGTCCCGGCGGGGCATCGATCCATAGCGGGTCGTCCTCGCGCTTGACCGGACCGCCGGCCGGCGCGTAGGCGAACGCTATGCTCTGCGCCACCATTCGCGCGACACCCGCCCGCAAGGTCGCCTGTACCAGGTTACGCGTGCCCTCGGTACGAATGCGGTCGTTTTCGGCCAGTTGCTCGCCGATCTTGCGGGGGTCGATGGCTTCGGGCAGGGCGGTGAGCTCGTGCACCACCACGTCCGGTTTCGCGGTCCGCAGCGCTTGTTGCAAGCCGTCGATGTCGTACACGTCGCACACCGCCGGCTCGACGCCCATGTCGCGGAGTCGCCGTGCCCGTTCGGCGTGGCGGGTCATCCCGATGACAACGTGATCTCTCTGCAGCAGTCGCGGCAGCAGCGCGCGGCCGATGACGCCGGTTGCTCCGGCAACGAACACTCTCATGACATGCCTCCTCAGCTCTATCCGCCGCAGAGCTCTCTTCCGGCGGTGACAACCAAGGAGACGAGACAGGGGCCGAAAACGTGACGCGCAACCGCCGGATACTCGATTTGCTCGGCGCAGGGGTTCTCGACAGAGAGCGCTACGCCAGCGGATTGACGTGCCGCACGCCGGCGAAGCGCTTGAAGTCGTTGTCCGCCGAGAACACGGTCGCGCCGCTTTCCAGCGCCAGCGCGGCGACATGGGCGTCCGAAGTGAGGTTCCCCGCCAGGCCGGATACGGCGAGCAGGTTGCGCAGCACCGCCCAGTGTTTGTCGTCCGCTGCGAGCGGACGAACGAACGGCTGTTGCAACCACGCATCGACGTAGCCGACGGCCTCCTCGGGAGTGAGAGGGCGAGCGAAGATGTCGCTCCGTGTGGTGATGCGCAGGAAGGCCAGGATGCAGACCCACGGCAGCCCGACGGCCTCGTTGCCGGACAACACGCCTTCGAGCCAGGCACGCGCGGCGCGGTGTTGCGGCAACGACTCGTTGACTGCATAGATCAGCAAGTTGGCGTCGAGCAGGATCATCGTCGTGCGTTCCGCCGCCCGCCCGCCGGGCTCACTTGCGTGCCTCGAGCTCTCCTGCGATGAGGGCGTCCTCGAGCGCATCCGCCAGTCGCAGCGCCTTCACGAGATCGACGTCGTGCCGTGGCTCGCCCATCGCGACGGGTTCCACACGGCAGCGCCGCGCGCGCCGCGGCATCTGCGCGGCCTCTAGCCCGCTGCGCAGCATCTCGTTGACAACCTGCTTGAACGGCTTGTCCTGCTCGAAGGCGAGCTTCTTCAGCCGCTCCGCGAGGTCGTCGTCCAGGGTCAAGGTCGTCCTCATATGAGGCATCATAGCATCACAACAAGAACATCAAAGCATCAACAGTCTGACGAATCTCGCCTCCGCACTCCCTATGGGACGGACACCACGCAGCGGTTTCCGGAGAAGGGCCTCGATGACGAACATTGGCGAGCTGCGTCGCTGATCGGAGTCGGGCGCACGGCCACGATGCAAGGGGTACAACGAGGGGATCCGTTCAAGCATACTCGGGGACAGATGTTGAGGGTGGTATGGCTCACGTCACATCAAGAGAAGAGGCTCGCGTGCTCCTGACCGGGTGCACTCGGATCATGGTGCCGGCTCTGGTCGTGTTGGCGCTTGGCGGCGCGATCACGAGTGCGCGCCCTGCCGTCAGTATTGCCGGATACGGACCGGGTCAAACTGCGCGAGGTGCCGAGAAGTGGTCCGGACACGTCGTTGACCGGGATTCGCTGGCGGCGATCGCGGGGACGAAGATCAGCGTCGTGGTCGCGCAGGCGCAGCCCCGGCGCGCGGCGTCCTTCGGCTCACAATCCACAGAGTCGTTCTCCGTGGCTGACGCCGATGGGTATTTCGAAGTCGAGGCGATGCGCGGCGCGCGGCTGCGACTCTCGCAAGAGGGTTTCGCCGAGGGCTTCGTCGAACTGACGCCCGCTCGCGAGTCCGAACTCGGCACCCTGGTGCTGCGGCCCACCGGGTACCTCAGCGTCAGCGGGTGCTTGATTCAGGGGGGCACCCCGCCTACGGATGCCCGTGTCACCGCGCTCGTCTATGCGCGCAGCGACGAGGAGGGCGCGCCCGCCCCGACGACGGTGAGCGACGCGAGGGGATGTTTCCGCCTCGACGGGATTCGACCGCAGCGGTCCCTGCGCCTCGCTATCGTGACCGCCGGCGTCGCCCAGTCCCTCGATCTCGGCAGGGACCTCCAGGAGCGCTCTTATGAGCTCGGGGACGTCGACATCGCGGCGGTGCGGCGATTTACCGGTCGGATCGTGGACGCCGAAGGAATGCCCGTGCCCGGGGCATCGGTCTGGCTGCGCCCGGATGACAGCCCGCTGCTCTTGCCGGCGGCCACCGGGGATCCCGGTCTCGAGGGCCTTTCGCCGGTGCGGACGAGCAGCGCATCGGATGGTCGGTTCGAGCTGCCGGCGTTCGCCGGAACCTACACGGTCTTCGCCTTCAAGCGCGGTCTGGCGCCGGCGCGCGCGCGCATCCACGTGGCGGATCGCGCATCTCCCACGGAAGTCAGTGACCTGATCCTGCCGGCGGGGATACCGTTGCGGGGGCGCGTCATCGACGGTGCAGGTGCCCCGCTCGCCGGCGCGCAGGTGAGCCTCCTGCACGTGTACAGCTGGGGCTCGTCGACCTGGGACCCCGGTTATTGGACGCCCCCCGATTCGCCGGTGGTCACCACGGACGGGGACGGGTGCTTCGTCTTCCCGGGGATGTTGCCGGGCATGCGTCCGGAGCTCCGGAGCGAGCTCGCCGGGTACGTCGGACGCACGTGGCTGCACAACGAGCGCCTCAGGCCGCCGACCGTCGAATCGCCCGGCCCCTGTGGCGGCGCCACCGACGAGATCGAGATGGCTCGCGCCGGCCGCATTGAAGGAACGGTGGTCGATCAGGTCGGCCGGCCCGTGGCCGGAATGGAAGTGTTCTACAACCGCGTGGAATCGGTGCCTGACGGGGCACGGAGCGGGCCGCCGCGACCGGTCACGGGTCCCGACGGCACCTTCGTGACCGTCGACCTGGTCCCCGGAAGCTACGAGCTCGGGCTGACGGGATATGGCTACCTGCACCGGCGTGTCGACGGCGTCACCGTCGCCGCGGGCGAGACCACTGCCGTCGACATCGAGGTGACGAGGATCGCCGAGCGGCAGCCTCTCGACATCAGGGTCCTCGATCACCGCGGTGTTCCCGTGCCCGGCGCTCGGGTCGTTACCGCTGTCGAAAGCGACGCCTGGCAGTCGTTCACGCCGTCGCCCGTCGCGCTCACCGGTGCCGACGGGCGGGTGTGGTTCCCGGACGCCCCGCTGGGCGATTACGAGATCCGCGCGGACGCCGACGGCGTGTGGGGCAGCCCCGTATGGCGGAGCGCGTCCGCGCTCGCCGCGGACGATGCGGCGATCGTGCTGCGCTTGCCGCCGCCTCCCGCGGGTCGCGCCTTTCCGGTATCGGGCCGGCTACTCGACGCCGCGGGCGAAGGGGTGACCGCGGCGCGCCTGAAGCTGATGGAGGACGAGCCCGGCGGCGAGGAACGGGAGGCCATCAGCGAGGCCGGTGGGGCCTTTCGGTTCGATGCCGTGCCGCCGGGCCGCTACCTGCTCAGAGCGGCACGGCGCGGGTTTCCCGAGGTCCTCTATGAAACCGCGCTCGATGTCGTGGCATCGGGGATCGAAGACGTCGTCGTCGCCGTACCGGTTGCCGGCGCGATTCACGGCAGCGTCGCCGGGTTGCCGCCGCCGGGGGCGCAGGGGCTGCGCATCGACGCGGTGAGCACCGTTCCTGTTCCTGTCGGGGTAGGCAACGTCATCTCCGGCACCGGTTGGGTCGATGAGAACAGCGAGTTTCGCGTGACCAACCTCGTGCCCGGACGCTGGCGGCTGCGGGCGGAGACCTCCAGCGGGCGTTCGGCAGAGACGGTGGTCGCGATCGAGCGCCCGGGAGACGATGTCGCAGCCACCCTGGTGTTTCCGCCGGCGTTTACCCTGACCGGCAGCGTTCGCTGGCGCGGTGCCCCGCTGGCATCGGCGTTTGTCTCCGTGGGAGCGGCAGACGTGGGGGGCGGGACGGCGTACACCGACGACAGCGGCCACTTCACCATCCCGGAGCTGCCGGCGGGTCGCTACGGTAGCTCGGTGTCCCTGGGGGGCA
>JASFRZ010000382.1:0-5047 GCA_050114655.1 Acidobacteriota bacterium
CGGGGCCGGCGCGCCGCCATATTGCGGGCGCCGGAGCCGTGAGGGCGGCGCGTAGCGAGGCACGGATTTCATGAGAGTGCGCATCGATTCGGTCGGCTGTCGCCTGAACATCGGCGAGGCCGAGCAGCTCGCCCGAGCGCTGGCCGCGCGCGGGCACCGCGTCGTCGGCCCCGGGGACGCCGCCGACCTCATGGTATTCAACACCTGTGCGGTGACCCATGTCGCCGCGCGCAAATCCCGCAAGCTGATACGCCACTGGCGGCGCAACAACCCGGGCGCTGCGCTGGTGGTGACCGGTTGCTATGCGCAGCTGTCGCCGGCCGAGGTCGCGGTGCTCGGCGTCGACCTGGTGGTCAGCAACCGCGACAAGGACGATCTCCCCGACCTGCTACAGGAGGCCGGCTTGCTGCGCGCCGACCAGGAACCTCCGGAGCCCGATGCCGTACCGCTGCAGCCCGATGCCGGCGACGGTCGCCGCACGCGCGCTTTCATCAAGGTGCAGGACGGCTGCGACAACAAGTGCACCTTCTGCATCGTCACGGTGGCGCGCGGCGACAGCCGCAGTCGGACGACGGCAGAGATCGTCGCCGAGATCGGCGCGTTGGTCGATGCGGGCTACCGCGAGGCGGTGCTCAGCGGCGTGCACCTGGGCAGCTACGGCCACGACCGCGGCGAGCCCGACGGGCTGATGGCCCTGGTGCGCGCCGTCCTGCGCGACACCGAGGTGCCCCGCCTCCGTCTCTCGTCGCTCGAGCCCTGGGACCTTGGCGACGATTTCTTCTCCCTGTTCCAGGAGGACGGACGACTGCAGCCGCACATCCATCTGCCGCTGCAAAGCGGCTGCGATGCCACCCTGCAGCGCATGGCGCGTCGCACCGATCGGAAGTCGTTCCACCGCCTGGTCGAGGACGCCCGTCGGAGGGTCCCCGAGATGTCGGTGACCACCGACATGATCGTCGGCTTCCCGGGCGAGACCGACGCCGAGTTCGAGGCTTCGATCGGGTTCGTCGAGGAGATGGAGTTCGCCAGGTTGCACGTGTTCCGCTACTCGCCGCGCGAAGGCACGGCGGCGGCAGGCATGCCGGGGCAGGTGGATCCGGCGACGGCGCAGGAGCGCAGCAACCGCATGCACGAGCTCGGCGCCGAGCTCGAGGCGCGCTTCCGCGAGCGCTTCGTCGGACGCACCGGCGAGGTCCTGTGGGAGTCGGCCGAGCCGCGCCCCGAGGGGCTTCAGTGGAGCGGCCTGACCGGTAATTACTTACGGGTGGTGAGCGATCCCGTGCTGGCGGTGGATCTGGGCAATCGCGTCACCGAGACGCGACTTTGCGGGGTGGTAACGGGGGCGATGCTCGGCGAGCCGCTGCTTACAGCAGCGCGCGAACGACGCGCGGGGTGACCTTGGCGAAGGTGCCGAGCACGGCGCGCACAACCGCGCCGGCGCGCGCGGGCAGGCGCGCCGCGCTCACCACCATGTCGGCGGCGGCGCTCCAGATGCTGTCCGACGGAGCGTCGGGGCACTCGTCGGCGGCGTAGACGTCGAACGCCCACGAAACCTGGTCGGCGGTGTCGAGGTCCCGGTCGTAAACGAAGCGAACGTCGGGCAGTGCTTCGATGTCGGAGAGCTCGGCGAAGTGAGTGACTTCCCCGACCTCGGCCAGCTTGGCGATTCGGGTGATCTCCACCCGCTGCATGGCCGCCTCTGCCGCTCGCTCCAGGCGCATTCCGTCGAGCTCGGCGGTCAGCAGCGCACGCTGCTGGGCGAGCTTGGCGGCCGGGAGCGCCGCGATCGGCGGGACGACCACCGCGACCAGTTCGGTAACGACGTCGTCGGCCCTCGGTGCTTGCGGTCGCGCCGGAGCCGGCGGCTTGGCCGCGCCGGCCGTCGTCGCGCCGATCAGCAGGGCTGCCAGCGCCATCGCCGCCGGTTTCGCGTTTCGCTTGCAGTCGCTCGAGTTCATGGTTCGGTGGTCCAGGGCCCGCTGGGGGCCGTCATCGTTCGCTTGCTTCACCGTTATGACGTGCGGCGCGGGCATTTGGTTGCAGTTTTTTTAGCCTCAGCGCTGGCGCAGGGTGACGTTGCCGTTGCGCGCCGTCAGCACGATGGTCGCGCCGGCTTCGCCCGGGCTGCGCATCGACCGGGTCGAGCCGCGCTCCTCGCTGGTGCCCGGGTAATCGGAAGTGATGCGGCCGTAGGTGGTCTCGATCTCGAAGGTCGGTGTGCCGGCGGCGCGCGGGAACTCGAAGACGATGTCGTCGTACGACGTTTCGATGCGATGGTGCGCCGCGGGCGCGTCGCCGACCAGCCCGGTCACGGTGACCGCGCCGCTTTGATTGACGACCGTCACCGGCCCGCCGACGCCGCGCAACGTGACCGCGTCGTAGCTGGTGCGCACCTGTGCGGCGCCGCCGATGTCCTCGGCGTTGACCCCCATGCTGGTGCCCTCGACCTCGAGGTCGCCGCCGATTCCCAGTGCACGCACGGCCGAGTAGCTGCTGGTGATGCGCGCGTCGCCGCCGGCCTGATTGACTGTCACGTTGCCGTTGGTGTTGTCGATCACCACCGTCTCGCCGGTGTCCTCCACCAGCAGGCCGCCGTAGGAGTTCTCCATGCGCACGCTGCCGGTGACGCCACGCACCGTTCCCTCGGTCGAGGTGCCGTGCGAGGTGAAGTTGCCGGTGACCGTCTCGACCTCGATGGTGCCGTACGAGCTGCGCAGCTGGACGTCGCCGTTTACCGAGCGCACCGTCACCGATCCGGAGGTCGCCTCGACGGTCAGCGGACCGCCGATCATCTGCGCCTCGACGGCGCCGTAGGAGCCGACGATGTCGGTACGGCCGCCGATGTCCTCGGCGCTCACCGAGCCGCTGGTCACGTTGATCTCGGCGGTACCCGACACGCCGTGCAACTCGACATCGCCGTAGCTGTTGGTGATATCGACGCTGCCGGTCACGGCGTCGATGGTGAGCTTGCCGCTGGTGACGTTGAGATCGAGGTCGCCGTCGATGTCACCGGCGTTGACGTCGCCGTAGCGGTTCTCGATGCTCACCGCGCCGCGCGCGCCGTTGATCTCCACCAGCCCTGAGGTGTTGCTGATCTCCGCGGCTCCGCCGATCGTGTCGATCGACACGTCACCGTAGCGGTTCTCGATGGTCAGCGCCGTACCGGACGGTACCTCGAGCGTGACATCGAGCTCGAACGAGATGCGGCGCGAGTTGAACAGGCGCTGGAACCAGCTCTGCCGGCCGAGGTCGGGCAGGGAGGTCGGTTCGAACGAGACCCGTCGCGAGCTCTCGTCGATAGCGACGTCGAACTCCTGGTCGACGGCGGTCATCCATTCCTCTTCGTTGGACCAGTACTCGAGATCGACGACGATGCGGAACACGTCGTCGGCGCCGGGGACGACGCGGATGTCGGCGGAGCTGGTCACCAGCATTGCGGCGCGGTTGTCGGCGGCGACCTCGCGCGTGATCTGCTTGTTGCGCGTCTGTCGCTGCGACGTCGCGGAAGCCACCCGCCCGGAGCGCGTCTCGCGTTGCGGCGCCGCAGAAGCCACCAGAGGGGTGGCGAGCAGCGCCAGAAGGATGGTCAACGCCAGCGCGTGGCGGGTCGGCTTCGAGTGGCTCATGAATCGATCTCCTCTGCCAGCGCGATCACGTCGCGCAGCACTTCGGTCTTTTCGTTGTAGGCGGCCAGCAGGGTGGTGCGCGCGCCCGGGTGGGCCGGGTTCTCGCGCACGAAGGTCTGGATCTCGGCAATGGTCTGGTCGAGGAAGCGCAAGCGGTTGGAGAGCATCATCAGGCGGGCGGCCTGCTCGCCGGGAAGTCTCGGATCGGAGGCGAGTGCCAGCGTCGGCTGTGCCGTCTCCTGGAGCCGCGCGATAGCGCGGGCGTGCTCGCGCTCCGCCGCCTCGGCGTCGCGCAGGGCATCGGCGACCAGCAGGCGCTCGGCTTGCAGCGGCGCGGGGGGTGCGGTGGCTGAGCGCACGGCGAACAGTGCTGCCACCAGCAGAAGGGTGGCGAGCGCGCCGACGGCGGCCCACGCCGGGGCTGGCCAGGCTGCCGGCATGAACCAGCGCGGTGCGCGGCGCGAACGCGCCGAGTTGTCGGTGACCTGTGTCGTCGCGCCGCGCGTCGCCTCGTGCTCGGCGCGCACGGCACGCAGGATGCGCTGCTCGAGGCCGTCCGGCGGGGCCGGCGTGGCGGCCTTCCATTGCGACACGATGCCGGCGAGCAGCTCGTCGTCAGGGGTGCGATCGTCGTTCATCGACAGGCCTCCTGTTGCAGCCAGTCGCGCAGCATGGCGCGGGCGCGAAAAAGCTGTGACTTGCTCGAGCCGTCGCTGATTCCCATTAGCTCAGCGACCTCCCGGTGTTTGAAGCCCTCGACGTCGTGCAGCAGAAACACCATGCGGGCGCGCTCGGGCAGCCGGTCGATGGCACGCTCGAGATCGAGCGTCACGCCGCCGCCGCTGCTGATCGGGCCCTGGTGCGGAGCGGGGGACGGCGCCTCCAGCGCGGCGCCCGCGTCGGCCTCGTGTACGCCGTCGAGCAGCTCGACCTCACCGCGGCGCGAGCGCTTGCGCAGCCGATCGAGCGCGCGGTTGCTGGTGACGCGACGCAGCCAGGCGCCGAGGCTGCGCGGCGGATCGTCTGCGGCGGTGTGGTAGAGCGCCAGAAACGCCTCCTGTACCACTTCCTCGGCCTCCTGCGGGCTCTTGAGGATGCGCCATGCCGTGCCGTACAAGGTCCCTCCGTATCGTCGGTACACCTCACTGAAGGCGGCTTGGTCGCCCGCAGCGCAGCGCGCGCACAGATCGGCGTTCGAGTTGTCGTTGGCTGATCCGTGCATCGCGCCTCGGTTCTCGTCTCCACCCGCACTGACGAACGGCAACAAAGGAAGGTTGTAGGGCAGGCTACGAAAAATTCGCCGCGGGCACACGCCGGCACGCAGGGATCGTCGTCAGGACAAAAAAAGGGCCCGCGGCGCCTGGGCTGGGCGCCGCGGGCCCGCGGGCCAACGGAGCGCGAGCCGCTCCGGGCGATGGCCG
>JASFRZ010000383.1:0-5027 GCA_050114655.1 Acidobacteriota bacterium
AGCACCAGTACCAGCGACAGGATGAAGACGTTTTCGAGGCCGCGCGGCACGATGCGCTCCCAGCGCACCAGCACCGCCATGATCGCACCGCCCACCAGGCCGAACAGGCAGCCGCCGCCGAAGCGCAGCGCGAAGTCGACGAGGACGCCGGCGGGCTCGTGCCCGGCGGCGACGGCGCGCGGAAATGCGGCGTCGAAGGCGGCCACTGCGCACAGCGCGCCGACCGCGTCGATGAAGACCCCTTCGGCCTCGAGGATGGTGTGGAGCCGGCGCTTGACCCGGGTGCGCCGCAGCAGCGGGGTGATCACCGTCGGTCCGGTGACCATCACCAGGGTGCCGAAGACGATCGACACCGGCCACGGCCAGCCCATCACGAAGCGCGCCAGCCGCGCGCCCCCGGCGGTGGTGATCGCCGCCCCCTCGGTGATGAGGCTTCGGATGACCCCCGCCTGCTGGCGCAGGCGCGCCATGTTCAGGTTGAGGCCGCCCTCGAACAGGATCACCGCGACCGCGTAGCTGACCAGGATCTCGAGACCCTCGCCGAGCGCATCGGGATGCACGATCCCCAGCCCCCCGGGGCCCAGCACCGCGCCGGCGGCGAGCAGCAGCACGATGCCCGGAACGCGCAGGTGGCGGCCGAGCGCCTGGGCCGACAGACCCACCACGAGGGCGATCGCGACGGTGATACCGGGCTCGTTGAAGTGGAAGCTCACGGCCCAGAGACTACCCGGTCCGCGCCCCGGTCGGGGCAGGTGGTTCGCGGCGCCGGCGCACTCAGCCGCCGCGCAGCGCGTCCAGCCGCCCGGCGAACAGGTCGGCCACCGGGCGCATCACCTCGCTGCGCTCGCAGATGATCTTGATCACCGCGGTGATCGGGGTTGCCAGCAGCATGCCGACGATGCCCCACAGCGTGCCCCAGATCATCAATGCCAGCAGCACCGTGACCGGGTGCAGATCCAGCCCTCCACCCATCAGCTTGGGCTCGACGATGTTGCCGATGCTGATCTGCACCACCCCCGGCACGGCGAGGGCCAGGATGACCGTCATCCACGAAGCCTCCGGCGATACCAGCACCACCGGCAGCGGCAGCAGCGTGGCGACGATCGAGCCGATGCTGGGAATGAAGTTGAGCAGGAATGCCATCAGGCCGAAGGTCATCGCCAGCTCGACACGCAGCGCCGCGAGGATGGAGCCCACCAGCACGCCAGTGATCGCCGACAGGATGAACTTGAAGACGATGTAGCGCTTCACCTGGCTCTCGGCCTCGCCCCACAAGCCGCCGGCCGGGGAATCGCTCGCCGAGCCGTCGTCGGGCGAAGTGCCCGCCGAGCCGCCGAGCAACAGGAAACCGAGGAAGATCAACACCAGCGAGCCCTGCGAGACCAGCGACACGACGGCGTTGGCGATGCTCACTGCCACCGTGCTGATCGCCTGCAGCGGCAGGCGCACGACCTCGTCGGCATTGAGACCGTACTGCTCGAGCGGGAAGCGCTGGAGGAAGCCGTTGACCAGCGCGCGCACCTGCGACTGGTAGTTGCTCGCGTTGGCGGCCAGCCGGTTGGCCGAGACGGTGATCAGGAATCCCACCAGGGCCATGAGGGCGATACCGAACAGCAGGGTCACGAGCACGGCGAGCCAGTGCGGCAGCCGCAGGCGCCGGGTCAACAGGGAGATCAGGGGCGACAGGCCGAGGGCGATGAACAGCGACAAGACGAACGGGACGAGCACCGATTGCAGCCAGTAGAGCGCGAACCCGACGGCGATGGTCGCCAGCAGCAACAGGCTGATCGTCTGCAGTCGCTGGTCGGCGCTGGGGGCGTCGTTCACTGCCCGCTCTCGAACAGCACTGCTCCTTCGCCGCGCTCGGCGATCAGCGCGTCGATGTGCGCAATCACCTTGTCGCGCCGGCGTAGCACCCAACGCACCTCGGAGTCGGTCAGCGGGGGTGACAGCAACGGTTCGAGCTGTTCGTAGGTGAGCGTCTGGAGACGTTCGTAGATCTGCCGACTGCAGCCCGTTACCCGCGGCAGGTAACGGGTCTCGTCGTTGCGCATGAAGGCCCGCGAGTGGTCGATCAGCCAGATGTCGAAGTTGTCGTCATAGAGGATGTTGCCGGTGTTGCGGTCGACGTTGCCGACCACCGAGTCGAACACGCGCATGTCCTGCGTTTCCCGCCGAAATGCAATTGCCGAGGGCGGCTCGATGTCCTCGGTGATGCGCTCCGATTCCATCATCGCGCCCTCGACCCAGGCTTGCAGCGAGATCTGCTCGCCGGCGACTCGCCGCAGGGTCACCGGCGGAACCTTGATGTCGAGCAGGCGGGCGAGCTCGTAGGCCGGGATATCGAACACGTAGGAGTCGCGCAGCCGGGCATAGAAGATGCCGTCGAAGCGGCGCTCGACATATGTCTCGTCGTAATCGCGCAGCGCTGCGCGCATGCGCACGCCGCCCTGTTGCAGGGTCACCCGCCGCGGCCCGGTGACGCCGAGCTCGATATCGCGGACCGACTCGATCTCGGCCGTGCGCAGGAACTCGATGATCTCTTCGTCGCTTTGAAACGGCAGCGGCTTGCCGTCGGGGTCTTTCCAGACGTAGACGGGCTGCGCGCCCGGCCTCTGCGGTGGCGATGCGGCGCGCAGCGGAGCTGCGGCGAGCGCGGCCAGCGCCAGAGCGATGCCGGCGACAGCGGCTCGAAAACCGTGTGAACTTGGCACACTCACACCCGCAGTCTACCGCGACGCACCCGGCAGGGCCCGGAAAAGGTGCGTCCCGCTGTCGCAGCGGGGGTGCGCAACGGCGGCGGGCCCGTCAAAGTCTGCGCCGACGGCGCGGGCCGTCTCTCAGCGCGCCGCGGCGGGCTCGATCTCGATGCGCTCGATCACCGCTCCCTCGAGCACGGCGTCGACGACCCCCATCCCGGCGATCACCGTGCCGATGATGGTGAAGTTGTGGTCAAGTCGGACGTTGTCGACGAGGTTGACGAAGATCTGCGAATCGCCGGTGTCGCGCCCGCGCGTCGAGATACCGACGGTGCCGCGCAGGTGTGACCGCCCGGTCACCTCGTCGCGCGTGTAGGGGCCGTCGCCGACATACTCGTTGGCCCCGGGACTGCCGCCCTGGATGACGAAGTTGGGCACAACGCGGTGGAACGTCAGGCCGTTGAACCAGCCCTCGCGTGCCTGGTGCGCGAAGCGCGCCACGTTGGTCGGCGCCTCGAAAGGGTACAGCGTGATGTCGAACACCCCACCGCCCTGCATGTGGACGTGCGCGACGGCGCCGTCGAGCGCGAGGAGCTCGTCGATCGGCGGAAACGGAAGCGGAGGAAGCGGACGAGGCGTCGGCGTCGGGCGCCCGCCGGTCCAGACAGACAGAATGTCTGCAGCCTGCTCGGCGACGCGCGGGTCGAAGTCGCTCAGGTAGGGGCGAAGCTCCTCGGCGTTCGAGACATCTCCGAGCTCCCCGACGCGTTCGAGCAACGCCAGGCGCGGGTCCCGCGAGGTCTGACGCTCCTGCGTGCTGATGCGTGCCAGTGCGGCGAGCAACGCCGGCAGCGCATCGTCGCTTTCGGTGCCCTCGAGGGTGTCCGCCGCAGTGATCAGGAGCTGGTAATCGTCGGAGTCGAGCGCCTTCACCGCGGTCGCGGCGACATCGAAGCCGGGCTGCTCGGCGAGGCCCCGCAGGGCCGCTTCCCGCACGTTCGGGCGCGGGTCGGCGGCCAAACGTTGCAACGTGCCCAGCGCGCCCGCCAGGGCCGCAGCGCGTGCCGTGTACATGCGCACCTGCCAGGTCGGATGCGCCGAGAAGGTGGGCAGCAGGGGAGCTGCGAGCGCGGCGTCGAGTCGCGCCAGCGATACAAGGGCGTGGGCACCGCGGTGCCAGGCGACCGGCGGCGCGGAGTCGCTCACCGCGGCGTCGATCGGTGCGTCGCCCGCGGTTGCCGGATCAGGCAGGCCGGGTGTGGCGCGCGCCAGCTCTTCCAGCATGCCCTCGGGTCGCGGGTCGCTGACGGTGCGGGTGGTGACGCCGCGGCAGCCTTGCCCGAGCAGGTCGATTGCCTGCAGGGCAACGTGCGGATCGTCGTCGCTCAGCGCTCCGACGATCGGGTCGCAGCCGCTCTGCATGCGCAGCCGCATGGCATAGATTCGCAGTCCCTCGTAGCGCACCTGACCGGAAGCGTCGGCGAGCGCGATTTGCACCAGCATCGGCATCGCGTCGGCGTCGGAAATGCCACCGGCGGACGCCGCGGCGATGCGCCGCACCTCGACGTCGGGGTCGTAGAGCGCGGTCTCGACGGTGGTTGCGTCGAGCGCCTGGCCGGCACGCAGCGTCGCCATGGCGAGGCGCCGCACGCGCGCCGCCTGCAGCGTCGCTTCGCCATCGGGCTCCTCCCCCTCGGCGGGCTCGAGCCAGCCCTCGGCACCGCTCCGTCCGTAGCGCGTCAGCTCGCGCAGGCGGTCAGTCTCCAGCTCCGGCACCTCGAGGTCGGAGGCGTTGGTTCGTACCAGCCACTCGAGGCCGCGCAGGGTCGGCACGAGGGTCTCGACGGGGGCGTCGCGCGTCAGGCTGACCAGGACGGCGAGGGTGTCGCCGGCGGCGGCGGAGTCGGTTGGCCGCAACCGCCCGACGGCGCGCGCCAGGGCACCCCGGGTGGCGGGGTCTTGCTCCTCGTCGAGCCGATCGCGCAGCATTTCGTAGGCCGCGTCGGAAGGCTCGTTGAACACGCTCTGCGCCGCCGCGATCGCCGCCTGTGCGCGCACCGCCGCGTCGGGATCGACAAGCTCCGGCGCCAGATCGGGCAGGGCAGCGGGATTTTCCAGGCGTCCCAGTCCGCGGACGGCAAAGAGACGCAGCAGCGCGGTGTCCGAGGTCAGCCCGGCGCGCAGCTCGGTGGCGTCAGCGGGCGCCGGCCGTCGGTCCTCCTCGATCAGCATGCGCTCGAGCTGCGCGCGACCGTTGGCGTCGAGCTCGGCAACGGTCGTGGGCGGGCTCGAGCAGGCCGCCGCCAGCAGCGCAACGAGCAGCGTGCC
>JASFRZ010000384.1:0-5014 GCA_050114655.1 Acidobacteriota bacterium
CCGACTCGGCCGCGCTGCACGAACTGGTCGCCGCGCTGCTCGAAGCTCGCGCCGCCGACGTGCACGTGCTGCGCGACCCGACGCGCGGAGGAGTCGCCAGCGCCCTCAACGAGATCGCGGCGCAGGCCGGCGTCGGTGTGGTGCTCGACGAAACCGCCATCCCGCTGGACGACGAGGTGCGCGGCGCATGCGAGATCCTCGGCTTCGACCCCCTCTACGTCGCCAACGAGGGCAAGGTCATCGCCATCGTTGCGCGCGAGGCCGCCGACGAGTTGCTTGCTACCATGCAGGCCGACCCCCTCGGCCGCCGCGCCGCCATCATCGGCGAGATCGTTGACGACCACCCGGGCAAGGTCTTCCTGCGCAGCAGGATAGGGGGGAAGCGTGTTGTCGACATGCTCAGCGGTGAGCAACTACCGCGTATTTGCTGATCAAGCGCAACGCGGTCATCGCGGTCCTTGCGCACGTGCAGCCGCGACGCCGATGAGAAGTTCGGGCTAGAGCCCGAGAAACCGGATCCCCAGCCCGCAAGCCAGAATCGTCGCCCCGGCGATGGCGTGCGCGTAACGCTCCATCTGGCTGAAGGCGAGCAGCTGCATCCCGGCGAGTCCGAACGTCACCACCGCGCACATGGTCAGCAGCGTAGCGGCCGCGAAGACCGCCGTGACCAGCGCCATCTCGAACATACCGGCGGTCGCCGCCGGGTACATCAGCACCGGGATCAGCGCCTCGCAGGGCCCGAGCACAAAAACGATGAACAGCACCCAGCCGGTGGTGGTGCGGCGCAGGTGATGGACATGCGGGCCGTGGTGGTGGTGCGCGTGCTGGCGCATTGCCTGGTGAATACCCCATGCCATGTACAGCGTGCCGAGGGTGATCAACAGCCAGGCGGCGAGCTCGCCACGGGTCGATTCGATCGCCTCGATGTGCGACACGCCCAGGCCGAGGGCGACGCCGATGACGCCGAGCGCCACCGAGCCGAGGACGTGGCCGACGCCGCACACGAGCGTCCAGCGCAGCGTGTGGCCAAGGCTCCAACTGCGCGCCCGCGCCAGTGCGATGAACGGCACGTAGTGGTCCGGACCGAGCAAGGTGTGCACGACACCGATGGTCGCTGCGGTAACCAGCAGAACGGCCAGCTCAGTGGGCATGGTCTGTGACCTCCGGGTGCGGCCGCGCCGACACGTTCGACGTCAGCCACTCGAGCCATTCATTGACGCCTTCGCCGCTGGTGGCGGAGACGCGGATCACCCGCGGGTCGGGCATGGTGCGTGCCAGTGCGTCCTCGATCTTCTCCATGCTGACCTGCGGCAACGCCGGCAGCAGGTCCACCTTAGTGACCAGCACCAGATCCGCCTTGCGGAACATCACCGGATACTTCAGCGGCTTGTCCTCTCCCTCGGTCACCGCCAGCGTCACCACGTTGGCGCGCTGCCCGAGATCGTAGATCGCCGGGCACACCAGATTGCCGACATTCTCGATGAACAGCAGGTCGGTGTCACGCCAGGGAAACTCGTGCAGCGAGTGGTGCACCAGATCGGCATCGAGGTGGCAGGCCTGTCCGGTGGTGATGGAGCGCGACGGGATGCCGGCGCGGCGCAGCCGCTCGGCGTCGTTGTCGGTGGCGAGATCGGCGCTGATCGCGCCGATGCGCCAGCGCCCGCCGGCGGCCTCCGCGGTTGCCTCGAGCACCGCGGTCTTGCCCGATCCCGGCGAGCCCATCAGGTTGATCGCGACCACGCCCGCGGCCTCGAAGTGCTCGCGGTTGTGCGCCGCTGAATGGTCATTGTGCGCCATCAGACTCTGCTGCACTTCGACCGGCACCAATTTGGTGTCACCGCAACCGCAGGTCTCGCACATCAGCCGACCTCCATCTCCAGCCGCTCCAGCAGGATCTCGTCGCCGGATTCCATGCGGGCGGGAACGTCACATTCCGGGCACCGGAGCGCGGCGCCGGTCTCGATCGCCTTGCCGCACAGTGAGCACGACCATACCGCCGGGGAGGGGCGGATCTCCAGCTGTGCGGCGGCGCAGATGGTACCGGGACGTACCAGTTCGAAGGCCGAAGCGAGCAGATCGGCCTCGACCCCGGCGAGCTCGCCGATGCGCAGGTGGACGCACTGCACCGCCGCGTCCTCGTAGGGTCGCGCGGCGGCCTCGATGCTGCGCAGCAGCTCGACGGCTATCGAGTACTCGTGCATGAGCCGTTTCTGACGACGCAACGGCGGACCGGCAAAAAATTCCGTCCGATCCCGCTGTAAAAACAGGACGCTGACATACTATTATGCTGTAGTCCTAATTAAAAGAAGCGCTTCGAAGTCCGTTCGGAAGATCGCGCAGGCCGGCAGCAAGCGGCGATTTCGGCACTTCGGCAGCGTTCCACGGGCAGACGGAGGCATCGATGTACCCACCCGGACTCGCGTCTTTGATGCTCGGGGCGACCGAGCCCCGCAAGCTGGACCGCAGAGCGTTCATCAAGGTCTGCTCCATGGCCGCCGCCGCGGTCGGGCTGCCGGCCACGGCGGGTATCCGCATGGCCGAAGCGGTGCAGGAAGGGCGGCGGCCCTCGGTCATCTGGTTGCAGTTCCAGGAGTGTACGGGGTGCACGGAGTCGCTGCTGCGCACCAGCCATCCGGGTATTGACGAGCTCATCCTCGACCTCATCTCGCTGGACTACAGCGAGACACTGCTGGCTCCTTCCGGTTATGCCGCCGAGGAGGCGCGCGAAGCGGCGATGACCGCCAACGAAGGAGCCTTCATCCTGGTGGTCGAGGGCGCCATCCCGACCAAGGACGGCGGCATCTACTGCAAGATCGGCGGCCGCACCGCGCTCGAGATCGTGCAGGAATGCGCCGAGCGCGCCGGTGCGATCATCGCCATCGGCTCGTGCGCCTCGTGGGGCGGAATCCCGTCTTCCGACCCGAACCCTACGGGTGCCACGGGCGCGCCGATGGTCCTCGAAGGCAAGACCGTGGTCACCATCCCGGGATGCCCCGCAAACCCCTACAACTTCCTCGGAACCGCGCTGCAGTACGCCACCTTCGGCACGCTGCCGGAGCTCGACGAGCTCGGCCGCCCGAAGTGGGCCTACGGCCAGACCATCCACGAGCATTGCCCGCGGCGGGCGCACTTCGACGCCGGACGTTTTGCCGAGCACTTCGGTGACGAGGGGCATCGGCTCGGCTATTGCCTCTACAGGCTCGGTTGCAAGGGGCCGCAGACGCACGCCAACTGCTCGGTGCTGGAGTTCGGCGAGATGAACGACTGCTGGCCGATCGGCCTCGGTCACCCCTGCGTCGGATGCACCGAGCAGGGCATCGTGTTCAACATCCCGATCCACACGACGGTGGACATCGAGCGGCCGATGCCGCCCGATACCTACCCGCCGATCGTCTCGCCGCGCGGCGGGGCCACCGCGGTGGCCACCGGTGTCATCGGTGCCGCCGTCGGCGCAGCCGCCGGCGCCGCGTACATGGCCTCCAAACAGCTCAAGGAAGAAGACGAAGAGAGCGGGGAGGAAGGCTGATGCCCGTCACACGTCGCTTCGCCCTCAAGGCGGCCGCGGCGGCGGGGACCGCGGCGGTTGCGAGCGTCGTGCCGTCAGAGGCCGAGGCTCGCGATCGCAAGGTGGCACCCGAAGACGCGGTCGGCATGCTGTACGACACCACCCTGTGCATCGGCTGCAAGACGTGCGTCGTGGCCTGCCAGGAGGCCAACGACCTGCCGCCCGACGATCGTGGCTATGGTGACGGTCTGTACGATTCGCCTCCGGATCTCAACGACCGCGCCAAGAACGTCATCAAGCTGTTCGATGACGGTCGTCGCCGCTCCTACGTCAAGCGCCAGTGCATGCACTGCATCGACCCGGCCTGCGTCGGTGCCTGCATGATCGGCGCGCTGCAGAAGCGGGAGTTCGGCATCGTCACGTGGGATCCCAACGCCTGCATCGGCTGCCGCTACTGCCAGATGGCGTGCCCGTACAACATTCCCAAGTTCGAGTGGGATTCGCGCGTGCCTCGCATCATCAAGTGCGAGCTGTGCAACCACCTGCTTGCCCAGGGGCAGGAACCTGCCTGCTGTGCCGTCTGTCCGCGCCAGGCGGTGATTTACGGCAAGTACGAGGACCTGCTCGAAGAAGCCCGCCGTCGCCTCGCCGAGAATCCCGGGAAGTACGTTCCCAAGATCTACGGCGAGGAGGACGGCGGGGGCACTCAGGTGCTGTACCTGTCGCACGTCCCGTTCGAGGATCTCGGCTTCCCCGAGCTCTCTGAAGAAGGCGTGCCACACACCCAGCAGACCGTGCAGCACGGCATCTACCAGGGCTTCATCGCCCCGGTAGCGCTGTACGGCGTGCTCGGCGCGGTGATGTGGCGCAACCGCAAGAAGGGGGAGGACGCCGGAGAGGAGGTGTCGGAATGAGCTCGCACGCCGCTCCCGCTCCCGTCGGCGGCCCGATCCTGACGCGCGCCACCCGCCCGCTGCTGTGGCTCGCCGTCCTCGGTTTCGTTTTGATCGTGTGGCGCTTCGCCGTCGGGCTGGGCCCGTCCACCGGTCTCAACGATGGGTACCCGTGGGGCATCTGGATCGCCTTCGACGTCGTCACCGGCACCGCGCTGGCGTGCGGCGGTTACGCCGTCGCGCTGCTGGTGTACGTGATGAACAAGGGCAAGTACCACCCGCTGGTGCGGCCGGCGATTCTGACCAGCGCGCTGGGCTACTCGCTCGCCGCCATCGCCATCGTGGTGGACGTCGGCCGGCCGTGGTTCATCTGGCGCATCCCGATCTCGTTCTGGCGCTGGAACCTCAACTCGGCGCTGCTCGAGGTGGCGTTGTGCGTGATGGCGTACGTGGCGGTGCTGTGGATCGAGCTGTCGCCGGCGTTCATGGAGCGCTGGAAGGAGGGCGACAACGCTTTCCTGCGCGGCATCTCGCAGAAGCTGCACCCGATCGTCGAGAAGTCGCTGCTGTGGATCATCGCGCTCGGCCTGGTGCTGCCGACGATGCACCAGTCGTC
>JASFRZ010000385.1:0-5006 GCA_050114655.1 Acidobacteriota bacterium
CCCCCGCAACCGGTGTGGCTGGAAAGCTGCGTACCAGACCCACGACGTGCGCGAAGTGTCCCGCGTACAGCTCCAGGAAGCGCCGTCCGATGAAGCCGTCGGCGCCGGTGACGGCGACGCGGATTGTCGCGCCGGCGTCGGCCGCAGCGGCAGGGGAGCGGTCGTTGGCGAGATCCGGGCTCATCGGGTCGAGGTCCTCCGGGCGGCATTCGAGTGGCCGACGTTACGCTAGACTAGCCGCTGCCATCGAACATGCAAATTCCGGTCTTCTGTTATCACAACGCGATCGTTCCGGGACTCGAGCGCGACCTCGCGTTCCTGGCCGACAACGGCTACCGCACGCTGTTGGCGAGCGAGCTCGTCGACGTGCTCACCGGGGCCGCGCCACCGCTCGACAATGCGGTGGCGCTGACCTTCGACGACGGCCTGCTGAGCCTGATCAGCGTCGGTCTGCCGCTCCTCGAGCGCTACGACGCCCGCGCCACCGTCTTCGCCATCACCGGTCTGGTACCGGAGGGCCGCACGCTGCCCGAAGGCGCCGGCGACGAGTACCGCCTGATGGGCTGGGACGACCTGCGCGCGCTTTCCGACAGCGGCCGCGTCGAGATCGGCTCGCACGGGCACCGACACAACCCGGTGCACGTGCCGGAGGGCGCCCGGAGCGGTGGCGGGGCAGATGATCGCGGGAGGAGCCCGGTCACTGCGAACGTCGGGCCGCCGTCGACGCGGGCAGCCGTCGTCAACGTGGCGGAGTACGCGCGCCTGTACGATGTCCCGCTGCCCTATACGTCCGCGTGCGATGCCGAGACCATCCGTGCTGCGGATGGCACCCCGACCCATGCTTCGCTGCCGCTGTTTGCCGCCGAGACGCTTCTCCTCGACGGCCGCCCGACGTCGGCGCGCGAGGCCACGCTCGTCGACCTGCACGCTTCGCGTGCCGCGCTCGGCGATCGCCTGGGCATTGAGCGTGCCCATTTGTGCCTGCCCTACGGCGCCGGCAACGAGGCCATTCCCGAGCTCGCCCACGAGGCCGGTTTCGAATCGATCTTCTGGACCCGTCGTGCGGACCGCGAGGCCAACCACCCCGGCGACGATCCCTTTCGCATCGTGCGGCGGAAGCACGACTTCGTCCGCCGCCTTCCCGGCCGTGGTCGTCGCTCGCTGGTCGACCTTTATGTCGCCAAGGTCCGTCGGCGCCTCACCGGGGACCCCTGGGAGTAGAACGCCATGCGGGTCGGGTCGCCGGGCCGCGTTCGCTGCATGTAACCGGCCCGGTCGCCTTCGTTACTGCTTACCAGGTAGCGAACTCGGACCGGGAGGCGGAGATGCCGGGCGGAGAGGTCTTCCTGATTGGCGCCATCGTGGGCCTGATCATCCTCTTGCTGGTCCTCGCCCTGTTCATGGGCGGCGCCGTGTGGGCGCTGAGCGAGGGGGAGAACGCTGCGGCCATCTATGGGCTGACCGTGTTCTTCGTGGTCTTGGGGAACATGGCGGCCTTCAAGAGCATGGGCTGGACGATGTGGCTTCGACCATGGTCCCCATGGGTGTCGGTGCTGACGGCGCTTACCGTCTGGACCGTGGTCGTGGCACCGTTGGTGCGCTGGGGTCGGCACCGCGCCTCGCGCGCTGCGCAGCAGCGTTCCTGGACGCGCGCGAGCCGCGCGCGCATCAAGGTCATCGCGGGCGTCGGGGTGCTGGTCGCTCTGGCGCTTTTCATCGCCAACATGCGCGACAGCAGCTCCTCCTTCATTTCCGGGCGCGTGGTCGATCAGGCGGGGCGGCCGGTGCCCGGGATCGAGGTCGGCCTGCTGGACAAGTCTTTCGATTGGTACGGCGGTCACGGCGAGCCGACCGACGCCGACGGCTGCTACGAGATCGGCCCGTTGGCCCCCGGTCGCTGGTATCTCGCCGCACGGCCTTCGGCTCCAGTGTATGGGCTCACCCCTCCGGCCGGTGAGGGGCTCGGCTGGGCCTTCACGTTCTATCCCGACGCGATGACCCCTCAGGGCGCCCGGATGGTCGAATTCGCCGAGGGTGAAGACCCCTCCGGAATGGACCTCACCATCGCGAAGGTCCGCTGGCCACGAGTTTCCGGCATTCTGACGATGCCCGACGGCGAGCCCGCAACTGGCGGACGCGTCTCGCTGTACGGCGAGGGTTGGTATCACCCGCAGGCCGGGGACGTCGGTTCCGACGGGCGCTTCACCTTCGCCGCCCTGCCGCCGGGCAGCTACCACCTGACGGTCAGCACCCGGTATACCGACCAGGAGAATCGCGATTGCGCGGGCCTGCCGCTCACGGTGGTTCAGGAGGACATCGAAGGCATCCACCTGGCTTCGGCTCCACTTGCCCGCATCCGCGGCCGGGTGGCGGGCCCGGAGCTTCCCACCATGACACCGCTGCCTGAGGTCGTGGCCAACATTGACGGACCGATCGAGTTGTCTGCGCTGGGCACGGGTGGCGCTCTGCGTGGCGACGGGACGTTCAACATCGCGAGTCAATGCGGACCCGCCCGGCTGACGATGGAGGGGTTGCCGCCGGGCTGGACGGTCGAGAGGATCCTGCTGGACGAGCGCGACATCACCGACGCCAGCGTCGACTTCAGCAGCGAGCCTGCGGACCGGGGGGTCGTCGTCGTGCTCGCGTCCAACGCTCCCCGGCTCGACGTGCGTCTGCTCCACCCGGCAACGGGCGCGCCCGTCGGCGGAACGGTTCTGGTCTTTGCTGCGGACCGGTCCCGCTGGGTCTGCGGCTCGCGCTTCAGCGCCCACGACTGGGCTCCCCCCGAAGGGATCTCGTTTACCAACCTGCCGCCGGCTGACTACTACGTTGTCGGCCTTGGACTGATGTCGCCGTCCGTTTACCGCCTGGGGGTTCTCGACTACCTGAGCACGGTCGCCACGCCGGTCCGCCTCGAGGCGGGGCAGTCGACCGAGATCACGGTGAGCTGGCGATGAACACGCTCCTCGGTGCCGTTGCCGTCCTGTCGCTGTCGTACGACGCGGCAAAATCTGTGAGGAGGTAGGGATGCCCGGTGGAGAGGTCTTCTTCTTCGCCTTTGTGGCGATGGCGGTGCTCTCCCTCCTCGGGGTCGTCGCCTTCATCGCGAGCCTGGTGTGGGCGTTCGGTGACGGCAAGGGAGCGCGGTTTCTTTACTGGGTGTCCCTTGCATTGGTCCTCTTGTTCCACGCGCTGGAGCTCCTCGCTTCAGGGCCGTCTCGGTGGCTCCACGCCTGGTTTCTGGAAGGGGGCGGCGCCCTGGCATTCGGTCTCCTCAGCGTGTGGCTGGTGCTTGGCGTGCCGCTGGTCCGCTGGCTCCGGGGGGGCCTCGGGCCGATCGGAGGGGCCAACCTGAAGTAGTGGCCGCGGACGCGCCCCTAGCGCAACAAGTGCAGTGGCCGGCGCAGCGTCAGCGTTCCTTCCATCAGCTTGCGGTCGAAGTTGAGGAAGCCGTTGACCAGGTAGATCTCGTCGGCTGTGCAGTCGTACAAGAGCTTGACCTCGCGGTCGCCCTTGCGGAAGTCGGTGGTGATCAGCAACCCGACCAGTCCGTTGTCGGCACTGCCGACGAACACGTCGACGCCGTGGTCGTCGCTGGAGATCGTGTCGTTCACGTAGCCGTAGTCGATCGGATAGATGATCTCGGGCCAGCGTGGGTGCGCCGAGCCGCGCGGGCGATCGATGGTGATGCCGTGGGCCTCGATCAACGCCTCCCACTCGTCCCAGTCGAATCGGCCGTCGGCAACGTCGTCGGGTGCCAGTCGGGTGTCCATGTGTCCAGGCTTCCCTTGAGTCGGTAGCCAGCAGGGGCAAGAATCGGCCGCATGAGTCGCCCGAGATGTCATGCCCCGTTGCTCGTCATTGTAGCCCTGCCCGCGGTCGCGACTCTCGCCGTTGCGGCGTGCTCGACCACCGCCCCGCCGGCGGACACCGGCGCGGAGTGGGTCGGCACCATCACCACCGAGGGCGACGTCACCACGGTGATCAACGAGTCGGGCTCGGTGTGGGGCGGCAAGGCGACGCTGGTGGAGGAAGCGTCGATCGGCGTCGAGGCCGGCGAGGAGCCCTACATGCTGGGCAGCATCGGCGCGGTGGCGGCGACCGACGAGCGCATCTACCTGCTCGAGACCCAGCCGGCGATGGTGCGCGTCTATGGCATGGACGGGGTTCACCTGTTCGACATCGGGTCCGAAGGCCAGGGCCCGGGCGAGATCAGCCGGCCGATGAGCATGGTGATCGACGCCGCCGGCCGTGTGCTGGTGCGCGACGCCGGCAACCACCGCATGACGGTTTTTTCGCAGGACGGCGAGCTGATCGACACCTGGCAGCTCCCCGGCGGCTTCAGCACGTCCGCGGAGTCGGTCGCCACCCCCGACGGCCGCGTGTACGTGCCCACATCGATGGGACGCCAACCCGGCATGATGCGCTCGATCGTCGGTATGACACCGTATGACGGCGACGGAACGGCCGGTGAGCCGGTACCGCCACCGCAGCCCGACTTCGAGCCCGCCAGCTTTCCGCCCATCGAGGAGAGCAGCGAGGGCGGTGGCCGGCGCATCACCTACCTGTCGGTGCCGTTCACCCCGCGCCCGAGCGTCGAGATGTCACCTGCCGGCGCCTGGGTGCTCGGCGTCGGTGATGGCTATCGGTTCGAGATACGCAGGTTCGACGGTACGACAACTCTCGTCGAGCGCCGTGTCGAGCCGGTTCCGGTGAGTGGCGCAGAGGCCGACTGGCGACGTGAGAGCACGACGAAGTCGGCACGCACACGGGACCCCGAATGGACCTGGAACGGGCCTGCCATACCGGATCACAAGCCGTACTTCGGCAGCTTGCATGCTGATCAGAACGGCCGCGTGTGGGTGCAGCGCAGCGGGCCCAGCACCTACTACGAGGACTGCTCGCAGGCCCCCGGCTATCGCGCACCGGCGACCGACGCCGAGCCGCAGCCATGTTGGCGCGGCGAGACCCTCTACGACCTCTTCGACGTCGACGGTCGCTACCTA
>JASFRZ010000386.1:0-4912 GCA_050114655.1 Acidobacteriota bacterium
GAACACCAGGGCGGCCGGGATCAGTCCATACCTGCCGGCGACGAACAGGAAGACGGGCGCCGCAGCGATCAACAGCGACTGGGTAAAGGTGATCGCGCCGTAGCGCTCGTCGATCGATAGCCAGATCATGCCCAGGTTGAAGGCGGTCTGCGCGTACATCAGCGCGACGAACACGCGCGCCACCGGCACCGCGGGGTTGAACGTCGGACCGTACAACAGCGGGATGTAGTCGGGCATCAGGACCAGCAGCCCGATGGCGGCGGGCGCCAGCACCACCACCTGAGCCTTGGAGACGCCGCGAAAGGCGCGTTGTAGCTGCTCGGGGTCTTGACGTGCGCGCAGGTGAGCGAACATCGGCCGGTACAGGCCACGAAAGCTGGCCACCATCAGGCCGACGCTCATGAACGCGATGTTGAAGCCGTAGGTGAAGATCGCCACCTCGTCGGTTCCGAGCCGGACCGCCAGCGCGGGGTTGGCGAATGACTTGTCGGAGAAGTACACGGAAAGGTCGAAGAGATAGGTGAACAGCGTGAAGGCGGTGAAACGCCGCCGTTCGGCGTCGACCGCGGCGCGCGTCGCCGCCGGGTCGGTCGGCGCGAACGCCGAGCCGCGATGATCGCTGTCGATCTCGGCGAGCGTTCGGCGGGTCGCGCCGACGGCGACCAGCGCCGCCACCACGCTGCTGGTGGCGATCATCCCCATCACGCCGCCGATGCCGAAGCCGAGCGCCACCGCGGCGAGCGCCAGCAGCAGGTCGGTGGTTCCTTGCAGGACGTCGAGCAGGTTGGAGCGCAGCGCGCCGAAGAACGCGTTGAGTGAGCGGATGCACAGGTCGAAGACGGCGCGCATGACGATCAGCACGGTGGCGACGCGGAGGATGAACACACCCTGTGCGCCGAGGTCGAGCCAGGCGGCCAGCGGCGCGGCGAACACGTTCAGCGGCACCAGTGCGAGCGCCAGCAGGGCCAGTCGCCAGGTCGCCGCGCGGCGCAGGAACAGCACCACGGCAGGGGCGCCGCCGCTTGCCTCGATCTCGGGCAGGAACTTGGTCAGGCTGGTGGGGATGCCCAGGCCGGTGAAGCTGACCACCGTGGTGACCACGCCCATCGCGGCGGCGTAGATGCCCGCTTCGAGCTCGAACCAGCGCGCCAGCACCACGGTGAAGGCAAGGCCGATGAGCGCCTTGACGGGAAACAGCGCGGCGTTCCAGAAGGCTGCCTTGCCGGTTCGCTGGATCAGGGTGGGGGAGGCCATTCAGGCTCCTGCCGGCTGCGCGAGGTGGGCGTAGAAGTCGAGGTAGTCGTCGGCGATGCGCTCGATGGCGAAGCGCTCCACTGCACGGCGGCGGGCCGCGGCACCGAGCGCCGCACGCCGTGTCGGATCGTCGAGCAACTCGCCGACCCGGGCGGCCAGTGCCTCGGCGTCATTTTGCGGCACGACGATGCCGCACGCTTCCCCGCCATCGAAGATGAAATCGGTGATGTCGGGTAGCTCGGCGACCACACACGGCAGGGCGCACGCCATCGCCTCGATCATGACCGTGCCGAACCCCTCGCGGCGAGACGGGAAGACGAAGACGTCTGCAGCGGCCAGCCAGTGCTCGACCGCATCCTGCACGCCGGCGAGCACGACACGACTTCTTGCCGCCGCCGTCAAGCCGGCGAGCTGCACGCGCAGGAAGTCGGTTGATGCGGCATCCCCGTCGAATGCGTCGCGCCCGACCAGCGCCAGCGTCGCGTCGGGGAAGCGCAGTTGAATGCGCTCCCAGGCATCCAGCAGCACGTCGATGCCTTTACGCTCGATCAGCGAGCCGACGAAGACCAGCAAAGGGACATCGGCCGGCAGGCCGAGCGTGCGGCGCAACGCGCTCTTGTCGGCCGCCGGCTGGAAGCGCTCGGCGTCGACCCCCTGGGGAATGAGGCGCAGCTTGTCGGCCGGCAAACCGGATCCCTCGTAGGTGCGCACCAGCGCCGGGCTGATGGCGACGAATCCGTCGCAGCGGCGGAACAGCGCGTTGCGCAGGCGCGCGAGGCGATGGCGGTTGGCGGCAAAGCTGCCGGCGTCATCGGTTCCCAGCAGCGTCATCTCGAAGATCAGCGGCGCGCGCTGCATGCGGCTGAATAGCCACGCGGTGTACAGCGCGTCGGATTGCGCGTGGGCATGGATGATCTGCGTGCGCCAGCCGTGCAGCAGCAGCCATAGCAGCGTCTTGATACCGAAGATCTCGCTGCGCAAGCGGCCCGGCCGCAGCCGGCGCGACAGCAACGGGATGTCGGCGCGCAGCCGTCGCACCCGATAACCGTCGATTGATTCCCAGCGCGGCTGACGCCCCTGTCCGGCGGTCAGGATCGTGACTTGTACGCCGCGTGCCGCGAGCTCGCGGCACAGCTCCTCGACCTGCACGCCCTGGCCGGAGAACATCGGCCGCAGCCGCTGGATGACCATTGTGACGTTGGCAATGCCGCGGCCCCGACTCGAGGCCTGTTCATCACTCAAGGCACTGTCCCGCGGGTGGGCGCGAAGGGAAGGCGAAGTCAGCGCCTGAGTTTAGCAGCATGCCCTGAGAGGGGCTGCTGCATGCGGCCGGCGCAGCCCGGGTGCCCTGCGCGGGCTATATCAGGCTGCCGGTGGCGAAGGTCGGAAAGGACTGCGGCTCGTCGGCCCACGAGGCGCGCCGCGCTGCGGCGGTACGACCGCGCAGCGACGGTGCCGGATTCCAGGGGTCGAGTAGGCCGGTCTCGAGCTTCTCGAGCGGCTGGGCAAAGGCAATGCAAACCTGATCGGGCACCCCACCGACCGAGACGGTGCGCACCACGCGACCGTCGATGGACGGTGGCACCACGGCCCCCTTCGGGCCCTCGGCGAAGCACACGTCAACGTGGGTGCCGACCGGTACTTCGAGGTCGATGTCGCAACGCAAGCCGCCGAAAGAGATGTCGTCGATCTGGCCGCGGGTCAACAGCATCGCAGGGGCCGCGCCGCTCATCGCGACGCGCAGCTCGACCCAGATCACGTTGTTCAGCTCGTGTCGCGGGAAACGCCGCCGATCACTCTTCTGCGTGGGGTGCCGCACGCTCGTTCCTTCTGTTCGCACCGGTGCATGGCACCGGTGTGCCCGTGAAGTTCCTCCCAACCGTCGTGCTGACTACGTAGTCCTAACGGGGGGAATACGGGTTTTCCGCCAAAACGGCGCAAAAAACGGAGGTGGACCTCCGGAAATCGGGCTCGGCCACTGCGCGCGGGCTGTTTAGAATGGGCTTGGGCCAAGTTGGGGTCGTTTGCGGGCACGGAGATCTTCGGGCGTGATGGAAAAGCTGGGCAAAACGCTGGGCGTAGCCCGACCCGAGTACGTCATCGTCTTCTTGTTGATCGCCATCTTGGGCCTGCTGAGCTCTCTGGACACGATGGGCGTCGGCCAGCGGTTCTTTCTGCCCTTCTACTTCCTCCCGGTCATGATCGCCGGATACACGCTCGGCGTCCGCGGCGGGGTGGCGGCGGCGATGGCCTCGGCCGCCTTCGTGCTGCTGTTCTTCCTCGTCGGCAAGCCCGAGTTGGTTCCGCACGTTCCGCCCCAGGGAACCGCGACGGTGAGCGAGGTGCGCGCCTGGTGGGCCGACATCACCCTCTGGGCGGGCTTGCTTATCGTCTCAGGAGCGGCGGTCGGGCAGCTCTATGAGCGCTCCAGGGCGGCGCTCGACGACCTGCGCCAGGCCTACTCCGGGATGCTGGAGATCCTGGTCAAGTTCATCGACACCGCCGATCGCTACACCGAGGCGCACTCGGTGCGCGTGTCGATCCTGTCGACCGAGATCGCGCGGGAGCTGTCCCTTTCGGAGCAGGAAATCGAGGAGGTCCGGGTGGCCGCGCTGCTCCACGACGTCGGCAAGCTGGACGTTTCGATGGACGTTATCCGCAAGGCCGGCGCGCTCGACGACGATGAGTGGGAGCAGCTCAAGAAGCACCCCGAGCATGGTGCCAACATGGTCGAGCAGATGGGCGGCATGCTGTCGAACGCGGTGCCGATCATCCTGTTCCACCACGAGCAGTACAACGGCAACGGCTACTACGGCCGCAAGGGCGAGCAGATCCCTCTCGGCGCCCGTATCATTGCGGTGGCCGACGCCTTCGACGCGATGACCACCGACCGCCCGTATCAGAAGGCACGCCAGGCGTGGGAAGCGCTCGAGGTCATCGAGAAGGGCAGGGGCGAACACTTCGACCCCGGCATCGTCGACGCCTTCGCCTCGGTAATGCGCCGGCGGCCGGAAGGCGCACAGAGCGTCCTGCAGGAGCAGCCTCCCGGAGAAGGGTGACGTTCCTTCTGCGGATCGGCGGCGAAGACCTCACGCGCGGCTCATCAGGTCCTCGAGCTTGTCGACGATTTCCTTCGTGGCCCGGGGCTTGGCTTGGGCGCGAGCGGCAGTGGCCATGGCGTGGCAGCGCGAGGGGTCCTGGGCCAAGGTGTTGAGGGCTGCGGCAAGCTTGTCGCCGGTGAGCTCGGATTGGGGGATGACCTCGGCGGCGCCGCTGCGGGCGAGGGCATCGGCGTTGCGGCGCTGGTGGCCGCCGGCGATCTCCAGCGGGACCAGGATGGCGCCGCGGCCGGCGGCGGCGAGCTCGGCACAGGTGGTGGCGCCGGCGCGCGAGACGACGACATGGCAGGCGGCGTATTCGCGGTCGATTTCGGCAAGGTAGGGCTCGATGCGCGCCTGCCTGCCGCGTGCTTCATAGGCGACGCGCACGCGCTCGAGGTCCGCGGCGCCGGTTTGATGGGTGATGGCGATGTCTTCGCCGAGGTCCGGCAAGGCGGCAATCATGGCGTCGTTGAGGGCGCGTGAGCCCTGGCTGCCGCCGAACAGCAACACGCGCAGCAGGCCGCGTTCGATGGCGCCAATCTCGGGCACGGCGGCGA
>JASFRZ010000387.1:0-4906 GCA_050114655.1 Acidobacteriota bacterium
GCAGGACGCCGGCCTGGTGGAGGAGTCGGGCCATCGCCCGGCGCCCGATCGCGACGACCGACGGCGACGCTACTACCGCATCACCGACCTCGGCCGCGAGGTGGTGGCGCTGGAGCTGGAGCGACTCGCGACGCTGATCGAGGCGGCACGCGACAAGGACCTCGTCGCCGCGGCGCCGCGCGGTTGACGTCCGCCATGAGCCGATCGCACCTTGTCGTCACCGCCGCGTTCCGTCGTCTGCACGCGCTGTGCCTGCTGCTGCTGCCGCGCGCCTTTCGCGCAATCAACGGCGATGCGCTGCGCGATACCTTCGAGGACGCGGTCGAGGAGTCGGCACGACGCGGTGTCCGGAGCCTGCTCGCCACCGCGGCCGCGGAGTGCGTCGACGTGGCGCGGCAATCTTGGTCGCTGCGACACGCGCACGCCGACCGCCCACCGCGCACGACCCTGCTCGACGGCCTCGCGCTGGATGCGCGGGTCGCCGCGCGCTCTCTCGGCCGGCGCCACTCGCTCCTGGTGATCGTTGCACTGGCGCTGGGAATCGGCGCCACCACGGCGGTGTTCGGTGTGGTCGATGCGGTGCTGTTGCGCGACCTGCCCTACCGCGATGCGGCGCGGCTGGTGCGCGTCGGCGCGCTACGAGCCGGGTCGTCGTCCCTCGGATCGCTCTCGCCGCCAGTGCTCGCCGCGCTGCAACAGCGCGCCGGCACGCTCGAGATCACCGCAGCCTCGTCGGGGAGCTGGGTGACGCTGACCGGCGAAGGGCGGCCGCAACGCATCCGCGCCGGCTGGGTTTCCGGAGAGTTCTTCACCCTGCTCGGCGGCGACGCCGCGCGTGGCCGGCTGCTGGACAGCGCCGATGACGACATCGCCGCCGCCCCGGTCGCGCTGCTCAGCCACCCGTTCTTCGAGCGCGCCTTCGCCGGCGACACCGGCGTGATCGGGCATGCCATCATCCTCGACGGCAGCACCTACACCGTCGTCGGCGTGCTGGGCGACGACTTCGTGCCGCCCGAGGGCAACGGGTTGAGCGGCGCCTTCGACCTCTGGCTGCCGCTCGCCCACCTCGACCTGATGGGAGAGCCCGGCATCGCTTTCCTCGATGCCTTCGCGCGCCGCGCCTCTGACGCCACGATGACCGCGACCGTGGACGAGATGGACGCCCTCGGCCGCACGCTGGCGAACGAGCTCGGCCTGCCGGAGCGCGCCTTCATGACGCTGCGCGCCGCGCCGCTGCGCGAGCACACCGTCGGCGCCATCGGGGCGACGCTATGGACACTGATGGGCGCGGTGTCGCTGCTGCTGCTGATCGCATGCGCCAACGTCGCCAACCTGATGCTCACGCGCGCTGCCGCGCGCGGCCACGAGGTCGGGCTGCGCGTCGCGCTGGGCGCCGGGAGCGGCCGCATCGCGCGACTGCTGCTGCTCGAGAGCACGTTGCTGGCGTTGGTCGGCGGCGTCGCCGGGGCCGCCGTCGCCGCGCTCGCCGTGGCCGCACTGCGCGCCTTCCAGCCCGCCGGCATTCCGCGCCTTTCCGAGATCACCGTCGACGCCAGGGTGCTCCTGTTCACCTTGTTGACCGCCACGGCCGTGGGCGCGGCCAGCGGTCTCGCGCCAGTGCTGCGCGCCCGCCGTGCCGACCCGGCAAGCGCCCTTGCCACCGGGACGCGGGGCGCCTCAGCCGGGCGTGACCGCACGACGCTGGCCCGCGCGCTGGTGATAACGCAGACCGCGCTCGCCCTGATGCTGGTGATCGCGGCATGCCTGCTGGCCAACAGCTTCGTGCGCCTGGCGCGCGTCGATGTCGGTTTCGACACCGCCGATCTGATGCGCATGCAGGTCAACTTCGGCAACGTGCTCGACGGCAGCGACGAGATCCAGCAACAGCGCGTCGCCTTCTTCTCCGAGCTGCGCCGGCACGTCGCCGGGCTTCCCGGCGTGAACGGCGCCTGGCTCACCACCGGCGCGCCGTTCTCGCCCGGCGGCTGGTTCAGCTCGATCAACGTGATCGGGCGCGGCGAGGGCGAGCCCGGCGGCCCCGGCAGCGAGGAGCCGGCCTATCGCCACCAGGTCAGCGGCGACTATCTCGACGCCCTCGGCCTGCGGCTGCTGGCGGGCCGCGGCATCGGCGACACCGATCGCGCCGGCACACTGCCGGTGGTGGTGGTCAACGAGTCGCTGGCGCGGCTCTACTGGCCCTACGGCGACGCTCTCGGCGCGCAGGTAACCATCGGCGGCGACGGCACCTTCACCCCGCGCACCGTAGTGGGGATCGTCTCCGACGCGCGCTACCACGAGCTCGAGGACGAGCCCGGCCTGCATGTCTATCTGCCCTTCGAGCAGTTCCCCGCCTTCGCCATGGACGTGATGGCGCGCTTCGACGGCGAGCCGGCCACGGTCGCGGCCGCGATGCGCGAGGCCGTATGGTCGCTGCGCGACGACCTCGCGGTACGCGACGTGTCCTCCATGCGTGAGCTGGTCTACGCCGACCTCATTGAGCCCGGCTTCTACACCTGGTTGCTGGGCAGCTTCGGCGCCGTCGCGCTGCTGCTCGCCGGCGTCGGCATCTACGCCAGCATGGCGCACGCCACCGGCGCGCGCACGCGCGAGATCGGCATCCGCGTCGCGGTCGGCGCGCGTCCCGGCGAGACGGTGCGGCTGGTGTTGCGCGGCGCCCTGATGACCACCGTCGTGGGCATGGGCCTGGGGCTGGCCGGCGCCTGGGCCACCACGCGCTACCTGAGCGGCCTGCTGTACCAGGTCGAGGCGACCAACGGTCCGACCTGGGCCGCCGCTTCGCTACTGTTCCTGATGCTCGCGCTGCTCGCCGCCTGGCTGCCGGCGCGCCGCGCCGCTCACGTCGACCCGGTGGTCGCGCTACGCTCGCAGTGATCGCGGGCCGGTGTCGACGAGAGGAGGCGCTATGACAGAGAACGGCAGTGGAATGTCACGCCGGGGCCGCAAGGCGCTCGTGGTCGGCACAGTGGTGTTCCTGCTGAGTGCTGCCGACGCCTACCAGAGCGGCAACCTGCTCGTCGCCACAGCGAGCGTGGTGATGGCGGGCTGCAACCTGCTGGCGCTGGTGCTGGTCGAGCGCTCCCCGCAGATCGTGCAGCTCGCGCTGTTCGTGCTCAACGCCGCCACCGCGGTGGTGGTTGCCTACACTACCTGGCAGGCGGGCAAGGAGAAGCTGCCGTACGCCTGGCTGCTCGCCGCCGCGACCTTCCTGGTGGTCGGCTGGTACAAGCACGGCCGCGCCTCCCTCGACGAGCTGCGCTCGGCCGGCGAAGCGGACCCGGCGGCTTGAGATCACAACCGCCCTAGAGCGCGGCGAGCGCCCGCCGCGGCCTGTCGAGGCTGCGTGCCCGCCGTCCCATCGCGTGCCACGGATCGTCCTTCTGTGCCAGGCGTCGAAAGATATTGAGCAGCGTGTACCTGCGCGGCCCCATGCCGGAGGATCCGAGCTCGCTCCAGTCGAGCGGTGTGGCCACCGGCGCGCCCGGCCGGGCGCGCAGCGCGTACGGCGCCACCGTCGTCTGGGCGTAATCGTTGCGCAAGTAGTCGATGAAGATGCGATCGCCGCGCCTGTTCTTGCGCGCGGCGGTGGTCAGCCGGTCGGGATGACGCGCGGCAAGCCGTTCGGCGATGTCGCGGGCGAAGTCCTTGACCGCGTCGAAATCCTCGTCCGGGCGGATCGGCACGTGTACGTGCAGGCCGCGCGAGCCGGAGGTCATGACGTAGCCGACCAGGCCGATCTCGTCGAGCAGGTCGCGCAACGCGCGGGCGGCGCCGCGCACCTCGGCGAAGGCCTTCCGCCACGGGCGCGACGGATCGAAGTCGAACACCATGCGATCGGGGTTGCGCACCGACGCAGCACGGCTGAGCCAGATGTGCGGGGTGATGCACGCCTGCTGCGCCAGATAAGCGAGCGTGGCCGGCTCGCCGATGATCACCTGGCGGTTGCTACCGCCCTCCTTGGCGACCTCACCGGTGGCGATCCAGTCGGGGAAATAGTCCGGCGCCTCTTTCTCGTAGAAGCCCTCTGCCGCGATCCCGTCGGGGAACCGCTGCATCGAGATGAAGCGCCCCTCGACGTAAGGCAGCATGATTTCGGCGACGCGCGTGTAGTAGTCGATGACATCGCCCTTGGTGATGCCGTCCTCGGCGTACAGCACCTTGTCGCGGTGGCTGATCTCGAACGCCCGACCGTGGATGCTGTGCTGACTCATCCGCGCCGATCGCCGCCGCCGAACTCGCCGGCATTCAGTCGTCGTCGAACGATGTCGGCTCCTCCTGCTCGGCGATCTCGTCCAGCGTGCGCCCGCTGGCAACCGACTTCGGCTCGGTGCTCACCGGGTTGCGGCGCGCATCGGCCTCGTCGTCGTCCATCTTGACCAGCAGCCATCGCGCGTCGTCGCCGCTGCCGGTGCGCGTCAGCGCGTACCCCCCGGTGAGCTTCTCGCCCTCGAGCCAGAAGGTGGTATGGCCGTCGTCGATCTGCGCCGCCATCGGCACGGCGTCACCGTCGTCGTCATGCTTGAGGTTGCGATAGTGGCCGCGATCCCACACCGACACGGTGCCGCCGCCATACTCGTCCTGCGGGATGACGCCCTCGAAGTCGGCGTAGGCGAGCGGGTGGTCTTCGGTCGGCAGCGCGAGGCGCTTTTCCGAGGGATCAGTGGACGGCCCCTTGGGCACAGCCCAGCTCTTGAGCACCCCTTCCACCTCGAGCCGTAGGTCGTAATGGTGGCTCGAAGCGTCGTGCTCCTGGATCACGAAGATCGGCTCCGAACGGGAATCGTCCGCAGCGTCGCCCGACGGCTCCGGGCTCTTGTCGAGGTTACGCTTTTCGCGGTAATCGGACAGCGAACCAGTCATGCAAGCAGTGTAGTGGCTCGCAGCAGCG
>JASFRZ010000388.1:0-4904 GCA_050114655.1 Acidobacteriota bacterium
GCCGGCTGAACCCCCGTAGATCAGCAGGTAGACGTACGGACCCGACCACCGAACGATCGAAACGTCGCTGACATGGTGCTGCAGCCAAACGGCCGGTGCGCTTTCTGCGCCGAACGGCGTCACTCTCAGGAGCTGCGTTTCGCTCCCCTCCATGGACAGGTACGCGATCTCGTCGCCGCGGGACGACCAGGTGGGAGTCTTCAGGCCGACGGCCTCGTCGGTGATCGGCTGAGCGTCGCCGCCAGCGGTTGCCTTCAGCCATAAACGCTCGCCCCCACCCCGATTCGAGACGTAGACGACCGTGCCGCCATCGGGCGAAAGACGCGGGTCGCGCTCATCATAGGGAGAAGTGATGAAGGCCGTCTGCACGGATCCGGCAAAGGTGGGCATGTCCGGCGGCGCCTCCCGCGAGAGTAAGGCCCAGGCGATCAGGGCGCCCAGAACGAGAGCCGGGCCGGCGGCCCAGCCCCACCTCCGAGCGAGCTCGCGCCATGGCAAGGGCTTCGGATCGATCCCGGTCCCATCCCGCAACCAGCGCAGGATCTCGTCGAACGAACGGATCCGGTCTTCGGGATCCGATCGCAGACAGCCGTCGACGACGTCGCGCATTCGCCCCGGAATGTCGCCGGGGAGATCCTCGCGCCGGCCGTTCAGGAGGTTGAAGAAATACTCGGAGCGGTCCTTACCGGCAAACGGAAGCCTGCCCGTGAGGCACTGGTACAGGATCACGCCGAACGAGAAAACGTCCGTCCTGCCGTCGAGCTCCGCACCGGTGGCCTGCTCGGGTGACATGTACTGCACCGTTCCGAGGAGGTTGCCTCGCTCGGTCAACTCGGTGCTCGCGTCTTCCGTTACCGGCTCGACCCTCTTGGCGAGGCCGAAGTCCACTACCTTGACGTGGTCGTTGTGGGTGATGATGACGTTCGCCGGCTTGATGTCGCGGTGAATCACGCCGGCTTGGTGCGCGAAGCCGAGGGCTTCGGACAGCTCGCGCGCGACTTTCAGCGTGCGTCGAAGCCCGAGAGGGCCCTCCCTGAGCAGGGAAGCTAGCGTTCGCCCCTCTACGTACTCCATGACCAGCAGGGTCCTGCCCTCTACCTCGAGGGTCTCGTAGACCTTGCAGATGAAGGGATGATCGATTCGCGCAAGCACTTCTGCCTCACGCCGGAAGCGGGCTTGCAGTGTCTCCGGCGCACCAGGCTCGAGTCGTACGGACTTGATGGCGACAGCGCGATGAAGCTCGGTGTCGGTGGCGAGGTAGATATCGCCGAAACCTCCCTCAGCGATCTTCCGTTCGATCGCGTATCGAGCAACAGTGGGTGGAAGGCCCGAATCTGTCATGGTGTCGGGGGGAAGGCGAACCGCTGGTCCCTGCCGCCCGCGATCCTAACGGAAGAAGCACGTCGGTGTCACGGGAAACTGTACTCAGGATGGTGCGGTGACGCTCGAGCCGCGGATCGCGCGGAGCGCTGGTGACGAAGATTGCCGCTGAGAACACTCAGCGGTTCGGCGGCACCACCCGCCGCAGCTCCTCGAACCAGTTCTGAATGACGACGAACTCGGTGGTGGGACGCTCGGCCACCGCCAGGAAGCGCTCGCCGTCGGGTGCGATGTCGAAGTGGGGTTGAGCACCGGGACGGTCCCAGCGCGCCTCGATCAGCCGCACCGGCGCCGACACGCGCAGCTCGGGATCGAGGCTGACGGTGGCCGACATCAGCCAGTCACCCTGGCGGTAAAACAGCTCGCGCCCGTCCGGGGCCCACACCGGCGACTCGCCGCCCGCCCCGGACACCTGGCTGCGCTCTCCACCCGGATAGGTCATCACCGACACTACGCTGCGGCCGGTCTCGTTGGACACGAAGGCCATGAGGCCACCATCGGGCGACAGCACCGGCGCGATCTCGTTGGCCGGGGATTGCAGCACCGGGACCGGCTCCCCGTCGCGCGGCAGCACCCAGATGTCGTAGCCGGTGTCGGGGTTGTCCTCGAGATAGGCCAGCAACTCACCGTCGGCCGACCAACTGCGTGCGAACTGGTCGCGATCGCCGGTGACCAGCGGTCGCGGCTCGCCGCGCGCCGCGACATCGATCTCGTAGATGTCCCAGCTACCGGCTTCGTTCGATGAGATCGTCACCCGCTCACCCGACGGGTGCCAAATCGGTGCCTCGCTGTAGAACTCCGTGCCGCGCAGCAGCGAGGCGACCGCGCCGCCGCGCTCGAAGTCCAACAGCGACAGATTGCCCTGCTCGTCGTGAAATACGGCGCGCGTTCCGTCGGGCGAGATACGCACCGCCGCGTAGGCGCGCTCGCCGCGATGGGCTTCGGTTACCGTGCCCTGGCGATCGACCCATATCAGCCGCGCGTCCCCAGCCGACTGGCGCACGTACACCGCCACCCCGGTCTCCGATACCGCCAGGTATGGATGCGCCGACGCCGAATCCATGAAGCGCACGTCGGCGAGAACGGGTGACGCCGGTCCGGCGCGATCGACGGCCGCTCCGTCGAACGGCGCGGCCAGGAACGTGCCGCTACCGCTGCTGTCGGAAAACCCGATGTGGCCCGATGCCAGGTACATGGCGCCGCCGGCCGGGTAGTTGCCCAGCCTTCGCCGCTCACGAGTTTGGAGATCGAGCACGTAGGTAGCCGAGGCGTCGCGACCCCAGGTGGTGAACAGGATGTGGCGGCCGTCGGGCAGATGTTGCGGCCACACGTGCGCGTACCCTGCGGCCGCGAAATCCGGCTCGCTCAAGCGTTCCGGCTCACCGCCGTCGGCGGACACGCGCCACAGGCCGCCGTTGAGATTGGGGGCGTAGACGATGGTGCCGTCGCGCCCCCAACTGGCACCGAACGGCGAGGAAGCTGCGGCGACGTTGGAAGGCGGCCCGCCGGTGACCGACACCCGCTTGATGTAGCCGCCCGAGAAAAAGCCCACGTTGCGGCTGTCGGGTGAGAAGAACGGAATGTCGGCAGCGTGGCTGTCGGGCACGGCGATGGTGTCGAAGCTGTCGAGGCGACGGATGAACAGCCCCTGGTCGCCGTCGTCGGTGCGCGCCACGTACGCCACTGCCGAGCCGTCCGGCGCGATGGCCAGGGGCAGCGTCATGATGCGGTCCTGCCGCTGCCCGTCGGGCAGCGGCATCGTCAGGCGAGTGACCGGCCCCGCAGCGCTGTCGTCGACCGGGCCCATCGTCGAGCCGAGCCAGAAGGCCAGCGCACCGACAACCACGGCCGCCAACCCGGCAGGCAGCCAGGAGGCGAGGCCGAACGCCCGGCGCGGCGCGCCGGCGGCGGCTGCGGCGCGCTCGTCGCCTGCGGCCGGTGTGCCGGGCGCCGCCGATGTCGACCCGGTGGCGCCGCTCTCCAGCACTTCCTCCAGCTCGGTGCGCGCGTCGCCGATATCGCGCAGGCGCCGGCGCGGCTCCTTCACCAGGCAACGGCGCACCAGGCGATCGACGGGTCGCGGAAGTCGTTGCGGCAGCCGGACCCACTCCGGCTCGGCGCGCAGGATGGCCGCCATGGCGTCCGACACGGTCTCGCCGTCGAACGCCTTGTGACCGGTGAGCATCTCGTACAGCACACAGCCGAAGGCCCAGATGTCGGCGCGCTTGTCGACCGGCTTGCCGCGCGCCTGCTCCGGGCTCATGTAGGCGGCGGTGCCGAGAATGATGCCGGTGGCGGTGGCGGCCGCCATGGTGGGCGAGTGGCTCATGTCGACGCCCGACGCGCTGCCGGCGGGCTCGGCCGCCTTGGCGAGGCCGAAGTCGAGCACCTTGACCTGGCCGTCGGGGGTCACCTTGATGTTGGCGGGCTTGAGGTCGCGGTGCACGACGCCGTTCTCGTGCGCCGCCTCGAGCGCCTCCGCGATCTGGCGCGCCACCGCGAGCGCGTCGTCGAGCTCGAGCGCTCCGGACGCCGCGATGCGGTCGGCGAGCGTGTCGCCTTCGACCACCTCCATGACGATGAAGCTGCGCTCGCCATCGTCTTCCAATCCGAAGATCGCTGCGATGTTGGGATGGTTGAGCTGCGCCAGCAGCCGGGCCTCGCGCTCGAAGCGCGCCAGCCGCTCGGGGTCGGTGGCGAAATCACCCGGTAACACCTTGATCGCCACATCGCGCTCGAGCCGCGGATCACGCGCCCGGTACACCGCCCCCATGCCGCCCGCGCCGAGCGGTTCCTTGATCTCGTAAAAGCCGAGCGTGTCCCCAGGGTTCATGGCGGGCAACTCTACAGAAGGGCGGAGATGATTCCCACTGGATTACAACGCCGAGATATTACGCCGTGACTCGACAGATCGGCGCACCGCGAAAGTCGGCCAATGTTCGTCAGGATCGCATAGGGCAGTGACTGTGTCGGTGGAGTACATGTAGACGTACGTGCAAACATACGACATAATGGACGTTGGAATCCCGCTCTCGGTGACCATCCAATAAAGGAGAAGCACATTGCGGAGGACCCGCTTGGACGAAGACATCAGACCGGTCACCGAATTCCGTGAGAACGCCGCCTCCCTCATCCGCCAGGTCCAGGAATCGAAGCGGCCCCTGGTGCTCACCCAGCGCGGGCACAGTGCCGCGGTGCTGCTGGATGTCGGTGAGTACGAGAAGCTCGTGGGCGAGCTGGAGCTGCGCCGCCAGATCGAGACCGCGGAGAAGGAGCTCGATGCGGGTCAGGGACTCGCGCACGAGCAGGTCGCGGAGCGGATCATCGAGCTCGCGCAACGGCTTGACCGGGGCCGTTAGAACTCCGAGATCGTCACCTTGCGGCTGATCTGGTCGCCGCAAGCCGTCGACGCCCTCTCGCAGGCTGTGCGCTACATCGCCATGGAGAATCCCGGGGCGGCGACCCGGTGGGCGGAGGGGCTACTCGAGGCGTTGAATCGGCTGGAGCGCTTCCCGCGCAGTGGG
>JASFRZ010000389.1:0-4882 GCA_050114655.1 Acidobacteriota bacterium
GTTCATCAGCGTCGCCAAGGTACTGCCCGCCGCCGGTACGGTCTGCGCCACCGCTTGCGACGCCTTGGTGCTGGTCAAGCCACAGTTCGAGTGCGGTCCCGAGCAGGTCGGCGGCGGCGGCATCGTCAACTCAGCGGCCGTGCGCCGCGAGACACTGCTGGCGGTCGGGAGCGCGGCCTCCGGGCTCGGTTGGACGGTGTGTCGGGCCATCGCCAGTCCGATTCGCGGGCAGTCGGGCAATTGGGAGTGTTTCCTGCAGCTCCGACGGCCGCCCCCGCCGGGGGAATTTGCTAGCCTCCAGGAGATAGTCGACGCGATCGACGTCCCGGAGGGCTGAAAAGGGAGACCATGAGCGACGAGAATGCGGCAGACGGCGGGCCGTTCCACCGCGTTGGGCTGGTGGCCAAAGCGCACGCACCCGACATCGGTGACGATCTGCAGCACATCGCCGCAGCGCTGACCGCGCGCGGCTGCGAGATCCTGTGCGACGAGTCCGCCGCCGACCTGCTGACCCGCACCGCCAGTATCGAGGCCGACCTCCACTCTCTCGCCGACGCCGCCGACGTGATCGTCGTGCTCGGCGGCGACGGCACGCTGCTGTCGGTGGCGCGCGCAGCGGCAGCCGCCGACACGCCGGTATTGGGGATCAACTACGGCAGCCTGGGGTTCTTGACCTCGACGGCGCGCGACGAGGCCGAGCGCGCCATCGACGACCTGCTCGCCGGCCGCTACACGTGCAGTACCCGCATGATGCTGCGCGCCAGCGTGGAGAACGCCGACGGCCGCATCGGCCGCCGCGTTCGCGACGTGCTCAACGACGCGGTTGTCAACAAGACCCTGCTGGCGCGCATCGTGCGGCTCGAGGTCACGGTCGACGGCGACTTCGTGTCCCGCTATCGTGCCGACGGCCTGATCGCCGCAACGCCGACCGGCTCGACCGCCTACTCGCTCGCGGTCGGCGGCCCGATCCTGTTGCCCGAGGTGGAAGCCATTGTGGTGTCGCCGATCAGTCCGCACTCGCTCGCCGACCGCCCGCTGGTTCTGCCGGGCGACGTCCACATCCGCGTGCGGCTGCTATCCGACGACCAGGACATCGTGCTCACCCTCGACGGCCAGGAGGCGATTCCGGTCCACCCCAACGAGGTGGTGGTCATCGAGCGCAGCCCGCACCGCTTCTCCCTGCTGCACACCGGAAAGCGTTCCTACTTCGACGTGCTGCGCACCAAGCTACGCTGGGGCGACCAGTAGCCCGCCGGAAGAAGACCTTTGCGCCCGGGGTGCGGCCGACGCGTCAGTCCTCGCCGAGCGCGCTGTTGAGGCTGCCGCTGCGATAACCCTCCAGATCGAGCGACACCAGCGCGTAGCCGAGCCCCTTGAACAGATCGACGAAGCGTCGCGCCATCTCCGGATCGAGGGCACGCGACAGCTCCTGAGGATCGACCTCGATGCGTACCATGGCGCCATGGTGGCGCACGCGCACCTGCCGGAAGCCGAGCCGCTGCAGCCCTTCTTCGCCCGCCTCGATGCGCTCCAGCACCTCCGCGGTCACCGGTATGCCGTAGGCGACGCGTGAGGACAGACAAGCGGCGGCCGGCTTGTCCCAGGTCGGCAACCCGAGCACACGCGACAGCTCGCGCACTTCCTCCTTGGCCAGGCCGGCGTCGCACAGTGGGCTGACCACCCCCTGCTCCTTGCCGGCGGCGATGCCAGGACGATAATCGGTCACATCGTCGGCGTTGGTGCCGTCGAGCACCACTGCGAAGCCGCGCCGGCGTGCCAAAGCGCCCAGCTTGCCGTACAGTTCCGTCTTGCAGAAGAAGCAGCGGTTGCCGGCGTTGTCGCGGTAGCCTTCGTCATCGAGCTCGGCAGTGGCGACGACCTCGTGGGCGAGCCCGAAGCGTTCGGCGAAGGCGCGCGCGTCGCGCAGCTGGGCGCGCGGTACTGCGGCGCTGTCGGCGGTGACGGAGAGAGCGCGCGCACCGAGCTCGCGGTGGGCGACGTAGGCCACCAGAGCGCTGTCGACGCCGCCGGAAAAGGCCACCAGTGCCGACCCCGGCGCGCCGACCGCATGTCGCAGTGCGTCGTACTTGCGCCGCAACGCCGGCGCAACCGCGCTGTCGGAATGGATTAGAGTAGGCATCGTGAACAGGGGGTGGACCCGGTGGGAATCAAGGCGGCCACGGGCCGACCAGTCGAGGGTAACAGCCGCGTCGCTGCGGCGGCAACGCACGGTAAGACGGCGCTCACCGAGCCGACGGAACGCCGCTGGACAACGTCCGTGGTCGCGCTGGCGACAACGCTGGCGCTGCTGACGACCGCCGGCTGCGGCGGCGCGCCCGCCGAGACCGACCCATTGGCATCGATCGCCGAAGCGGTGCGCGCCGAGGACCGCGCCCCTGCCCCGCTGGCTGAAGTGTGGCGCCGCACCCCCGACGCCGCCCTGTCCCTCCAGCCCGCGGTCGGCGAGCAGAGCGTTTACCTGGCCCTCGGCAACCGTTTGCACGCCTGGAGCACCCTGGACGGCACGCCGCGCTTCGCGCCGATCGAGCTGGAATCCGAAATCAGCGCCCCGCCGGCGACCGCCGAGCAGCAGGTGGTCGTCGCCACCCGCGGGGACGGCGACATCCCGCCGCGCCTGTGGCGCTTCGGGGCCGACGGCGCGCCGCTGTCACAAACCCCGTTACAGTCGCCGATCCGTGAGATCGGCACGGCACCCGGCACGCTGGTGTACGTCGACGAGACCGGGGTCGGTCGCCTCGGCGGCGGTGACTGGCACACGTCGTTGGAGCAGGCCAGAACCGTGACCCTTGCCGCCGCGAGCAACGTCGCGCTGGTGACCACGGCCGACGGCGTGCTCGCCGCCCTCGACGTGGCGAGCGGCGCGGTGCGCTGGCAGCATCACAGCGACGATCCGATCACGCGCGCCGTCGCCGCCGACGATCGCGTCTACTTCGGTGCCGGCATACAGGGTGTCGTCGCACTTCGCGCCCGCGACGGTGGTGTCGCCTGGCGACGGCCGCTCGGCACTCCGGTCGTCGGCGCCCCGGCGCTGACAGAGGACCTGCTGTGGGTCGCCGCCTTCGACGCCAAGCTGCACGCCTTCAAGGCCAGCAACGGCACCGAGATGGAAGGCTATCTCACCGCGTTGAGCTCACGCGGCTACCTCGACCTGGCGAGCTACGATCCCTGGGTCGTGGTCGGCCCCGCCTACGGTCCATGGGTGGCAGTACGCGGGCCCACGCGCGCCGAGCTGGCGGTGCGGGCCCAGCAGCGCCCCGAGCAGGTCACCGTGCGGCAGCCGGCCGGCGAAGGAAACCCCGACCTGGCGGTGCCCGCGGGCAGCGGCCCTGCCGGCGTCGCGGTGGTCAACGCCGACGGCACGGTGGTGTTCCTGCAGCCGCAGCGCGCTCGCTGACCGGCGCCGGCCGCGCGCTGCTCGAACTCGAGTAGCGCGCTAACCCGCCTTCTGTTTGAGCTCGAGCAGCACACCGCCGAGAGCGGCCGGATGCAGGAAGGCGATACGCGCGCCCTCGGCGCCGGAGCGCGGCGCGGCGTCGACCAGCGGCACTTCCTCCTCGCCGAGGCGCGCCAGCGTCGTGTCGATGTCCTCGACCAGGACGCAGATGTGGTGCATGCCTTCACCCCGCTTGGCGAGGAAGCGGGCCACCGGGCTGCCGTCGTCCAGCGGTGCGATCAGCTCCACCCGGGTGGCTCCGGGCATCTCCAGGAAGGCAACCTCGACGCCCTGCCCTGTCACCTTCTCCCGGTGAATGACCCGCGCCCCGAGCAACTCGCGGTAGCGCTCCGCCGCGGCGTCGATGTCACGCACCGCTATGCCGACGTGGTCGATGGGACCCGGCGCGATGAAGCTCATCGATCGAAGACCTCGTCGACCACCTGCTGCGCGGCGCTGTAAGGGTCGAGCTCGCCGCGCGCGATGGCGTCGATGAGCTGGTCCTCTCGGGCCGCACGGAAGCCGTGCTCGCGGGCGGCCCGCACCAGCCGCTCGCGCAGCAGGGTGTGCAGGCGCATCTTGGCGAGCATGCGGCGCTTACTCGCCGCCCGACCGCTCGAGCGATACCACTCCTCGTGCTCGGCGATGGCCTGCTTGAGCTCGTCGATGCCCTCGCCCTGCTGCGCCACGGTGCGCACGATCGGCGGCGTCCAGTCGCCGTCCTCGACGCGCGTCACCCACGCGTGGAGCTGCGCCTCGGCGCGGTCCGCGCCTGGAAGGTCGGCTTTGTTGAGTACGTAGATGTCGGCCACCTCCATGATGCCGGCCTTGATCGCCTGGATTTCGTCGCCGCCAACGGGCGTCAGCACGACGCAGGTAGTGTCGGCAACGCCCGCCACGTCGACCTCGTCCTGGCCGACGCCCACCGTCTCGATGAGCAGGCGGTCGAAGCCGGCGACCGACAACAGCACCAGGGTGTCATACACCGCGGCCGCCAGGCCGCCCATTGCGCCGCGCGTCGCCATGCTGCGCACGTAGACGCCCGCGTCCTCGGTGTGTCGTTGCATGCGCACCCTGTCGCCCAGCAACGCACCGCCGGTGAACGGGCTGGTGGGATCGATGGCGAGCACGCCCACGGTGGTGTCGTCGGCACGATAGGCGGCGGTGAGCACGTCGACCAGCGTGCTCTTGCCGGCGCCGCTGGGGCCCGTCACGCCGACCACCGGCGCGGTGCGAGCACGCGGAAAAGCCAGGCGGATGAGCTCGGCGCTGATCTCGGAGCGGTTCTCCACCGCGGTGATGGCGCGTGCCAGAACGCGGCGGTCGCCGGCGGCGAGGCGTTCGACCGCCCCGGCCAGATCTTCCGCAAGGCGCTCGCGTGCGGCCACGTCAGCCACGCAGCAGCTCGCGCGAGATGACCAGACGCTG
>JASFRZ010000390.1:0-4849 GCA_050114655.1 Acidobacteriota bacterium
GAGCAAGGTCGAAGCGGTCTACCAGGTGCCCTACCTGGCGCACGCCACGATGGAGCCGATGAACTGCACCGCGCACGTGCAGGCCGACCGCGTCGAGGTCTGGGCGCCGACGCAGAACCCTCAGGGTGTGCAGAGCACCGCGGCGCGGCTGACCGGCGTGCCGATCGAGAACGTCGTCGCCCATCCGATGTTCCTGGGTTGCGGCCTGGGGCGGCGCTCGGCGACCGACTTCGTCGAGGACGCGGTGGAGACGGCGATGAAGGTCGGCCGTCCGGTGCAGGTGCTGTGGTCACGCACCGAGGACATGCGCCACGACCTGTACCGGCCGGCAGCGTACGCCCGCTTCGAGGGCGGTGTCGATGCCGATGGCAGGATCGCCGCGTATCGCCTGCGCGCCGTATCGCAGCCGCTGTCGGCAACCGGCAGCAGCAACGGTCGCGGGCGCGGCGGCAGCGGCCCACGGCCGGACGGCAATGCGGTCGACGGCCTGGTGAGCATGCCTTACGAGGTCGCCAACCTGCTGATCGACTACGGCCGCCCGGACCCCAAGGTGCGCGTGCCGACCGGCTACTGGCGCTCGGTCGGCCCGTCGGGCAACTGCTTCATCACCGAGACGATCGTCGACGAGCTCGCGCATGCCGCCGGACGTGACCCGCTGGAGTTCCGCCTGTCGATGCTGGACAACGCGCCGCGTATCCGCCGCGCCCTCGAGGTCGCCGCCGAGGCGTCCGGCTGGGGCAGCGATCCGCCGGCGGGTCGCGCGCGCGGCATCGGCCTGGTGATCGACAAGGGCGGCTACGTGGCGGCGGTCGCCGAGGTGTCGGTGAACGCCGGCTTTCCGCGCGTCCACCGGATCACGGTCGGGGCCGACTACGGCATGGTGATCAACCCGCTCAATGTCAACGCGCAGACCGTCGGTTGCGTGGTCAACGGTTTGACCGCCGCACTGTACGGCGAGATCACCACTCGCAATGGCCGTGCGGTGCAGAGCAACTTCCACGACTACCAGTTGCTGCGCATCGACGAGATGCCCGAGGTCGACGTGCACGTGATCGAGAGCCGCGAGGAGCCCGGCGGTGTGGGCGAGCCGGCGCTGCCGCCGACCATCCCGGCGGTGACCAATGCCGTCTTCGCGCTTACCGGCACGCGCATCCGGCGGCTACCGATCATGGGGACGCGGCTGTAGCGGTTTGCGCTATTCCTTGCGCAGTGCGTCTACCGGATCCACCCCGGTGGCGCGCCGTGCCGGTATGGCGGCGGCGACCGCGCCGAGCGCCACGACGAGCGCGCCGACGGATACGTAGGTGAGCGGGTCGGTGGCGTCGACGCCGTACAGCAGGCCCTGCATGAAGCGCGCCGCGCCGATGGCGCCGGCGGCGCCGAGTACAACGCCCAGGCCGACCACCCACAATGCCTGCGCCACGATCATCGCCACGGTGTCCGCGGCGCTCGCTCCCAGCGCCATGCGCACGCCGATCTCCCCGGTACGCTGCACCACCGAGTACGACACCACGCCGTAGATGCCGACCGCGGCGAGCGCCGCGGCGCACACCGCGAGGCCGACCAGCAGCGCCATGTTGAAGCGCGGCTGCGCGATCGATTCGCTGAGCAGCGCGGCGATGGTGGTGACCTCGGTGGGCAGCAGCTCGGAGTCCATCGCCAGCAGCTCCTCTTCGACCAGCGCCGCGACGCGCGTCGGCTCGAGGTCCGAGTACACCACCACGTGCATGTCGGCGAGCGCAAGCTGGCGGAACGGTACGTACAGCTCCGGCCGCACGTCGGACTGCAGGCCGTCGTGGCGCGTGTCACCAACGATGCCGACGATCTCCGCCGAGCCCGCCATCGGCATGTCGAGGATCCTGCCGACCGGGTCCTGGTCGGGGAAGAAGCGCCGCACCAGCGCCTGGTTGACGATCGCCGCCTCGCGCCCGTCCATGCCGTCCTCGTTGTTGAACAGTCGGCCGCGGATCAGCGGGACGCCCATTGCCCGCAGGTACTGCGGGATGACGCCGCGATAGTCGGCGCGCGGCCGTTCGGTGGGGGACTCGCTCTCCAGGCCGCTCACGGTGAACGGCATCTCGAAGGCGGTTCCCAGCGAGCTCATCGGCAGGCGGGTCACCGCGCCGGCGGCCTTGATGTCGGGCGTGGCGCGCACCCGCTCGAGCAGCTCGAGGAAGAACTGGCGGTTCTGCTCGAAACCTTGATAGCGCGACGGCGGCAGCGAGATCATCAGCGAGGTTACGCCTTCCTTGCGGAACCCCGGGTCGACGCGCGACAGCTCGGCGAAGCTGCGCACCATCAAGCCGGCCGCCACCAACAGCACCAACGCCAGCGCTACTTCGACCACGATCATCGCGTCAGTCCACCAGCGCGCCCGCCGACCGCCGGAGGAGCCGCGTCCGCCGCCGCCCTTGAGGACCTCCACGATGTCCTGGCGCAGCACGCGCAGTGCCGGCAGCATGCCGAACAGCAGCCCGGCACCGAAGGTGAGCAGCACGGCGAAGCCGAACACGGTGCCGTCGATGCCGATGTCGCTGCCGCGTGGCACCGAGTCGGGGATCACCGAGCGCAGCATGCCGACCCCCCAAAGTGCCACCAGCAAGCCGGCGAATCCGCCGAAGGATGCCAGCACCATGCTCTCGGCGAGCGAGCGGCGCAGCAGCTCGCCACGCCCGGCGCCCAGCGCGGCGCGAATGACGTAGTCTTTGGCGACCTCGCTGGAGCGCGACACGAGGACGTTGGCGACGTTGACGCAGCCGATCAGCAGCACCAGCGTCACCGCACCGAACAGCACCCACAGGGTGGCGCCGATGTTGCCGACGAGCTGCTCCTTGGCGGGCACCAGCGCGGCGCTCCAGTTCTCGTTGGAGGCAGGAAACTCGACCGCCATCTGCGTGGCGATGGTCTCGACCTCGCTGCGTGCCTGCCGCACGGTTACGCCATCGGCGAGCCGCCCGACGACGTTGTACATGCGGTGCGGCCGGTCGAGCTGTGCCCCCTCGTCGAGGGTCAGCGGCAGCCACACCTCGACGCCGGGATCGCCGGCAGGGAACTCGAAGCCCTCCGGCATCACGCCGACCACCGTGTAGGGCTCGCCGTCGAGCGAGATGGTGTCGTCGACGATCGCGTCGTCGCCGCCGAAGCGGCGCTGCCACCAGGCGTGGCTGATGACGGCGAGCTTCTCGTTACCGGGCGCCTCCTCGGTGGGCAGGAACGTGCGGCCGAGGGCAGCGTCGACGCCGAGGGTACGGAACAGGATCGGCGACACCAGCACGGTCTCGAGGCGCTCCGGCCGGTCGACGCCGGTGAGCGTGTTTCCTTCGTAGCGGTATGCCGCCAGCAGCCCGTCGAAGGCGCCGGCACGCTCGCGGAAGTCGCGGTAGTTGCCGGTCGAGACGGTCGATTCGGTGATGTTCTGCGACGCGTTGGTCTCCCACAACATGACCAGCGCGTCGGGATCGGGATAGGGCAGGGGGCGCAGCAGCACGCCGTTGAGCACCGAGAACAGCGCGGTGTTGGCGCCGATGGCGAGTGCCAGCGTGGCGGTGACCACGAAGGTCACTCCGGGGTTGCCGCGAACGGCACGGAAGGCCTCTTTGAGATCGCGCAGCATGAGGTGGTTGCCCTGGTCCGAGGTCGGGGAGAGCCCCTAGCCTCCCCGTGCGTCGCGGCGGTGTCAAGCGCCGCGACGGCGCGGCGCCCCTGCGCACATCGTGCTTCGAGGCCTTGCCGCTCGGGCGCCGATGACCGATCCTCAACCGGAGTCGTTCCCTTCGATCGTGAGGCTCATCGTGACCACAACAACCGATCGCCGACAGGACCAACTGCTGGCGCGCTACGGCCGTATCGAGGCGCAGCTCGAAGAGCTCTACGCCAAGGTCGCCGACCCGGTGTCGCGCATGGGCTCGGCCGCGGCGTTGTTGCACCACAAGATGCCGCACTTCTTCTGGACCGGGTTCTACCGGCTGGTCGACGGCGACCTGATCGTCGGGCCGTACCAGGGCCCGCTCGCCTGCATGCTGCTGGCGCGCCACACCGGCGTGTGCTGGGCCGCGGTCGACCGCGGCGAATCGATCCTTGTGCCCGACGTGCACGCCTTTCCCGGCCACATCGCCTGCGATGCGCGCTCCCGCAGTGAGGTGGTCGTCCCGGTGCGCGACGCGGCGGGCGAGACCCGCGCGGTGCTCGACGTCGACTCCGAGAGGCCGGACGCGTTCAGCCGGGCGGACGTCGACGGCCTCGAGCGCGTTGCCGCGCTGATCTACGCTTGAAGCCCCCGCGCCGGCGTCAGTGGCGCACGTTGACCAGCCGCACCGGCTGGCTCGAGATGCTCTTCACCGACAGCGTCCCGGTGTCCGGATCGAGCGCCAGCTCGGCCCCCACGGCCATGGCGCCCTCGCCGTTGCCGTTGGCATCGACGTTGAGCTGGATCAGGGTGATCTGGCTGCTGATCGTGCGCTGCGGCCGTACCACTGCCTCGGCCCAGCCGATCGGTCGATCGGTGGCGAGGATGATGGTGCGGCCCCCGTCGTGGGCAAACGAGCGCGCGTAGCGCAGCCGCACGCTGGGATAGCGCGATTGCACCCGGGGAAAGCGGATGAATCCGGTCTCTTCCTGCTCGGCGAGCGCTTCGGCGAGGGCGTTGGATCCCTCCTCGGCGAGCACCGAGGCGAGCTGGTCGCGCTCCTCGTCGCTGCTCCAGCGCTCGACCGAGATGATCACCGCGGTTTGCCCGTTGGCGCCGGTACCGAGGGCCTGGGCGGTGGCGCGGAAGGTCTCCTTGTCCTGCGAAAGCCCGGTAGCGCTGCCGGCGATCGCCGGCAGCGCGGCGCCGCAGAGTACCGCCAAG
>JASFRZ010000391.1:0-4847 GCA_050114655.1 Acidobacteriota bacterium
CAGCAACAGTCTGAACTTGCGCATTACGTTCCTCCCGCTGTTGCCAGTGCCGGTCCCCGCACACCATCACATAGCTTCGAGGCGGGCGCAGTCAACGGGTAAAGGCGCTTTTCGCGGGGGGCATCTGGGCACGAGTGGGAACCTGTGTGCACGAGCTTCGCGCGTTGTCAGGGCACTTGGCGTCCGCGCGCGCCGTCCGGCGTCGAGCTCGAGACCGGCGGCTACGCCTTTACGACGCGTGTGTGGCTGAGGCGGTCGTGCAGCGCGCGGCGTTGCGGGTCGCGCAGCGCCGGCAGCATGCCGGCGAGCAGCGGCGCCGCCGAGATCACCCAGAAGCCGAGTCGCTTGCCGGCGCGACCGAATCCGACGCTGAACTGGTCATCGCCTACCACGCGTACCCGCATCACCATGCGGCCGATGGTCTGGCCACAGGCGCCGACCAGAAACACAGAGTAGCCGACCGCGAAGATCGCCCAGGCGAGGCCGACCCATGGCGTCTCCTCGACGAGGATCTGGCGGAAGGGCACGTCGGCGCCGGAGGCGGCGGCGCCGACCAGGGCGATGCCGATGGCGGTCAGCACCAGCGTGTCGCACACTGCGGCGGCGGCGCGCTCGCCGAGCGGCGCGGCCGACGACCCGTGCCTCGCGGTGACGAGCTCCTCCTCTTCGTCCCACTCCAGTGCGTGATCCTCGTCCTCACCTTCATCTTCGATAAGATCGATCTCCGGCGCCGGGGTGGTGGGCCGCGGCACCTCGTCGAACTCGAGCTCCGGTGTTTTGTCGTCGTCGGCCGGCGCGACCTTGGTCGGTGCCCGCTCTTCTTCCTCGTTCTTGTCGCGGTCGAGGACCTCGGCGACCTCGCCCTCCTCCTCGCTCGTCGGCGCTGCGCTGAAGATCTCGTCGAGGTCGTCGTCGGTGGTTTTGGGTACCATGCGAAAACCGGCGACTGCATCGCTGTCGGCCCCGGCCTCGCCCCAGCTGAAGGTGTCGTCCGCGTTGTTGGAGGCAACCGGTTTCTCGATATCCTCGACCTGAGCGATGTCCGGCTCTTCGAGGTCGAGCACGATGAAGTCCTCTTTGTCGCCCGCCGGTTCCTCGAGGTCGAAGACCATCCCGTCGTCTTCCTCCGTGGCGCCGACAGCCGGCTCGATGGCCTCCTCGTCGGCCTCCTCATTCGAGGCCGATTCGCCCACCTTTTCGTCTTGCTCCTCGGATTCGGCGGCGGCCTCGAACGCGACTCCTTCCTCGTCGTCTTCGGCCACCGGCGCGGCCTTCCGCTCGCCCAGGATGAGGGCGTCCGGCGGGCCTGCGTCCGAGCCGTCCACGATCCGCGCGATGATGTCGCCTGCGGTGGCCGGCGCAGCGGCGAGCTCTTCCTCGTCGTCGACGGCTTCGATTTCCTCGAGGTCGTCGTCGAGTACGACTTCCTCGGGCTCCTCCGCGGCGACGGTGACCTCGAGCTCTTCCTCCTCGTCCACGCCCTCGGCTTCTTGCTCTTCGTCGATGGCCTCGGCTTCGTCAGCCTGGTCAGCGACCTCGAGATCTTCCGTCTCGCCGACGGTGGCGACCTCCTCTGTTTCCGCGGCGGCGACATCGTCAGCCTCTGCGGCAGCCACGATCTCCTCGGCCGTCTCCTCCTCGGGTTCGTCTTCCTCGTCGGTCTGCCGTTCCTGTTCCCGGCGCGCGCGGATACGCTTGAGGCGCTCGCGCAACTCCTCACGCCAGTCGCTGAACCCGGGAATATCGCCGTTGAATGACGGCTCGTCGTCGTCCGTCTCGCGCGAAGCTTCGATGATGTCGACCTCGCTGTCCGAGTCGGCGGTCGTGGCCCCACCCCTCACGTCGTCAGGCGATAGATCGTCGATGTGCACGACCGTGCTCTCCTTGCTGCGCTCACCCGCCCCCGGCGGCGGTGCGGCGTCGACGTCGAGGTCTTCGTCGTCGATCTCGGGCTCGAACCAGTCCGGTGCGTCGGGATCGGGTCCGCTCGCCATGGGGTTCTCGTTTTGCTTGCGACGGTCGAGACGCGCCCGGTGCAGCCTGTCGCGCAGCCTCAGGCGCAGTTCGGGATCGTCCCGGAGCATGTGCCGGGCGCCATCGAGCGAGGAGGATGCTAGCGGTCGAACAAGTGCGAACGATTCCTTGCAGCGGGGACATTCCGGCAAGTCGTCGAACGTCACAAGTCCGCATTGGGGGCACTTCAAGACGCTCTCGTCCCTGGCAAGGGTGGGCACGCCGATGCTAGCAATGGTGCGCCCCGACGGTCAATGCGTGCGCCGGCGTTCGGCCCCGCTGCATGGCTTCCGGCGGGTTCTCCCAGTGATTCGCGGGGTGCGTCACTCCGTGACCACGTCCGCCGGCTCGATCCCGTACGACTTCATCTTGCGGTACAGGTGCGAGCGCTCGATGTTGAGCGCCTCGGCGGTGCGCTTCACGTTGCCGCCGTGCTCACGCAGCTTGGTGAGGATGAAACGGCGTTCGAATAGCTCGCGCGCCTCGCGCAGGGCGAGGTCGCCGCGCGGGTCGCGCTGCTCGGCAGCGCCCAGCACGTCGAGGGCAGGGTCGAGGTCGGCCTCGTGAATGGTGTCGCCCGAGACCATGATCATCAGCCGCTCGCAGACGTTCTTGAGCTGGCGTACGTTACCCGGCCAGCGGTACGCCGAGAGTCGGGCGATGGCCTCCTCGGTGAGGTGCTTGGGGCTGATGCCGTACTCGGCGGCAGCCTCGCGCAGGAAGAACTCCGCCAGCAGCGGCACGTCGTCCCGCCGTTCGCGCAGCGGCGGGACGTGGAACGGGATGACGTTGATGCGGTAGTAGAGGTCCTCGCGGAAGCGCCCCTCGTTGATTTCTTCCTGCAGGTCCTTGTTGGTGGCGGCGATCACCCGCACATCGACAACGTGGTCCTCGGTCGAGCCGACCGGTTGAAAGGTCTGCTCCTGCAGAGCACGCAGCACCTTTGACTGGGTGCGCATGCTCATGTCGCCGATCTCGTCGAGGAACAGCGTACCGCCGTCGGCGACGTCGAATTTGCCGCGCTTGTTGGAGACCGCACCGGTGAAGGCGCCCTCTACGTGGCCGAACAGCTCGGATTCGATGAGCTCGTCGGGGATGGCAGCGCAGTTGACTTCGACGAAGGGCTCGGTGGCGCGCTGCGACAGCGCGTGGATGCGGCGCGCGACGAGCTCCTTACCGGTGCCGTTCTCGCCGAAGATCAGCACGCGCCCGTTGGTCGGCGCCGCCCGGCGGATCTGCTCTCGGAGAGAGACGATGGCATCGGATTCGCCCACCATGTCCCAGCGTTCGTTGACCTCGGCGCGCAAGCGCAGGTTTTCGTCCTGCAGCGACTTCTGTTTCACACCGTTGGCTACCACGAGCAGCACGCGGTCGAGCGACAGCGGCTTCTCGATGAAGTCGAACGCGCCCAGCTTGGTGGCGCGCACCGCGGTCTCCACCGAGCCGTGGCCCGAAATCATCACCACCACCGCGTCGCTGCCGTTGTCGGACAGCTTCTCGAGCACCTCGATGCCGTCCATGCCGGGCAGCCAGATGTCGAGAAGGATGAGGTCGGGAACGGTCCGCGCTGCTGCCCGAATCGCCTCCTCGCCGCTCGAGGCGGTGCGCACGCGGTAGCCTTCGTCTTCGAGCACGCCCTTGAGGGTGGCGCGCACGTTGCGCTCGTCATCCACGATCAGGATGCTCGGCGCGGCGCTCAACAGGGGATCTCTATGGTGAAGATCGTGCCGCGCGGCTGGTTGTCGTTGACGCGAACGTAGCCGCTGTGGTCGGCGACGATCTGATGCACGATGGCGAGGCCGAGGCCGGTGCCGTCACGCTTGCGCGAGAAGTAGGGCAAAAACAACCGGTCCTTGTCCTCCGGCTTTATGCCCGGGCCGGTGTCGGTCACCTCGATGCGGACGGTCTCGATCTCGGGGTCGTACGAGGTGGATACCCGCAGCGTGCCCTCGCCCTCCATCGCCTCGACGGCGTTGTCGAAAAGGTTGGTGAAGGCGCGCTTGAGCTGGTCGGGATCGGCCTGGATGCTCGGCACTTCGGCGGACAGGCGGCGTTCCACGCGGATGCCGTCGTGCATGCTGGCACACGCAAGCAAGCCGTTCTCGATGATCTCGTGCAGGCTCGACGGCACCAGCGACACCGTCGGCATGCGGGCGTAGCGCGAGAACTCGCTCACCAGCCCCTTGAGGGTGTCGACTTCCTGCAGGATCGTGCGGGTGCCCTCCTCGATGACGTCGAAGTGGCCCTCGGCGCCGGCGGCGCGGCGGTAGCGACGCGCGATGCGCTGCGCGGAAAGCTGAATCGGCGTCAGCGGGTTGCGGATCTCGTGCGCGATGCGTCGCGCCACCTCGCGCCAGGCGGCGGTCTTCTGCGCGGTGATCAGCTCGGTGAGGTCGTCGAGGACCACCACCGTGCCCATGTAAGCGCCGGCGTTGTCGCGCAGGCTGGTGCAGTGTGCCGCCACCGTCAACCGCGAGCCGTTGACGTCGAGCGACAGCTCGTCCTCGAGTGGAGCGCGGCGCGCCTTGGCGCGTTCGATGAGATCCTTGAGCCCGGCGAACGAGTCCTCGTTGAGCGCGTTCTCGAAGCGCTGGCCGATGGCGTCGGGGGCGTCGATTGCCAGCATGCGCTCGGCAGCGCGATTGAAGGTGGTGATCTCGCCTTCGCTGTTGAGGGACACCACGCCGGTGGCGATGTTGGCGAGCACCGCCTCCATGTACCGGCGCCGCTCGTCGAGCTCGGTATTGGTCGCCTGCAGCGAGTCGCGTGACTGGCGCAGGCTCTCCTGGCCGCCGCGCAGATCGAGCGTCATCTGGTTGAACAACTCGACCAGC
>JASFRZ010000392.1:0-4825 GCA_050114655.1 Acidobacteriota bacterium
ACCCTGCTCGCCGGGTTGGCACGTTTCTCCTACATGAACGTCGTTTCGGCCGAAGCGAGCCCTGCGCTGCGCAACCGACCGCTCGATGCCGATGCCGTCGCCGAGCAACTCGGGGCGCGCTACGTGTTGGAGGGCAGCGTGCGTCGCGCCGGCCGCACAACCCGGGTCCGCGCTCGCCTGATCGATGCTGCGACCGGCGCGCACGTATGGGCCGAAAACTACGACCGGGAGCTGGGCGCCGGCGATGTGTTCGCGCTGCAGGACGACATCGCCGCGCGCATCTGCTCGACCACCTGCGATCTGGCCGGCGTGCTGCCGCGGGTCATCGGCGAGCTGCTCAAGGCGCGGCCGCCGGAGACCCTGACCCCGTACGAGGCGGTGCTGCGCAAGTTCAACTACTACCACGACCTCTCCGCCGGTGAGCATGCGGAAGTACGCGCCAATCTGGAGCGCGCCGTGCAGAAGGATCCGCGCTCCGCCAACGCCTGGGCTGCCCTCTCGTTGATGGTCTGCGAGGAGCACAAGCACGGCTTCAACGTGCGGCCCGACCCGCTGCAGCGCGCCCTCGACGCGGCGCGCCGCGCCACCACCATCGATCCCGCTGCGCATCTCGGCCAGCATGCGCTGGCGCAGGCCCATTTCTTCCGCAAGGAGTTCGAGCCCTTCCGCGTCGCCGCCGATCGCGCCATCGCCCTCAACCCGTGGGACGCGGTGACCGTGGCGTTCATGGGCATCCTGATGGCGTACAGCGGTGACTGGGATCACGGCGTGCAACTGGCGCGCGACGCCGCCAGGCTCAACCCCCATCACCCCGGCTGGTTCTCGTTTGCCGAGGTTTGGTGGCATTACCGCAGGCAGGAGTGGCAGGAGGCGCTCGCCGTGGCCCAGCACATCAACATGCCCACCTATTTCTACACGCCCGTCGTGCTGGCCTTTTGCTACGCGCGCCTGGGCCGCCGCGACGAGGCGCGGCGGGCTCTGGACGAGGCCCTGGCGATGGTGCCGGATCTTGCCGACATCGCCGAAGCCGAGCTCTCGAAGTGGTTGCCGCCGGACGTGGTGGAGATGTCCGTCGAGGGCCTGCGCATGGCCGGGTTGGGGGAGTGAGGGCTCCCCCGGCGCCATCCAGCCGCGCCCGTCAGGCTCCCGGCGGCTGGTAGTTCGTCCCCATCTTCACCGCCGCGTCCATGTCCTCCACGGACAGCAGCACCGTGGTCTTGAGCGCCACTGCGCCGGATGCGTTCACCGCCATCGAGGCGGCCGCAGCGGAGACGTTGTCGGGCGCATCGAGGATCACGTACACATCCTGGTCACCGAACGCGAAGTAGAAAGCCTCGACCGATCCGCCCATGTCACCGATGAACTTCTCGATGGTGGCGCGGCGGCCCGATCCGCCATCGGCCATGAGCCCCTTTACGCCGGCCGGCTGGTACGACCCTTGAACGAGATACTTGGGCATATTGTCCTCCCTTTGTTGAGTGGCAGTTGCCGCGTTGTCGACTGCATTATGGCCGCCGCCACGATGAGGAGCCAGGGCGAGGTTTCAGGAGAAGCGCCGGCCATGCCTGGATGAGGTGTTGTCCCTTGATCGCTCTTCGGCCTCCGCCTAGTGTGTGGCCCGCGGATCTCGCTGGAAGCCTCCACGTACGAGTTGAACCGCGGCAAGGAGCAGGACCATGAGCAACCGCAGGCGCTTACCCGCAGTGTTCGTCGTCATGCTCCTGGCGTCGGCGACCGCGACTCTTGTCGCCCTACCGACGAGCGCCGCTGTTCCGTTTGCCCAGGCGAAGTGGAAAGACCCCGACGGCAAGCCGCTGCCGTTCCAGTCCGACGAGCGCGTCATCGCGTTTCTCGAGAATGCCGAGATCGGGTCCTCCGAGGAAATCGCCTTCGGCATCACCAATCCGCGCAGGGTCGTCCTCGAGCAGGACGGCGTGCGGATGGAAGCCGCCTTGCGGGATTACGAGGAGACGTTCGAGGAGGTGCGCACCAGCGACGGGGAGTTCTACGCCCGCTTGCGCGACTCGTTCATCTTCGACGTGCCCGCCTATCGGCTGTCGCGGTACCTGGGGCTCGACGCCATCCCGCCGGTGGCTTTCCGGCAGATCGGGGGCCGCCGGGTGACGCTGCAGGCCTGGTTGGAGGGCGCAATGATGGAGGAGGATCGAGCCCGGGAGGGCGTCGAACCGCCCTCGGTGCAGCGCTGGCGCCAGCAGCTGCAGAACATGTGGGTGTTCGACTCACTCATCGGCAACGTCGATCGCCACGCCCGCAACTTCCTCATGGACGAGGACGGCGACCTGTGGCTGATCGACCACTCGCGCTCGTTCCAGCGTGGCGACAAGATGCCCTATCTCGAGAGGGTGAACAGCTGCGGCCGCGGACTGTTCGAGCGCATCCAGGCGCTGCAACGCGAAGAATTGGCAGAGTTGCTGTCGCCGCCGCTGTCGTCGTTCGAGATCGACTGGATCCTGCGCCGCCGCGACAAGCTCGTCGCCCACATCGAGCACCTCATCGAGACCCGCGGCGATCCGGCGATCGTTCTGTTCGATGACAGCGGCAGGCGAGGCTCCGCACATTAGGGTGGACAGCGCCGACCCGGATTGCATGATCGCCCGGTCCCCCGCTCCGGGCGCGAAGACTCCCTTTGTCCTACCCTGGTAACCGACAGCAGTCGCCGTCTTACCAAATGGGGGCCAGGGAAGCATCCCGATGGCGCACTTCAACGATGAGGTCGAAGTACGTGACGACAGTTCCAATGCCACCATCAAGCTCATGGCCAACCGAGGGGCCGTGTACGCCGGCAACCACGGCAAATCCGGCAGCGTGCGGCTCCTCGACCCGGACGGCGTGGAACTGGCCAAGATCGATGCGCGAACGGGCATCGCGCTGAGGGCCACGGCGGCCGACATCGACACCATTCAGCTCGAGGGCGCGTCCGCCAGGCTCTCGCTCGGCGCCCACGGCACCGCGGGCGATCTGCGCGTGCTCGACGACCAGGCCGTCGTCATGTTCCAGGTCACCGGCTCGCTCGCCCGCATGCGCGGCGGCCTGGTGCTCGGCGCCCAGAATGCGCCGGGGTCGATCGGCATCATGGGGCCGATGGGCCGGCCGGCAGTCTACGCCGAGGGCACCAACGCCAAGCTGTCGGTTGGCAACATCGGCAACGCCGGAGACTTCTCGATACTCGACAACGAGGCCGCGCCGGTGCTGGAGTTCAACGGCCTGACGGCGACGCTGCAGCTCGGTGGCGAGGGCAAGCCCGGCTACCTGGTCCTGCGCGACCGCAACGGAACCGAGGTGGGGCGGCTGTCAGGCAACGAGGCCGGCCTGTTTCTCGGCTGTGAGGGCAAATCCGGCGAGATCCTGATTCTCGACAAGGGAGGGCACTCATCGTTCTCGGTCGACGGCGGCAACGGCATCGTGACCGCCGGGCGGGGTGAAAACCGGGTGGTGATCGACGGCAGCGAGGGCGACATCAAGCTGTCCGGCGCCGACTGCGCCGAGCGCTTCCCGCTGCGCGGGCCGGGCATCGAGCCCGGCACCGTGCTGGTGGTCGGCGACGGCGCCACCCTGGGCGCATGCGACACTCCCTACGACAAGCGTGTCGCCGGCGTTGCTTCCGGGGCACAGGGGGTGCGGCCGGGCATCGTGCTCAACCGCGACGAGGGTAACCGCGGCGAGCCGCCGATGGCCCTCAACGGCAAGGTCTTCTGCAAGGTTGACGCCGGCTTCGGCGCCATCGGCGTGGGCGATTTGCTCACCACCTCGGCAACGCGCGGGCACGCCATGAAGGCGGTCGATCCGCAGCGCGCCTACGGCGCGGTTCTGGGCAAAGCAATGGCGCCCCTCGAAGCGGGCACCGGGTTGATTCCCGTGCTCGTCTCGTTGCTGTAGGAGGCCGGCCATGGCCACGATCAGCTACCGCAAGCAACTGCAGAAGATCGGTATCGGCCCGCACGAGGCGGTCTCATACAAGGCCTTCTACTCGCGGCCGAACAGCTTGCGCCAGGCGATGCGCTCGATGGATGCGCCGCCGTCGCGCCAGTGGAAGCAGGTCTCGGACATCTTCCGCGACGACTTCTGGACCGACGAGGTGCAGGGGGTCGCCTGGAACGGCAGCCACTGGATCTTCTCCTGCAACGCCAACCAGGCGAAGCCCGGTCACGAGGACAAGGCGATCTACGTATTCGATCCCGCACAGGGCGTCGGCGACGGCGCGTGGGTCAAGCGCATCAAGTACATCGACGTCCCGCATCCCATCGCCAGCACCGAGAGCGACTGTCACTGGGGCCAGCTCACCTACCACGACGGCCTCGTACACGTGTCCCACTTCTGGCAGGAGGACAGCCCCAAGTACCCCGAGTCGAACGTGGTGGTGTTCAAGAGCCAGGGGGCGAACCTGAGCTTCGAGCGCTGGGTCGAGCTCGAGCGCCCGCCCAAAGACGACGGCAGCACCGGCGGCCGCGTCGAGTTCCAGGGTATCAACCCCTGGGACGGTCTCTACTACACCTACCGCAGCGGCGAATTCTTCAAGCACGACCTCGCCGGCAAGTACATCGGCGAGAAGCTCATCCTCGATCCGCCGCCGACCAAAGTGCAAGGTGCCTGCTTTTCCCCCAACGGCCACCTCTACGTCGCTTCCAACTCCACCCTGCCGGAGGACGAGCGCTACCAGACCATCTACTACTACTCGCCGCTGAACGGTTATCGCTTCGGTGTTATCCCCGTGCTTGCCGAGGAGCTCATGCCCGACCAGGAGCTCGAAGGGATCTGCTACGCCGACGTCGGTTTCAGCGACGGTCGCCGCGCCCAGATCCACGCC
>JASFRZ010000393.1:0-4820 GCA_050114655.1 Acidobacteriota bacterium
CCTCAATCCGGAGCGCATCAGCCTGCCGGATATCGACATCGACTTCTGCATGCGGCGGCGCGGCGAGGTGATCGACTACGTCGCCGACAAGTACGGCCGCGATCGTGTGGCGCACATCATCACCTTCGGGACCATGGCGGCCAAGGCGGCCATCCGCGACGTCGGTCGCGTGATGGACATGTCCTTCGGCGACGTCGATCGCGTCGCCAAGCTCATTCCCAACGAGCTCGACGCGACCATCGACGGGGCCGTCAAGACGGTGCCGGCGTTGCAGGAGGCGATCAACAAGGACCCGCAGGTCGCCGAGTTGGTCGACCTGGCGCGCCAGCTCGAGGGCCAGGTGCGGCACGCCTCGACCCACGCCGCCGGCGTGGTCATCGCCGACCAGCCGCTGACCGACTACGTACCGCTGTACCGGCCGGCGTCGGGCAACGGCGGCCACCAGGAGCACGCCGTCGCCACGCAGTACCCGATGAACGACGTCGAGGCCATCGGTCTGCTGAAGATGGACTTCCTCGGCCTCAAGACGCTCACCGTGGTGCATGACGCCCTCGCCTCGATCACCCGCGAGACCGGCGTCGAGATGACCAGCGCCGACATCCCGCTGGACGACGTCAAGACCTTCGAGATCTTCGCCAACGGTGCGACCTCGGGCATTTTCCAGTTCGAGTCGTCGGGTATGCGCGACGCGCTGCGCAAGCTCGGGCCGAGCCGCATCGAAGACCTCATCGCGATGAACGCGCTGTATCGTCCGGGACCGATCGGTTCCGGCATGATCGACGAGTACATCGGACGCAAGCACGACCCTGCCAAGGTGAAGTACCTGCTGCCGCAGCTGGAAGCGATCCAGAGAGAGACCTACGGGGTCATCGTGTACCAGGAGCAAGTCATGCAGATCGCCTCCGAGCTCGCCGGCTTTTCGCTCGGCGAGGCCGACGTGCTGCGCAAGGCGATGGGCAAGAAGAAGCCCGAGGTCATGGCCTCGATGGAGGAGAAGTTCGTCGCCGGCTGCAAGGAGCGCAACGTTCCGCCGGATCTCGCCAAGGAGATCTGGGACCAGGTGGTGGAGTTCGCCGGCTACGGCTTCAACAAGGCCCACTCGGCTGCGTACGCGCTGCTCGCCTACCAGACCGCCTACCTGAAGGCGAACTACCCGGTGCACTTCATGGCGGCGCTGCTGACCTCGGATCGCGACGTCACCGACAAGGTGGTGCGCTACATTTCGGAGTGTCGCGACATGGGCATCGCGGTGCTGCCGCCCGACGTCAACGAGAGCCACGTCAGCTTCACCGCCACCGGCGACGCCATCCGCTTCGGCCTCGCTGCCGTCAAGGGGGTGGGGGAGGGCGCGGTGCTGGCCATCCTCGAGGCGCGCGAGCGGCTGGGCTCGTTCTCGAGCCTGTATCAGTTCTGCGAGGAGGTCGACTTCGGCAAGGGGATCAACCGGCGCACGGTCGAAAGCCTCATCAAGTGCGGCGCCTTCGACTCGATGATGCGCCGCGCGGGCGAGGATCCCGATCCCGGCGATACCCGCGCCCAGCTGGTGGCAATTCTCGACCCGGCGCTGGAGAACGGCCAGCGGCGCCAGCGTGACCGCCGCATGGGCCAGACCAACCTGTTCGGCCTGCTCGAGGAGGGCGACGATGGTGTCGCCGAGGCTTCGGTGGAGATCCCGGCGTCGTCGTACGAGCGTTGGGATGAGCGCGACATCCTGGCCGCCGAGAAGGAGTCGCTCGGTTTCTACATCACCGGGCACCCCCTCGAGCGGCATCGCAAGGAACTGGAGGAGTTTGCCAACGCGACGACCGTTGATCTGCCGGGGATGAACGGCTCGCAAGAGGTTGCGCTCGGCGCGATTATCACCGGCATCCGCGACCTGAAGACCCGCAAGGGTGATCGCATGGCGGTGCTGACGGTGGAAGATCTCGAGGGTTCCGCCGAGGTCGTCGTATTCCCCGACGCCTATCGCGCCTGCTACAGCCTCCTCAACGAGGATGAGGCCGTGTTGATCAGCGGCCGTCCGGAAAAGGACGGCGACAGCGCGCGCATGATCGCGTCGGACATTCAGTCGCTGACCTCGTTCTTCGAGCAGAAGGCCAATGCCAAGACCCGCGAGGTGCAGATCTCGGTGACGCTCACCGGGCTCTCGGACCAGGTTCCCGAGAAGCTCCGCAACTTGCTCGAGCGCCACCGTGGCGAGGTGCCGGTGTCCTTGACCCTGCAGCGGCCGCAACCCAACGGCTTCTGTGCCCGGGTCGCGCCCAACCGCTTCCTGTGGGTGACACCGAGCCCCGAGCTGGTTAGCGACCTCGAGGAGTTGCTGGGGCAAGGGTCCGTTCGTCTGCGTCGATGAGCTCGGCGACCGAGGCCCCCGAATACCCCGTCCGCCTCAACATCGCCGCACGCCTGATCGAGGGTGCACTCGATTCGGGCTGGCGCGATCACCCGGCGTTCTTCTACCAAGATCGGCAGCTCACCTACGGCGACGTTTACCGGCAGGCAGCGCAGTTCGCCGGCGCCCTGGCGGAGCTCGGTGTGGCGCGTGAGCAACGCGTGGTGCTGGGGTTGCCGGACGGGCCCGCCTTCGTCGGCGCGTTTCTGGGTACCATGTGGCACGGCGCGGTGGCGGTGCCGATCAACCCCTTCCTGCCGTTCGACGACTACGAGTTCTTCCTGCGTGACAGCCGCGCCGTGGTCGCCGTTGTGGCGCCCTGGCTGGTCGACACGGTGGCGGGAGCTGCCACCCGGTTGCCGGCGCTGCATGACCTCGTCGTCTTCGGTGATAGCGATGCCGGCGATCAGGCGTGGCGCGATCAGGTTTCCGTGCAGGGGCTGCTGCGCGTGCACGACGGCGCTGCGATCGTCGACGTGGCGGCGGCGGTCGAGCCCGCCGTCACCCACTGCGACGAGGCGGCCTTCTGGCTCTACACCTCCGGAAGCACGGGATCGCCCAAGGGCGCAATCCACCTGCACCACGACATTTGGGTCTCGGCGGACTGCTGGGGGCGCCGCACCATGCACATGGGACCGGAGCACGTTCACCTGTCGGCGTCGAAGATGTTCTTCGCGTACGGCCTCGGCAACAGCTTGCACTGTCCCATGTGGACCGGAGGCAGCACTGTGCTGGTGGCGGAGAAGCCGACACCCCGCAACATGCTGCAGACGATCGCACAGCGGGGGGTGACCCACTTCTACGGCGTGCCGTCGTTCTACAACGTGTTGCTCAACGACCCCGAGTTCAGCGCGCGCGCCGCGGCCGGGTACCTCGACACCCTGCAGGTGTGCGTCTCCGCGGGCGAGACGCTGCCGGCGCCGTTGTGCGAGCAGTGGATGGAGGTCACCGGGGTACCGTTGCTCGACGGCATCGGTTCCACCGAACTGCTGCACGTGTTCATCGCCAACCGCGTCGATGACATACGCCCGGGGTGCTCCGGCACGCCGGTGGAGGGCTACGAGGCGCGCATCGCCGACGAAAACGGTGCCGAGGTCGAACAAGGTACGGTGGGTGACCTGTGGGTGCGCGGCGATTCCGCCTGCGCCGGCTACTGGAATCGCCACGCCGACACCAAGCGGAGCGTGCGCGGCGAGTGGTTCGTCACTGGCGACAAGTACATGCGCGACGACGACGGGTACTACTGGTACACCGGTCGCGCCGACGACATGTTCAAGGTGCACGGCAAATGGGTCAGCCCGGCGCAGGTGGAAAGCGCCCTGCTGGTGCACGAGTCAGTGCGCGAGGTCGCCGTCGTCGGCTCCACCGACGAGGGCGGCCTGTCCTGCGCAGTTGCCTACGTCGTCCCTGCGGCGCCGCGTGCCGACCTGGAAGAGGCGCTGCTCGAGCATGCCGGCAAGCGGCTGTCGGGGTACATGGTTCCGGCGCGTGTCGTGGTCGTCGACGAGCTGCCCAAGACTCCGACCGGAAAGATCCAGCGCTACCTGCTGCGCGGCTGACGACCGCCGAATCAGGGGGCGCGGGCCTTCAGCTTGAGCGGCCATAACGTTGTCAGGGAGAGGCCGAGAGCGACGTAGAGGGTGTCGATGAGGCGCCGCACAAGGCCCACCGCAATGCCCGCCGCCGGATCGAGGCGCAGGACGTTGGCGGAGGCGGCGACGCCGGCCTCGAACACGCCCAAACGTGCCGGGACCAGGGCGCCCAGGGTGTTGCCGAGCTTGGCCCCGGCCTCGAACCAGAGGCCCACCAGCGGGCTGTCGCTGATGCCGAGCATGGCGAGGATCGACCAGGTGGCGCCGGTCAGCGCCAGGTGGCCGACGATGTGGGTACCGATCATCAGGGCAAACGGCCATCCGTGCAGCCGCACCAGGCCCATGCGAATCAGCCGCATCGAGTCGCGCGCGGCCGCGGTCTTGGAGGGCGGCACGTCGTCCATCGATGGCATCTCGGCGTGATGGCGGCGCTGCTCGGCCCAGATCGCGGCCATGATCCAAGCCCCGGTGCCGATCCCCAACAGGACGCCGCCGACCGCCGCTGCCCAGGCCGGTAACCCGAGGTAAGTCTGGCAGGCCAGCAGGGCGCCGCCGACGAACAGCACCCCGGCGATGCCGGAGGCGGCGGCGTCGACGGCGACCGCGGCCGCCCCGGAACGTGCCGGCACGCCCTTGCGCAGTAGCAGAACCTTGCTGGTCTGCGAGCCGATGGCGCCGGTCAGCGACAGATAGCCGAGCGCCTCGGCACCGAGGCGCGCACGCAGCAGCTCGCGGTAGCGCACCGGCTGGTCCATGGCGCGCGCGCTGAACAGCCAGGCTAGCGCCCGCAGGCAGTGCTGTATGCCGACGAGCGCGATCGGAACCAGGATCCCGAT
>JASFRZ010000394.1:0-4802 GCA_050114655.1 Acidobacteriota bacterium
CGCGGGTTGTTCAATCCACTGCTGCTGCAGACCCAGGGGCCGCCGGTCTCGTGCGACGTGCAACCGCAGAGCAATGCTCCGGTGACCGTGGTCACCGGGCCGAACTCGGGCGGCAAGACGCGCCTGCTACAGGCTCTCGGCCTGGCGCAGCTGCTCGGGCAGTCCGGGCTGTACGTGCCGGCGGCGCAGGCCCGCCTGCCGCTGGCTTCCAGCATGTTCGCATCGTTGGTGCACCAGGACGGCGCCGATCTCACGGAAGGGCGCCTGGGAACCGAGCTGCTACGCATCCGCACCCTGTTTCAGGGCGTCGACCCGGGCGCCGTCGTGCTGATCGACGAGCTGTGCTCGGGCACCAATCCCTCCGAGGCTGCGGAGATCATCTCGATGGTGCTGCGTCTGCTGCGCAAGCTGTCACCGCACGCGTTCATCACCACGCACTTCCTCGACATCGCCAAGAACCTCGAGGACGAGCCGCCCATCGACGACCTGGAGTTCCTGCAGGTCGAGATCGATGAACGGCAGGCGTCGACCTATCAGTTCGTTTCCGGCGTGGCGACGACCTCGCTCGCCGTCGGAACCGCACAACGGCTCGGTGTCGACTTCGAGCGCCTCGCCCGAGCCATCGAGGAGCGTTCCCGGTCATGAAGAACATCTGTGTCTTCTGCGGCTCCAACAGCGGCAACCTGCCGGAGTTCGCCGAAGGGGCGCGCGCCCTCGGCGAGACGTTGGCGCGGAGGGGGTACGGCCTGGTGTACGGCGGCGCCAGCATCGGCTTGATGGGGGCGCTGGCGGACGCAGTCCTGGCGGGTGGCGGAAAGGTGATCGGCGTCATCCCCGGCGCTCTCGCCGACAAGGAGATTGCCCACCGCGGGCTGTCCGAGCTTGTCGTCGTCGACTCGATGCACGAGCGCAAGGCCAGAATGATGGCTCTGTCCGACGGCTTCATCGCTCTGCCCGGCGGGATGGGCACAATGGAGGAGATGTTCGAGGTCTTGACCTGGGCGCAGCTCGGCATCCACCGCAAACCGTGCGGGCTGCTCGACGTCGAGGGGTATTTCTTTCCGCTGCTGAATTTCCTCGACGAGGCGACGCGCCGCGGTTTCCTGCGCTCCCATCACCGCGACATGGTGCTGGTGTCCGGAGATGCGGACGAGTTGCTCGATGCCTTCGGAGCCTTCCAGCCGGTGGAGGTCAAGAAGTGGCTCGACGTCGACGAGACGTGACCGCGGTGAGCGATCGAGCGGCGCCGCGATGGTGCTCGGCGGAGGCGCTTTTCGGCACCCTGCAGCGGCTCGGCATGACCCATCTGCTCGGTGTGCCCGACAACGGCACGGCGGCGCTGTTCGCCCGCGCCGGGGAAGATCCCACCGTCACCCGGCTGACCGTTACGCGCGAGGGCGAGGCCATCGCGGCGGCCTCCGGCCTGTGGCTCGGCGGCAAGCAACCGGTGGTCGCGCTGCAGAACACCGGCTTGCTGGAGAGCGGCGACAGCCTGCGCGGCACGGCGTACCGCATGGGGGTGCCGTTGCCGCTGCTGGTTGGTGTGCGGGGCCACGCCAAGATGGTTGCCCACCAACGCGATATCGAGAGGGCTCGCGTCGCCGGCCACATGCCGCAGGTAATGAAGCGCGCCGACATCGATTCCGTTGCGCTGGTCACCGAGGCGACGCTGGAAGCATGGCGGATCCCGTTCATGACCTACGCGGGAGAGGCCGACGCGGAGGAGCTCACCTTTCTGTGGAATCTCGCCCACGACGCCGGGCACCCGATCGCGGTGCTGTTGCCGTTTCCGCTGCAATGAGCCCGGGAGCTCCTCGACGATGTTGACCCGAGACCAGTTGCTCGAGCCGCTCGCGCGGCGTCGCACGGACGAGGTCGTGGTAACCACGATGAGCGTGGTGCGACCATGGGGAAAATACTCCGACCACGACCTCGACTTCGCCTCCGCGGACAGCGCGATGGGTCACGCTGCCGACCTCGCCCTGGGCATCGCCATGGCGCAACCCGAGCGCAAGGTGATCTGCATCAACGGCGACGGCAGCATGCTGATGAGCCTCGGCACGCTGGCGACGATCATCGAATCGGGCGTCGACAATCTGGTGCTGTTCCTCGCCGTCAACGGCACCTTCGAGATCACCGGCAATCAGCCGATCGCCGCTGCGGGGACGATCGACTTCGCCGCCATGGCGCGCGCCGTCGGTTTTGCTCGTGTGTTCGACTTCGCCGACCCGGCGGCCTACGAGAATCGACTCGACGACATCCTGTCGGCAGCGGGCCCGACCTTCGTCTGCGTACGCTGCGAAGCCGGCAGCGAGGGGCCCATCAGCCGCACGCCGCAGGAGTCGTCGCGCTACCTGCGTGTGTCGCTTGCCGAGTGGAGCGAGCGCATGCGGGCGGCACTGACGGAGGACTCGTGAGCCCGCCGGCCCAGGGGCCGTGGTACAGCGAGGGGCTGCGCTTCGAGTGCACCCGCTGCGGCCACTGCTGCACCGGGTTTCCCGGAACGGTGGCGGTCAGCGACGAGGAGATCGTGGCGCTGGCCGCGCGCGTCGAGCTCGATGAGCCCACCTTTCGCGAGCGCTACACGCGGGTGATGTCCGACGGCAGCATCAGCCTGCGGGAAAAGCCCAACTACGACTGCGTCTTCTGGTCGCGCGAGCACGGCTGCCTGGTGTACGGGGTGCGGCCGACGCAGTGCCGCACCTGGCCCTTCTGGGACACCAACGTGGAGTCGCCACGGAGCTGGTCGCGCGCCGCCGAGCACTGCCCCGGCATGAACCAGGGTCGGCTCTACACAATCGACGAAATCGAGGAGCGCGTCGAAGAGACGCCCTGAGGCGCGTCACCGACCGCGCGCGCAGCGTGCGGTTCGCCGGGGGTTCGGGTACATTCAGGCCCATGAGCGTCACAGGGCAACACGAAAACTCCAGTCGTCAGGGGATGTTCGAGCGCTTCGTTCACTCCGAGGTGTCGGGCAGCATGGTGCTGCTCGCCTGCACCATCGCTGCGCTGGCGTGGGCCAACTCGCCGTGGGCGGAGAGCTACTTCGACCTCGTCAACACCTACATCGGTGTGTCGTGGGGCGACGCGACCTTCAAGATGTCGCTCGGCCACTGGATCGCCGACGGCCTGATGGCGATCTTCTTTTTCGTCGTCGGCCTGGAGATCAAGCGCGAGCTGGTGATCGGCCAGCTTTCGAGCTTCCGCCAGGCGGTGCTGCCGGTGGGCGCCGCCGTCGGCGGCGCGCTGGTCCCGGCGGCGCTCTACGCGCTGCTCAACGCCGCCGGTGCGGGCGCCTCGGGGTGGGGCGTTCCGATGGCCACCGACATCGCGTTCGCGCTCGGTATCCTGTCGCTGTTCGGCAAGCGGGCGCCGATCGGCCTCAAGGTTTTCCTGACTGCCCTTGCGATCGCCGACGACCTGCTCGCGGTGCTGGTCATCGCGTTCTTCTACTCCGCGAACATCTCGTTTTTCGCTTTGGCCGCCGCCGGCTTCTTCATGCTTCTGATCGTCGCCGCCGGCCGGCTGGGCTTCCGCCAGACCTGGGTCTATCTGCTCCTCGCGGTGGCGGCGTGGGCGGCCGTGTTTGCCTCCGGCGTACATGCCACCGTCGCCGGCGTGCTGATCGCGATGCTGGTGCCGGTGCGGGCCAACATCGAGCCGAAGGACTTCCTGGCGCGCTCGCGGCGACGCCTCGAGGAGCTCGAGAAGTCCGAACTGACGCGCGAGAGCCCGGTGCAGCGCAAGGAGCAGATGAAGGCGCTCGACGACATGTACCTCGCCATCGAGGACATGCGCCCGGCCGGCATCGCGCTCGAGCACGACTTGCACCCCATCCAGTCTTTCCTCATCCTGCCGCTGTTCGCTCTCTTCAAGGCCGGCGTGCCGCTCGATGCCGACGCCGCCGGCATGCTCACCGGATCGGTGAGCATCGGCATCATTCTGGGCCTGTTCATCGGCAAGCAGATCGGTATCACCGCCGCCGCCTGGGCGGCGATCCAGGGCGGCTGGGCTGACATGCCCGAGGGCGTCACCTGGCCGCAGCTGTGGGGCGCAGCCTGTCTCGGCGGCGTCGGCTTCACCATGGCCATCTTCATCGGCGAGCTCGCGTTTACCAGCGAGACGCTCATCGCCGAGGCCAAGCTGGCGATTCTCGTCGCCTCGCTGGCATCGGGTATCTTCGGCTTCCTGGTGCTGCAGAGAGTCCTTCCGAAATCCTGAAAAACTCGTTCGACCCGGGAGAAGGCCGATGGTCCGCGTGCATAGCTCCGAGCCATGGTTCATTCGCCTGCTGGCCGGCCTGTGCGCGCTGGGTGCGTGGAGCGGTGCGGCGGCGGCGCAGAAGACAGACGTGATCACCCTCGACAACGGAGATCACGTCACCTGCGAGATCAAGGAGCTCACCCGCGGGCGGTTGCTGTGCAAGACGGACGCCATGGGCGATGTGTACATCAAGTGGGAGCACATCAGCGCGATCAACTCCGACAAGACGCTGGAGATCGAGATGGCCTCCGGGCAACGCTACTTCGGCAACCTGCGCCCCGGCGGGTCTCCCGGCGAGATCACCGTTGCGGCGGGGCAGGCGAGCAGCTCCATCCGCACCGAGGACGTCGCCTTCGTGAAGCAGGTCAACCCGAGTTTCTGGGGCAAGCTCGACGGCAACATCGACTTCGGCGCCAGCTTCACCCAGGCGGACAGCCAGTTCGACTACTCGCTCAACGCGACGAGCAAGTACACGGCGCGCGACTGGCAGGCGAACGTCGCCCTGAGCTCGCTGATCAAGCGCCGGGATGAGGCCAACA
>JASFRZ010000395.1:0-4793 GCA_050114655.1 Acidobacteriota bacterium
TTCGCCGAGGAGTTTTGCGTGCCGATCATCCTCGGCCTCGAAGAGCAGATCGACGGCTCGCTGTTGGAGTACGTCAACAACCTCGGCCACGTCACCATGGGGGCGGAGGCCGGCCAGCACCGCGCCGCCAGCTCAGTCGATCACCACGAGGCGTTCGTCTGGCTGGCGCTGGTCAACGCCGGCTTGCTCGAGGCGGCCGACGCGCCGGATCTCGAGAGCCTTCGCCGCCGCCTGCGCGAGGCTTCCCATCATCTGCACGGCTTCATGGAGGTGCGCCACCGCCATCCGATCGTCGCGGAAGACGAGTTTCGCATGGAGGAGGGCTTCGCCAACTTCGAATACATCGACGCCGGGCAGCTGCTGGCGCACGACCGGCGCGGTGAAATCCTGGCGGTGGAGAGCGGACGCATCTTGCTGCCGCTGTACCAGGGGCTGGGCAGCGACGGTTTCTTCATCGGTCGCGAGGTCGACACCTTCTGGCTGCGCCTCTCAGCGCTGCTGCGGCGGCTCAAGCTCGACCGGGTAGTGCACTGGCTGCCGGGCGTCGAGCGCCATCCCACGCGCGACGCCACGCTGATCATCCACACCGATCTGGCGCACTGGCTCGCCCTCGAGGTCTTCCACCTGCTCGGCTATCGCAAGCGGCGTTCCGAGGATGGCCTGCTGGTGGTCAGCCGGCGCCGCTTCGACTTCGCCCCGCCGCCGCGCTGAGCAGTTTGCGCCCGGACGCGACGCGTGTGAGCCTGCTATCGATCACTTGGTGACGCAGCCCCGCACGACAGGACCGAGACCGATGAGCAAGATCCCTCAGCCCGGCGACAACGCACCTGAGTTCACCACGACCACCGACAGCGGTGAGACCGTCAGTCTGTCCGGCCTCCGTGGCAGGAAGGTGGTGCTGTACTTCTATCCCAAGGACGACACCCCCGGCTGCACCACCCAGGCGTGCGGCTTTCGTGACAGTTACACCGACTTCGAAGCCGAGGACGCTGTGGTCTTCGGTATCAGCCCCGACGGTGAGGCCAGCCACGCCAAGTTCCGCGACAAGTACGACCTGCCGTTTACGCTGCTTGTCGACGACGACCACGCCATCGCCGAAGCCTACGGCGTATGGGGTGAGAAGAAGATGTATGGCCGCTCCTACATGGGCGTTATCCGCTCTCACTTCGTCATCGACGAGAACGGCAAGATCCTCCAGGCTGAGGGCAAAGTCTCCCCCAAAGACAGCCCCGTGAAAGCGCTGAAGGCTTTGCGCGGTGCCTAGCAGGACATGCTGCGGACGCCACGCTCGGGGTCCTAGAGCAGATCCAGCGCGGGCACCCCTTCAATCAATCCCGCGCCCGCCGCATCCCGGTACAGCTTCTCCAGCGCGGCGATCCCACGGTCCCCCATATCGGTGGTGATCTCGTCGACATACTGATCGACGAACTGCCGCAGCACGCCGGCATCCAGACCGCGCCCGTGCTCCGCCGCAAACGCCAGCGCCTCCTCCGGATGGGCGCGCGCCGCCTCGATGCTGGCCGTAAAGGCTCGGGCGAGGGCGGCGGATAGCTCGTTGCCGAGTGATCGGCGGACGGCGACGACGCCGAGCGGCACCGGTAGGCCGGAATCGCGGTGCCAGGCGCGCGCCGGCTCGCACAGGGCATGCAGGCCATGCTCGCGGTAGGTGAGCTGGCCCTCGTGGATGATCAGGCCGGCGTCCACTTCGCCGCCGAGCACCGCGGCGATGATCGCGTCGAAGCGCATCGGAACGGGCTCGAAGATGTCGCCGGCGTGGGTGCGCAGCAACAGGTAGGCGGTGGTTAGCAGGCCGGGGACAGCGACACGCATGCCGGCGATGGTTGCCGGTCCCGGCGCGGCGGCGGGCTCGCGTCCCACGACCAGCGGGCCGTAGTCCGCGCCGAAGCTGGCGCCGGCGCGCAGCAACCGGTATTCGGCTGCCACGGCGGGGTAGGCGCCCGCCGACAGCGCGGTGAGGTCGAGGCGGCCGTGGAGTGCTGCCTCGTTGAGCGTCTGGATGTCGTCGAAGACACACTCGATGTCGTGGCCGGCGACGCCCACCCCGCCGCGTGCCAGCCCCCAGGCCATGAAGGCGTCGTCGGGGTCGGCGCTCTGGCCGACCGACAGGCTGCGACGGTCTCGTGTCAGCGGCGATTCGGTCACCGTGGAATCTGTTCGTGGCGGTGAAGGCGTCGGTACGGGAAGCACCTGATGCGCAGCGAAAGCGGATAGTTTAGCCTGTCAGTAGCAGGGCGCTCAGCACCCGGCGCCCCGCCAGGCACACATCTTGTCGCCCGTCGCGGCGACGCCGCCCGGGCGGGAGCAGGCCGAACAGATCTCAAGTACGGCCTGCCAAGGGGGAAGCACGATGCTCGGGAATTCTCGCAAGATCGGCGTCTGGATCGACCACCGACAGGCGACCATCGTCGCCATCGAGGAGGGCGGCGTGACAGTTGACACCGTCGAATCGCATCTCGAGGGCAAGGCGCGCGCCGCAGGGGGGGCGCGGTCGGGCACGCCTTACGGCCCGCAGGACGTCATCAACGAGCACGCGCTCGAGCGCCGTTACGAGCAGCAGCTCAAGGCCTACTACGCCGAGGTTCTCGAGAATATCGGTGACGCGACCTCGGTCTACGCATTCGGCCCGGCGCGCGCGCGCTACGAGCTGCTCGAGGTGGTGGAAGCGTCACCCCTGCATCGCAACACCGCCATAGAGACGGCGCCGTGTGACAAGCTCACCGGCCCGCAGATCGTGGCCCACGTCAAGGAGCACTTCGCCGCGCCGGTGCCCCGGTAGATGGGGCGGTTTGGCAGCCGGCACGGTGGCAGGTAGCGTTATCGCATCATGAGCCGCGACCTGCTGTCCTGGCGCGACGAGTTTCCCATTCTGTCGCGCACTACGTACCTGATCTCCAACTCGCTCGGCGCCATGCCGCGCGCCGTGTCCGAGGCATTGCTGAGCTACGCCGACGACTGGGCCAACGAGGGAGTGCGCTCGTGGGAGACGCGTGGCTGGTTCACCCTGCCGATGGAGGTCGGCGACGACATCGCGCCGCTGCTCGGCGCGCCGCCCGGCAGCGTGTCGACGCATGTGAACGTCACGCTCGCCTCGGGGGTCATCGCTTCCTGCTTTGACTTCTCCGGTGAACGCAACAAGATCGTCTGCTCGGCGCTCAACTTCCCGTCGATCATCTACCTGTACCGGCAGCAGGAACGGCGCGGCGCGCGCCTGCATCTGGTCGATTCGGCTGACGGCGTGCACGTGCCGCTCGACGCCATGCTCGATGCCATCGACGAACGCACCGCGCTGGTGCCGATTTCCCACGTCATCTTCAAGAGCGCGTTCATTCAGGACGTCGCGGCGATCGTGCGGCGCGCCCACGAGGTCGGCGCTCTGGTGGCGCTCGACACCTATCAGTCGACCGGCTCGGTGCCGGTCGAGGTGGTCGGCTGGGACGTCGACTTCGCCGTCGGCGGCACCCTCAAGTGGCTGTGCGGCGGGCCGGGGGTCTCGTATCTGTACGTCAAGCCTGCGCTCGCCGAGACCCTCGAGCCCGCGCTCACCGGCTGGATGTCCCATACCCGACCGTTCGCCTTCGATCCCGGCCCGATCGAGCGCAACGGGGGCGCCTGGCGTTTCGCCAACGGCACGCCGGCGGTCCCTGCGCTGCGCGCCTGCCGGCCGGGGCTGAAGATCGTCAACGAGATCGGCGTCGCGGCGATCCGCGACAACTCGCTGCGCCAGACGCAGCGCCTGATCGACGCCGCCGACGAACACGGCTGGACCGTCAACACGCCGCGCGACGACGTCAGCCGCGGCGGCACCGTGTCGATCATGGTGCCCGACTGCGAGCAGGTCAGCCGCGCGCTGCTGGCGCGCGACATCCTGATCGACTTCCGCCCGGGAGCAGGCATCCGACTGTCGCCGCATTTTTACACCACCGACGAGGAAATCGACCGCGCGGTCGCCGCGATTGCCGAGATCGTCGGCGCGTAGCGGTCAGTAGCCGCGTCCCCGGTCGACCTCGTTGATCAACTCGCGGCCGGCTACGAAGCGGCGGTAGTTCTCGGCGAACTCGTCGGCGATCAGCTCCGGTTCGCTGGGCGCGGCGATGTGCGGCGTGATCACCGCACGCGGGTGACGCCACAGCGGGTTATCGCGTGGTAGTGGCTCGACGGTGAACACGTCGAGTACCGCAGCGCCGAGGTGGCCGGAATCGAGTGCGTCCAGCAGAGCCGCCTCGTCGATGAGGTCGCCGCGTGCGACGTTGACCAGCACTGCGCCGCGCGGCAGGGCAGCGAGTGCCGCGGAGTCGATCATGCCGACGGTCTCGGATGTCCTGGGTGCTGCCAGTACCAGCGCCTCGCAGCGCGGCAGCAGGTGGCGCCAGTTGGCCGCCGGCAGGGTCTCCTCGATGCCGTCGACGGCGTCGGGGGAGCGGCGTACGCCGACGACGCGGGTGCCCATCGCGGTCAGCAGGCGGGCGATCGGCAGTCCCAGCGAGCCGAGCCCGATGACGCCGACGGTACGGTCGGCAAGCAGCGGTCGCTCCTCGCGCTCCCACAGCCGCTGGCGCTGGCGCTCGCGGTAGCGGTCGACGGCGAGCAGGTGATGCAGCAGGTAGCCGACCACGTATTCGGCCACCTGGACGCCGAAGCGGCCGAGCGAGCGCGTCAGCAGCACCCCGGGGGCGAGATCTTCGCGCTGCAGGAAATGGTCGACCCCCGCGCCGCTCACCTGTACCCAGCGCAGCCGGGGCAGGTGACGCAGGGCGCCGGCGGGTACCTTCCAG
>JASFRZ010000396.1:0-4784 GCA_050114655.1 Acidobacteriota bacterium
GTAGCGCAACTCGGCGAGCGCCTCGATGTCCGGCGCGGCGGGCTCGGGGGTATCGAGCAGGCCGATCGCCAGCACGCCGTGCAGCGCGCTGACCAGCAGCGCGACGGTGACCGCCGCGGTCCTGACCCGCCGCAGCAGGCGGCGCCGCTCGATGGGGTTGGTGGCGAGGTTGACCGGCAGCCGCTTCATGGCTGCACCGCCCCGATGTGTGCCGACCACTCCGACCGCTCGCTCACCTTCCAGCCCACCGCTCCGCAGTCGGGGGCGACCTTGCGGCGCCACGACTCCGGGCCGGCGATGACCGCGTCAACGATCGATAGCCCCAATCGTGTGCCGGCATACCGCTGGATGGCGGGAAGTTCGAGCACCAGGTCGGGAACCGCGCCGCGCCAGGCACGATGGAAGCGCGGCACGCCGCCGGCCTCCACCAGACAGGCGATCTGGCCGCCGGTGCCGTTCAACAGGATACGTCCGCTGGTGGGGTCGTCGTCGGCCGGGAGATCGTCGGCGCCGACCGCCAGCGCCAGTGTCAGCGGCACCACCCGTCCAGGCGTCCAGCCAACCGCCTCGACCACCGCCTCGTACTCGCGCACCACGGCGACCTCGGCGCCGAGCGCCAGCAGCGACTTCGCGGCCGGCTCGGCACCCTCGGCCTCGAGCACCGCCCAATCGATGCGCAGCTCGCTGTCTTCCACCGGCAACAGGCCGCCGAGCGCCCAGCGCGCCATGGCGTCGCCCCCGGAGCGGTTGGGCTCGGCGCCTTCGATCGGCACGAGCGCCAGCCGGGTGGCGGCGTCGGGAATGAGCACCGCCACCATGCCGTTGCTCTTGTCGCGTACCCCGGCCTCATCGGCAAGCTGTCCCAGGACCTCGACGACAGCGGCGCCGTCGGTCACGTTGGGAGATTGCAGGCCGGCGCGCACCGCCTCCGGCGGCAACCCGGCGACAAGCTGGTGCACCGGCTTGACGGCGCCGTTGGCGCGCGCCACCAGCAGGCGCAGCTCCCCGGGAAGGATCGAAACCGCGATCGCGTTACTCAACGAAAGTCACCTTGTTGATTTCCAGCAGCGTCGTCTGTCCGGACAGCGCCTTCTCGAGCGCCGACCGGCGCAGCAGCTTCATGCCCTGCTGGGTGGCATGACGCTTGATCTCGGAGATCGGCCGGCGGTCCAGGATGAGCTCGCGGGTGGCGTCGGTCATGTCGAGCAGCTCGGCGATCACCGTGCGACCGCGATAGCCGGTGCCGTGGCACACGGCGCAGCCCGCGCCCTCGTAGAACGTGTAGGGAGCAACCTGGGCGGCATCGAGGCCGGAAGCGGCAAGCAAGGCGGCACTCGGCTGTGCCGGCTGCTTGCAGTGCTCGCACACCAAGCGCACCAGCCGCTGGGCGAGCACGCAGTTGAGGCCGGAGACGAAGTTGTAAGTCTCCACACCCATGTTGAGCAAGCGACCGATGACGTCGAAGACATTGTTGGCGTGCACCGTGGTGAATACCAGATGGCCGGTGAGCGCCGACTGCACTGCGATCGAGGCGGTCTCAGGGTCGCGGATCTCGCCCACCATGATGACGTCGGGATCGTGGCGCAGGATCGAGCGCAGGCCGCGGGCGAAGGTCAGGCCCTTCTTCTCGTTCACCGGGATCTGCGTGATGCCGCCGATCTGGTACTCCACCGGGTCCTCGATGGTGATGATCTTGTCTTCCTCGGTGCGGATCTCGGAGAGCGCGGCGTACAGCGTAGTGGTCTTGCCCGAGCCGGTCGGGCCGGTGACCAGGAACATGCCGTACGGCTCGCGGCTGTACTTGCGCACCTTGTCGAGCTCGACGCCGGTGAAACCGAGACGGTCGAGACGCAGGTCGGCAAACTCCTCGGCGAGGTACTGCTTGTCGAGGATGCGGATGACCGCGTCCTCGCCGTGGATCGACGGCATGATCGAGACGCGGAAGTCGACCTTGCGGGATTGCAGCTTGAGCTTGAAGCGACCGTCTTGCGGAACGCGCTTCTCGGCGATGTCGAGGTCGGACATCACCTTGACGCGCGAGACCAGCGCGTCGTGGTGGCGCAGGTCGATCGGATCGACCGCCGGGTACAGGACTCCGTCGATGCGGTACTTGATCCACACCGCGTCCTCGCGCGTCTCGATGTGGATGTCGGAGGCACGCCGTTCGAGCGCGTTGACAATGGTGGTGTCGAGCAGCCGCACGATCGGCGGATCGTCGCTGGTGGCCAGCGAGGCCAGGGTGATGCCCTCGTCGGCGGCGGCGCGCGGATCGGCCTGCTCCTCGAAACCGCGCCGCACCTCCTCGAGGATACGCTCTCCGGCGCCGGCGAAACGTAGCGCCTCCTCGATGTCCGAGGCGGTGGCGGCGCGCACGTGTACGGGCACATCGAGCAGCCCCTCGATGGCATCGATGTTGGCGATGTCGCCGGCGTCAGCCAGTGCCACCTCGAGGCCGCCGTCGTCGCTGCGAGCGAGTGGCAGGAAGGCGTGCCGCACCATCAGCTCGACGGGGATCTCGCCGAGCAGCTCGTGGTCGAGGAGCTCGGCGTCGATGTCGACGAACGGCACCCCGAGCTCGCGCGCGCGGCGCTCCGCCTCGCCGCGCTCGAAGCTCGTGCCGCCAGTCGACTCGGTGACGGTTTGGTTGTCGGGCACCGCTTCCTCCTGACTCTCGCTAGACCACTTGCACGACGTTGAACAGCGGCAGGTAGAGCGACAGCAGCACAGCCGCCAGGAACAGCCCCATGGTCACTAGCACCGCCGGTTCGAGCAGCCCGACGGCGGTGTTGAGGCGGCGTTCGAGGATCTCGTCGTAGCTCTCGGCGATGTGGCCGAGCATCTCCTCGAGGGTGCCGGTGGACTCCCCTACCTCGACCATCTCGAGGCCCATCGAGTCCATCAGGCCGGTGAGCTCGAGCGAGGCGTGCAGGCTGTTGCCCTGGCTCACCAGCTCGCCCACCCGGCGCAGCCGCTCGCGGTAGATCGAGTTGTCGGTGCCGTCGGCAGCCACGACGATGGCCTCGGTCAAAGGCGCGCCGCCACGCAGCAACGTCGCCATGGTGCGCGACGACTCGACGTCGAGGTACAGGCGACGCAGCGGGCCGATGAGCGGCAGCCGCAGGCCGATGCGCTCACGCGCCACCCGCCCGCTCGCGCTGCGCGACGCCAGCAGCAGCGAGAGACCGCCGACCACCAGGATGGTCAGCGCCATTCTGCCGTGATCCTGGGCGAAGCCGGCGACGCTCATCAGCACGCGCGTGGGCAGCGGTAGCTGGGCCTCGTAGCTGGCGTAGAAGTCGGCGAAGCGCGGCAGAACGAAGCCGATCAGAACGCCGATGACGCCGAGCGACACGCAGAACAGCGCCGCCGGATAGAGCAACGCACCGCGGACCCGGGAGCGCAGCGTCTGGGCGCGCTCGAGGTGGTGCGCGTAGCGACGTAGCGCGCCCTCGAGGTCGCCGCTACTTTCGCCGATGGTCAGCGAGGTGACGAACAGGCGCGGAATGCGCGACGAAGACGGCTCGGCAGCGAAGGCGCCGGACAGGCTCGAGCCGCCGGCGATGCGCTCGCGCACGCGGTCCAGAACCGCGCCGGTGGGGGTGCCGGAACGGCGGCCGCGCAGAATGTCGATGCACTTGAGCAACGGCAACCCGGCGCGGAACAGCGCGGCCAGCTCCTCGGTGAGCAACAGCAGGTCGCGCGTCGGGATGCCGTGGCGGCTGAACAGCGGGCGGCGGGCAATCGATGCGAGGGTGGTGTCGGCGCGGAGGTCGTCGGCCTCACGGCGCGCCGTGGCGAGCCCGCGCAAGCGCTGGGCCATGCCGTCATGGCGGCGCACCGCGAACACCTCGAGACCCTGCTCGGCGAGCAACTCACGGGCACGCTCGGCCGAGGGCGCCATGACCAGGCGCTCGCTGATCCCTCCCTCGCTTCCGATGCGGCAGGCAAACTCGGCCATGGCCTAGCGATGCTCCTCTGCGCCGGCACGCGCGCGAATCAGCAGCACCAGGTCGGGGTCGTCGGCGCCGGGCTCGAAGAGGCCGAGCAGGTACAACCTGCCGGCCTCGAGGTTGAGATCGCCGAAGACGGTCTCGCCGCCGGCGCCGGCCAGCTCGATGCCGTCGAGGCGCACGGCGGCGCCGTCGGTGGAAGCGGCCGAGCGCGCTACCAGCCGGAAGGTCTCGGACAGCGCCACGTCGAGCGTGCCGCCGTCGGGCACCGCGCCCTGCCAGGCGCCAACGACGCCGTAATCGCCGAACGGCAGCAGGGTCTCGATGCGCTCGCGCACGTCCTGCAGCGCGTCGGCACCGCCCACGCCGAGTGCGCGCGCGCTGCGCACGTCGTCGGGAGGGGCGCCGTCGTAGCCGCGCACCAGCCGCACGTCCAGAACCAGGTTGCCACTGGTCGCCGGCGACGACAGCGGCGCAGCATCGGGCTCTCCGGGGGTCAGCAGAACGAGTTGCGACGACGACGTCTGCAGCACCTGCAACACCATCCAAAGGGCGAAAGCGACCACCGCCAGCGCGGCGAGTGCCGACGCCAGGCGCGGCGCCGGACGGCGCGAAAGCATGCCGAGAAGGCGCACCCACGGCGACGCCGAGCGCGGCGCCATGCGGGCCTCGATGCGTCGCCACAGGCGACCGGAGTCGAGTTCCGGTGTGGGCCGGCCGTGCAGGTACTCGAAGATCTCTTCGGGATGTCGGTCCGGGCCGGTGCCCGGCGCGCTGGCGTCGCTCATCGCTCGTCTCCACGCTCGCCGGCAGGCGGTGCCGAAGGCACCGTGG
>JASFRZ010000397.1:0-4778 GCA_050114655.1 Acidobacteriota bacterium
CAGCGTGATCTCGACCGGCAAGCCGAGCCGACCTTCTTCTTCCCCTACCGGCAGCGCGCCTTCCGCGCCTGGAACGCGTCGATCATCGTGCGCACCGCCGGGATCGAGCCGACCTCGATCGTCGCGCCACTGCGCGAGGTCATCCACAACGTCGATGCCGACGTTCCGGTGCAGTTCACCACGGTCGATCAGGTGGTGACCCGTTCGCTCGGCGACCGCCGCTTCACCATGGGTGTGCTCGGTGCCTTCGCCGGGCTGGCGCTGCTGCTGGCGGCGCTCGGCATCTACGGTGTGGTGGGCTACACGGTGGCGCTGCGCACCCGCGAAATGGGCATCCGGCTGGCGCTCGGCTCGGCGCCCGGAGAGGTCATGGCACTGGTGGTGCGCGAGTCGATGATCATCGTCGGCATCGGCGTCGCCGTCGGGATCGCCGCCGCGGTGGCACTGTCGCGTCTGCTCGCCAGCATGCTGTACGAGATCAGCCCGACCGATCCGTGGGCCATCGGCGCCACCGCGCTGACATTGCTGACCGTCGCCCTGCTGGCGAGCTTTATCCCGGCGCGCCACGCTGCCACCATTGACCCACTGATCACCATGCGGGCCGACTGAGGAGGCCGTCGAGCACCGCACGCCAGACAGCAGGTGCTCGACGCCGATGTGGCCGCTACTGATCATCGTCACGCTGCTCGCGGCCGTCGCTCAGGGCGTCGCCGGTTTCGGTTTCACCCTGCTGTCGGTGTCGTTCTACCTGCTGATCCTGCGCTCCACCGAGGCGGTGCAGCTCGTTCTGCTGATGAATTTCGCCATCGCGCTGGTGCTCGTCGGCCGGCTGTGGCGCCACATCCCGGTGCGGCCGTGGGTGTTTCTCGCCGGCGGCGGCGTGCTCGGCTTTCCGTTCGGTCTGTGGCTGTTCGCGCGCGCCGAGGTTGCCTTCATCGAGATCGCCATCGCTGCGCTCACCATCATCTTTGCGCTGTTCGTGCTGGTCGCAGAGCTGCAACCGCGGCGGCGCGCGGTCGCCGGGCCGCGCGCGAGGTCGTTCCATCCTGCCGCCGCGGCCACGGTCGGGGTGACCGCCGGCGCGCTAACATCATCGCTCGGTGCGCCGGGCCCGCCTGTGGCGATCTATCTGTCCGCGCTCGGCCTCGACAAGACCACCTTTCGCGCGCTGGCGCAGGGGACATTCATTGTCATGCAGATCGGCTCGATCGCCGGGCAGGCGTTCACCGTCGGCATCGGGGCCGGCGTGTGGCGTCAGGCGCTCGTGCTGGCGCCGGTCGCGGCGCTGGGCAGCGCCGTCGGCCACCGGGTCAGCCGACACGTCGGCGAGCGCGAGTTCCGCCGCGTCGTCCTGCTGCTACTGCTCGCCACCGGTGCGTACATGCTGCTGCACGGGCTCGGGGACTGACGCCATGAGCTTCGAGCTGTTTGCCTTCGAGCCGCGTGCCGCAACCCCCACGCGCCCAAAACCCATGGGACTTTCAGCACGGCCTCCTGGGTTCGGTGCGGTGCTCGAGCCCTTGCGTCCGTCGCGCGCACCCCGGACCGCACCCCTGCTCGCCGTAGCCGCGTTGCTCGTGGCCGCCGGCGGGGCGACACCGCAGGGCGACTGGTCACCCGAGCGCGCGGCCTTGGTCTACACCTCGCAGGCGAGCGGCAACTCGGACCTCTGGCTGGCAGCGAAGCCGGACGGCGACACCATCAACCTCACTGAAAACCCCGCGCAGGATCACTGGGCGAGCTGGTTTCCCGACGGCGAGCGGCTCGCCTTCCAGACGCTGCGCGACGGCAACCGCGAGGTCTACGTGATGGACGCCGACGGCGGCGGGCTCACCAACCTGACGAACCACCCGGCGCAGGACCTGCTGCCTGAAGTCTCGCCCGACGGCACGCGCATCGTGTTCTTCTCCGACCGCGGCATCGAGCACGGCCCGCGCGAGCTGCCCGGGCACCTGTACGTGATGGATGCTGACGGCGGCAGCGTCGAGCGGCTCACGGTGGAGCCGTTGACCTCGACGTTCTTCGGTAGCTGGTCGCCCGACGGGCGCACCATCCTGCTGGCGCGTGACTTCGGCGGCGACGTTGACCTTGTCGTGCTCGATCTGGAGACGCGGCAGGAACGTCGCATCCGCGGCACGCCGGCGAGCGAATCGGGCGGCCGCTTCTCGCCCGACGGCGGAACCATCGCGTTCAGCATGGCGAAAGCGAGCGGCGAGTCGCGCATCGTGTTGGTCACCGCCGACGGCTCCGGCCGCCGCGAGCTGACCCGCGGTGCGCAGCACTACCAGCCGAACTGGTCGCCTGACGGCCACTGGTTGATTTTCTCCGCGGCGTCGCTCCAGGCAACGCAGTTCGACCTGATGACGGTATCGGTTGACGACGGCACGGTACGCGCGCTGGTCGCCACCGAGGTCGACGAGCGTAGCGGTTCCTGGCGCCCGGCGCACCGCTGATCGACATGAGAACGCGGCTGCCGCCGCGGATGCCGGCTACACGCCGTGCTTCTACCGAACGAGCCGCCTCGAGCCGCCTATCCCTTGCCCATCTTCTTGACGTAGTCGAACTCCTGCTTGGTCACCGATTGCACCGACAACCGCATGTAGCGCACCAGCTCCATATCGAGCAGATTGGGGTCTTCCTTGATGTCGGTGAGCGGGACCGGATGGTCCAGCTTGGCGACGAACTCGATATCGACCAGGTCCCAGCGGGGGTCGTCGGGGTCCGACTTCGCGTCGTAGTACTTGCTCTTCTTGTCGAACTGGAACTTGTCCGGATAGGCGGCCTTGCACACCCGCGCGAGGCCGACGACCGCGGGTGGTTTGGCATTGCTGTGGTAGAAGAGCACGCCGTCGCCGACCTTCATCGCACGCATGTTGTTGCGCGCCTTGTAGTTGCGCACCCCTTCCCAGTGCGTCGAGCCGTCGCGCTCCAGATCATCGATGGAATAGACGTCGGGCTCCGATTTCATGAGCCAGTACTGCTTGGCCATGACTTCCCTACCGACTCATCGCCTTGTCGACGCCCAGCTCACCCAGCTTCGCCGCCATGTCCTCGGCCGAGGTGGCCACCTGTACGTTCTTGTCGATGTACAGGATGCGGCCGTCCACGCCGATATAGAAGGTCCAGCGGCTGGCGTAGTCGCGTCCGTTGAGCACGCCGTAGGCGTTGGCAGTCTCCTTGGTGGGATCCGAGAGCAGCGGGAAGTCGGCGTTGTGCTCGGCGGCGAAGGCGATGTTCTGATCGATCGGGTCGACGCTGGCCATGAAGTAGGTGACGTCGTACTCCTGGATCAGGTGGCCGTTCTCGGCCAGCGACTTGCACTCGATGGTGCAGCCGCTGGTGAACGCCTTGGGGAACCACGCGACCACCACCGCCTGCTTGCCGCGAAAATCCGACAGCGTGTAGGTGTTGCCGTCAGAGGCCTGCAGGGTGAAGTCGGGCGCCATGTCGCCGACCTGTAGCTCGGCGTTCTGGGCGGAGGCGATCGCCAGCGGGGCAATCAGCACGGTGAGAGAGAGCAACACTGCGGTAGTCGACTTACGCATGGACTGGGCTCCTGAGGTGGTTGAGAGCGCCGCCGTCCGCGGAGGACTCCCGAACGACGTCTCCCAGACCATATGTCGCCGGGGACCCGACGTTCAACTCGGGCCGAAGTGGATCATCGTGCTCGCAGGAAAGGCGATGATCAGCGCGTGCACGATGACCGGTGCCAGCAGGTTGCGTCCGGCTTTCAGATACACGGCGCCGAGGATCAACCCTCCGATGACTCCCTGTCCCATCGCCGCGCCCCATGCCGCGCCCCAGTCGCCCGCCGACGGCCAGTGGGGATTGAGATACGCGTACGGCAGGTGGTAGAGGCCGAAGGCGAGCGAGGCGAGCACCACGGCGGCGAGGCGCGACGAGGTGATCTGCTCGAGACGATTCTGCAGGAAACCGCGGAAGAAGAACTCCTCGGTGAACCCGGCGGCGAGCAGGGTGAACGCCAGCGCGAGGGGCAATAGCCACAGCGCCCTGCCGCTGGTGACCAGCTCGAGAAAGGCGTCGCGCTGCTGTGAGATCAAAAGCTGCGCCGCGCCCAGCGTCGCGCCGACGATGATCGCCAGCGGCACGCCGAAACCGAACCGGCCGCGCTCCAGCCCGAACGTCCGCAACACCGCGGCGAAGCCCGCCGGCTGCCCTGCGGCGCGCAGCGCCACGACGATCAGCAGCGCAGGTACGGCGACCAGGCCGAGCCAGTGGCCGAGCTCCGATTCGAGAGAGTAGAAGAGGTAACCGAGGTACAGAGCGAAGTAAGCGGGTGCGGCCCAGGGGTAAGGCGCGCGCCCGAACTGCGCGGCATCATCGTTCAAAGCACACTCCCGTGTCCTGATTTCCTTCTCTCTTCTACGTTGCGCTGGGTCCCGGAATTCCGCTCTCGACGCGCGTGGCGGCGAAGAACCGTCGGGAGCGTCTACTGCCCGCCGCCGGCCGGCGCGTTGAACACGAAGAAGTCGTAGGCGGTGCGCCCGACTTCCGCGATGAGCGCTTCGCCGCGTTCGGTGTCGACCTCGTCGCCCATGGTGAATACGCTGATGGCGAAGCGGCCGAGATCGTCGGGCAGGGTGATGATGCCCACATCGGCGACGTAGCGGCCGATGGTACCGGTCTTGTGGGCGATCGGCGTGCCGGGCGGCAGCAGGCCGCGCAGACGGGCGGCACCGGTCTGGGTGCGCGACAGGATCTCGAGGATGATGTCGGACGACGCGCGGCTGACCGCCTCGCCGCCCGCGATCATCGCC
>JASFRZ010000398.1:0-4766 GCA_050114655.1 Acidobacteriota bacterium
GCTGTTCCTCGCCGAGCGCTTCCCGCACGCCGAGATCGTCGCGCTATCCAACTCGCGCACCCAGAAGGGGCACATCGACACCCGCTGCGCAGAGCGCGGCATCGACAACGTCGAGGTGGTGACCGCGGACATCAACGATTTCGTGCCGTCCGGCGACTTCGATCGGGTACTGTCGATCGAGATGTTCGAGCACATGAGCAACTATCGTGATCTGCTACGGCGCATCGCCGGCTGGCTGCGTCCCGACGGGCTGCTGTTCGTGCACCACTTCGCGCACCGCGAGCACGCCTACCCGTTCGACGCCGGCGCAGCAAACCAGTGGATGGCACGGCATTTTTTCAGCGGCGGCATCATGCCGTCGGCCGACCTGCTCGAGCGCTTTCCGGAGCACATGAGCGTCGCCCGACGCTGGAACGTCGACGGCCGACACTACCAACGCACCTGTGAGGCGTGGCTGGCGCGGATGACGCTGCGGCGCGACGATGTCATGCGGGTTCTCACCGAAGCATACGGCGCCGCCGAGGCGCGCAAGCACTACAACTACTGGCGGATCTTCTTCATGGCCTGCGCCGAGCTGTTCGGTTACCGCGAAGGCACCGAGTGGTTCGTCGTCCATGCGCTTCTGACGCCCCGTGCGACGGCGCGGGGCGGCGGCGCGACGACCGGTTAAGGAGCTTTTCATGCGCGTACTCATCAGCGGTGTTACCGGCTTCATCGGCAGCCGCATGGCCGAAGTGTTCACGGCCGCGGGGCACGAGGTGTGGGGCCTGTCGCGCGACCCCGAAGCGGCGCGCAAGAAGGTCCCGCAACTGGCGGAGGCATTCGCCTGGAATCCGGTGGCGCAGCAGCCGCCCGCCGGCTCGCTCACCGGGGTCGACGCCGTCGTCCACCTCGCCGGCGAGACCGTCAACGGCCGCTGGACGGCGAAGAAGAAGCAACGCATCGAGGACAGCCGTGTCATCGGCACGCGCAACCTGGTCAAGTCGTTCGAGTCCGGCAAGCGCCCGCCCGTGCTGGCCAGTTCGAGCGCGATCGGCTACTACGGCGATCGCGGTGATGAGGAGCTCACCGAAGAGGTGAAGCCCGGACACGACTTCCTCGCCGAGGTGTCGAAGAAGTGGGAAGCCGAGGCCGAGCGCGCCGAACAGCTCGGCACGCGCGTTGTGGTCATCCGCACCGGCGTCGTGCTGGCGCCCGGCGGCGGCGCACTGCAGGCGATGCTGCCGCCCTTCAAGATGGGCGCCGGCGGCCCGATGGGCTCCGGCAAGCAGTGGTGGTCGTGGATCCATCGCGACGATCTGGTCGCCATTTTCCGCCGCGCCATCGAGGACGAGACGATGAGCGGCCCCTACAACGGCACCGCGCCGGAGCCGCTACGCCAGAAGGACTTCGCCAAGGTCCTCGGCAAGGTGCTGCACCGCCCGGCTTTCATGCCGACGCCGGCGTTTGCCCTGAAGCTGCTGCTCGGCGGCTTCTCCGCCGAGCTGCTGGGCAGCAAGAAGGTGCTGCCGGCGAAGCTGCGCAAGCAGGGCTTCGAGTTCGCCCACCCGGAGCTCGAGGGCGCCCTGCGCGAGGCGCTCGGACGCTAGCAGGTCGGCCATGTTCACGCTCGAGACCGAGACCCGCATCACCGCGCCGCTCGCCGAGGTCTGGCCGTTCTTCTGCGACGCCCGCAACCTCGAGCGGCTGACGCCTTCGTTCCTGCGCTTCGAGGTGCTGACCCCCGACCCCATCGAGATGCACGTCGGCACGCGCATCGACTACAAGCTGAAGGTGCGCGGCGTGCCGCTGCGCTGGCAGAGCGAGATCACCGCGTGGGAGCCGCCCTACCGCTTCGTCGACGAGCAGCGCCGCGGCCCCTACCGGGTCTGGATCCACGAGCACACCTTCGAGGAGGCCGGCAACAACACCATCGCGCGCGACCACGTGCGCTACGACCATATCGGCGGCCGCCTGGTCAACGCGCTGATGGTCGGCCCCGACGTGCGGCGCATCTTCGCCTATCGCGAGAAGGCGCTGCAGGAGATCTTCGGCGTCGCCGGCAGGCAGGGCGCATGAGACCACGCGTCGGCATCAGCCTGTGTCTGTTGGGCGAGGAGGTACGCCACGACGGCGGCCACAAGCGGGCCCGCTACGTCACCGATGTACTGGCGGAGTACTTCGAATGGGCACCGCTGTGCCCCGAGGTCGACGTCGGCATGGGCATTCCGCGCGAGCCCATCCACCTGGTCGCCGACGGGGACACGGTGCGCCTGGTCGGCATCCGCAGCGAGCGCGACTGGACCGAGGAGATGGCGCGCTACGCGCGCGCCAAAGTCGAGGAACTCGCCGCCGCCGACATCGACGGCTTCATCCTCAAGAAGGACTCGCCCTCGTGCGGCATGGAGCGTGTCAAGCTGTTCAACGCCAAGAACATGCCGACACGTGACGGTGTCGGCGCCTTCGCTCGCGTGTTGATGGAGCGCATGACAACGCTGCCGGTCGAGGAGGAGGGACGCCTCAACGACGCCGGCTTGCGGGAGAACTTCATCACCCGCGTATACGCCTACCAGCGCTGGCGCGCCCTGCTGCGCGAGGGACTCACCGCCGGCAACCTGGTCGACTTCCACACCCGCCACAAGCTCCTCCTGCTGGCACACAGCCCGAGCCACTACTATCGGCTCGGCCCGCTGGTTGCCGAGGCCGGCGCCCGCGACCTCGGCGAGCTGGCGCCGGAATACGAGCGCCTGTTGATGGCGGCGCTGGCACGACCGGCCAGCCGGCAGCGCCAAGTCAATACCCTGCACCACCTGTGCGGCTTCCTGAAGGACGAGCTCGACGCAGCGGAGAAGGCCGAGCTACTCGACGTCATCGAGCAGTACCGGCGCGGCATCGTGCCGATCGTCGCGCCGCTGACCCTGCTGCGCGCGCACCTGCGCCGCATCGAGCATCCGTGGGTAAACAAGCAGGTCTACCTGGCGCCGTATCCTCGCGATCTCGGGCTGCGCAGCCACGTCTGAGCGCCGCGATACGCCCTCTCCGCATCGCCGCGAGCTCCGTCCGGTACGCTCCGCCGCCGGCTACGTGCCCTTCGCCCCGTCGCCGGCGTCGATCAACTCGATGCCGCAGCGATACAGCAGGTACAGCGCAACCGCTTGCACCAGGTGATAAACCGCGTTGTGGTCGAAGTACACCGGGTGCAGGCCGATGCCCGCCTGCTGACCAGCCGCGCCGATCAGCGCCACCAGCATGCCGACCAGGCCGGCGCTGACCCCGGGCGTGCGGCGCTGCAGCCAGCGCCTCGCCAGCGCCGCCATGAACAGCAGCATCGCCGGCAGGTAGGCCGCGATCGCGACGTAGAACTCGCGGCTGCCCAGCACCACCACCAGCGCGTAAGCCACCCACAGCGAGCTCGCCAGCCAGGCGACCCTTCGCCCGCGGGCTCGTCCGAGCGCGAGGTGAGCGGCGATCGCCAGCATCACCGCCGCGGTGACCCCGATGGCGAGCAACGTCAACGGCCACAGCAGGCGGCTGCCGGTGCTCGACGCCTCGGGAAAGAAGCCGTGCACCGTGCCACCGGTGAACGACGCCAGCGACACCGAAACGAACAGAAGGACGAACGCAGCGCGCAGGAAACCGGGCGAACCGCGCCGTGCCAGCAGGGCGGCGAACGCCGCGCACTCCACCATTAACAGATAATCGGTGAGCGTGGTGGCGGGCTCGTGCAGCATGGTCGTCGACCCGGGCGCGCCGCCCGGTCACTCCTCGGCGCGGTGCACGGTGTCGGGAGAGAACGCCGGCACGCACACCGCGATGTACTCTGCCCCCTCCGGATCGGGCGTGCTGTAGCGCACCCGCTCACCGCCGTGCGCGATGATCGCCTGACCCGCCGCGACGTCGAGCGCGCCACCATCGAACTCGACATGCAGCGAGCCGGCGAGCACCAGAGTGTACTCGTCGAAATCGGGCGTCTGCGCCGGCTCCACCCAGCCGCTCGGGCTGCGCATGTGGGCCACCGAGACACCGCCGGTGTCGGAGTTCACCCGGCCGATGTACTCCTGGATGATCTTGGGCTTGTTGCCAGCGGCTTCGATGACGGTCGGCGTGTCGATCAGGGTCGGGGGCACGGCGCTCTCCTCGGGTTCAACGTTGCTCAGGTGCTCGGGTGGGAATCGTCGAGTTCGAAGACCAGCAGCGGCAGCGAGCGTCCCGGGATCGAGCCCGAAGGCACCTCGCCGACGCGTCGCGCGCCCATCGCGCGGTAGAAGCCTTCGGCATGCGGGTCGCTGTCGATGGTGAGGCGATGATACCCACTCCCCCGGGCAGTCCCCACCATGTGGCGCCACAGCCGCCGGCCGAGTCCCGCGCCGATGAGGTCGGGATCGACGTAGAAGAAGTCGAGGTCGCCGGTATCCGGCCGGTCACCGGGGCGCAGCACGTAGAACGCGCCGGTGCGGCCGGCATGCTCGAGCACCACCACCACCGCGCTCTCGACATCGGTGGCGCTGATGGTGAGCTCGGCGCGGCAGGCTTCGATGAAGTCCGGGCCGTACCCCCAGTGCGCCTTGGAGCGCAGCGCCAGCGAGCTCAGGGCAGCGGCCTCTTCGGGACGAGCGGCGCGGATGGCCGTGCCGCGAATCGCCTCAGGCGCCACGCGCGACGGCTCTCTCGATGAGCAACGCGACGAGCTCCTCGAACGGGACGCCGGCCTCGCGCGCGGCATCGGGATACAGGCTGGTCGGCGTCATGCCGGGCATGGTGTTGACCTCCAGCACGATCGGCTCGCC
>JASFRZ010000399.1:0-4746 GCA_050114655.1 Acidobacteriota bacterium
ATCTGCCGAGTCGGGCCGGAAGAGGACTTGTTCGTCGCTCCTCCGGCCCCCGCGCCCCGAGGAGCGAACTGCGAGATGAGTGAGCCCACCGCCGCCGACTCCGCGCAGCTGCTTCCCCTGCGCCCGCTGATCTTCGCCATCCTGCTGGTTCTCAAGAAGAGTGACCTGCATGGCTACGGGATCATGAAGTGGGTCAACGAGAACGCCGGCCTCGGCGGCATGCTCGGTCCGGGGACGCTGTATCGCACGCTCAAAGAAATGCGCGACCTCGACCTGGTTGCGCATACCGAGCCTCCCGAGACGATCACCGAGGTCGACGAGCGGCGTAGCTATTACACCCTCACGCCGTTCGGCAGGCACATTGTCGCGGCGGAGGCCGAACGCATACGGCGAATGATGACCGAGGCGCATGCAGTGGATCTCATTGCCAAAGCCGAGTCGCGCTAAGGCCCCGCGATGCCCGAACCGACTTCAGCTTCGCAACGTATCTATCGGGTGCTCTTGCGTCGTGCGTTCCCCGGGCTCTCCGGACGGGCCGAGACCGAGATGGTCGAAGTGTTCCGCGATGCCTATCGTGATGCCCGTGCCGAGCGACGCCCATTGTGGCGTTCACGCCTGTGGATGCTCGCCCTCGCCGATTTGCTGGCCACGCTTCTCGCCATGCGGCGTGAGCGGGGAGCGGCGGCTTCACTCCATTCCTCCCATGGCTCTTCGCTCCCCAAGGAGAAGAGCATGTACGACGCGCTACGAACCGACCTGCGCTACGCCTTTCGCACGCTCTCGCGCGAGCGCGCGTTGACGCTGATCGTGACGCTCACCCTCGCCCTGGGGATTGGCGCCAACACGGCGGTATTCAGCATCGTCAACGCGGTGGTGCTCGCCCCGCTCAACTACGAGGACCCCGCCGGGTTGGTGCTCCTGAACGAGACGGTGAACGAAACCGACGAGATGTCGGTGGCCTACCCCAACTACCGGGACTGGAAGCAGCGCAGCCGGAGCTTCGAAAGCATGGCGGCGGTCCGGTTCGATTCAGCCACGGTGGCGGGCGAGACTCCCGAGTGGGCCACCGTGCTGCTGGCATCGGCGGAGCTGTTCCCGGTGATCGGGACCGAGCCGGTTACGGGTCGCGTGTTCACCGCCGAGGAGGACCGCATCGGTGGCCCCGAGGTGGTCCTGCTGACCTACGGATTCTGGCAGCGGCGCTACGGGGGGGACGCCGGGGTCGTCGGGCGCACCATCGATCTGGATGGGGAGGCACACACCATCATCGGCGTTCTGCCGCCCTCGTTTGTCCAGCCCCCGCTGGCCGACGACGTTGCCATGGTCCTGCCGCTCAACGTGTACGCGGAGAGCTTCGCGGAGGCGCGCGGCCGTCATCCCGGCATCTATGTCATCGCGCGCCTGCGCGCCGGCGTGACGCTACAGGCCGCGCGCGACGAAATGGACGGCATCTCCGCGGCCCTTGCCAAGGAGTACCCCGGTACCAACGGCGGCCTCGGCGTGCACGTCGCGCCGCTGCACGAGGTGGTCGTCGAGGACGCTCGACCGACGTTGTTGATGGTGTGGGGGGCGGTGGCCACGGTGCTGCTGATCGCCTGCATCAACGTCGCCGGGCTACTGGTGGCACGTGCCGCCAAACGTCAATCCGAGCTCGCCATCCGCGTCGCCCTGGGCGCGGCACGCATGCGCGTGGTGCGCCAGCTTCTCGTCGAGAGCGTGGTGTTGTCGGGAATCGGCGGGCTCGCCGGATTGCTGCTGGCCGGGTGGGGGATCCGCGCACTCATCGCCATCTACCCCGGCGATCTTCCGCGCCTCGACAATGCTGGCCTCGACGTCACGGTTCTGGCGTTCACCGCCTTGTTGTCGTTGGGTTGCGGGATCCTGGCGGGCCTCGCGCCGGCGCTCGAGGCTTCACGTCCCGACCCCTATCGCGGCCTCAGGCAGGGAGGCGAGCTGTCGTCGGGGCGTCACCGGCAGCGCGCGCGGAGCGCATTGCTGGCCGCTCAGCTCGCTCTTTCGGTGGTGTTGCTGGTTGCCGCCGGCATGCTCGGACGCAGCCTGGGCAACGTGTTGAGCGAAGGTCCCGGGTTCGACGCCGCCGGCGTGTTGGCGGTGCGCATCGCCCTTCCGGGCAACAGGTACCCCGAAGCCGCGCAACAGGCGCGCTTCTTCGGCGAGCTCGTCGATCGCGTCGAGGCCCTGCCGGGTGTCGAGTCGGCGGCTACGGTTGGGGCGCTGCCGCTCGGCGGCAACCGGGCAGGGTATTCCTTCTACCTCATCGAAGGAGAACCAGAGGTCGATACTTCGCGCCAGCGGCCTCTGATCGACTACTCGGAGGCGAGTCCCGGGTACTTCCGCACGCTCGGCATCCCGTTGCTCCAGGGGCGAGGGTTCGAGGCGTCCGACAGCGCCGACAGCACGCCTGTGGCGATCGTCGACGAGCGCTTTGCCCGGCAACACCTGGCCGGCGCCGATCCCGTCGGCCGACGCCTCAAGCTCGGCTCGATGCAGGCGGACTCGGGGGTGCCGTGGCTGGAGGTCGTCGGTGTGGTCAGCAGCGTCGCCAGCCGCGGCGTGACCGCGCAGGCGCCCCCTCTGGTGTACGTTCCGGTGAGCCAGGCGTACCGCCCGAACTCGCTCTCCCTGGTCGTGCGCGGCACCTCTGGGCTCGATACGCTGGCGGAAGCGGTACGCGGTCAGGTGCACGAGCTCGACCCCGACCTGCCGCTGCTCGACGTCAGCAGCGTCGACGCGTATCTCGACGAGGCCAACGCGCCGCAGCGCTTCGCCGCGCTGGTGATCGGTGGCTTCGCCGCCGCGGCGCTGTTGCTGGCGACCCTCGGTATCTACGGCGTCACGTCCTTCTACGTAGCGCGCCGCAACCACGAGATCGGGCTGCGAATGGCGCTCGGCGCCCGCCGCGTCGATGTGATCACGCTGGTGCTGCAGCAATGGCTCCCGGTCGCGACGGTCGGCGTTGCCTCAGGCCTGGTCGGGTCGATCGTCCTGATGCGATTCTTGCACGGGATGTTGTACGAGGTCAGCCCCACCGACACGGTCAGCTTCGTCAGCGGTACGGCGGTCCTGCTGGTCGCGATGCTGGCAGCCAGTGTGTTGCCGGCGAATCGGGCCGCGCGTATCGACCCGCTCGAGGCCATCCGCGAGGACTAGCAGGGCGCTCGATTCACTATCAGCGCTCGAACTCGGCGAACACCGGCGCGTGGTCGGAGGGCTTCTTGCCCTTGCGCTCGTCGCGGTCGACCCAGGCGTCGGTGGTGCGCTCCGCCAGCGGCGCGCTTGCCAGGACATGGTCGATGCGCAGGCCGTCGTTCTTGGGGAACGCCAGCCTCCGGTAATCCCACCACGAGTAGAGGCCGCCCTCCTCATGCTGCTGCCGGAAGGTGTCGACCAGGCCGGCGTCGAGCAGGTGACGAAAGCGCGCCGTCAGGTCCTCGTTGAACAGCACTCCACCGGCCCAGGCGTCGACGCGCTCGACGTCGCGCTCGTCGGGGGCAATGTTGAAGTCGCCGCAGATGGCGAAGGGGTGCTCGAGGTCATGGCGCTCGACGTACGCCTGCAGTCGCTCGAGCCAGTGCAGCTTGTAGGCGTAGGCGTCAGAGTCGACGCGCTTGCCGTTGACGACGTACACCGAGACGACGCGCGTGCCGTCGACCGTGCCGCCGATCACCCGCGCTTCCTCTTCCTCCTCGCCGTCATCGAAGCCGCAGGCGGCGTCCTCGATCGGCTTTTTGGCGAGAATCGCGACCCCGTTGTAGGTCTTCTGCCCGTGTACCGCAGCATGGTAACCGGCGCCCTCGACGGCTTCGTACGGGAACTGCTCATCGGTGCACTTGAGCTCCTGCAGGCACACCACGTCGGGGTCGCGGCTCGCCAGCCAGTCGAGCAGGCGTTCCTCGCGGGCACGGATCGAATTGATGTTCCAGGTGGCGATGCGCATGCCCGCGATTCTGTGACGAGTACCCGCTACACGCAAACCGTGCGTCGCCGGCGGCTCCCGGCGGGGCCAAGGGCCAAGGCGAAGTGCTAATTAGATATTCTATTTCTAATTAGCCAAATACCTGATAGGCTCCCTTGCAATGATCAAACGCCAAGCCGCAGCTACTCTGCGCCAGCTCGCCGCCGGCTATCCGGTGGTCACCGTGGTCGGGCCGCGGCAGTCCGGCAAGACGACGCTGGTACGCGCCACCTTCCCGGATCGTGCCTACGTCTCGCTCGAAGACCTCGATGAGCGCGAGGCCGCGGTCGCCGACCCGCGCGGCTTCCTGGCGCGCTTCCCCGACGGCGCGATCCTCGACGAGGTGCAGAACGTCCCCGAATTGCTGTCGTACCTGCAGGGACGGGTCGACGAGGACCACCGCGCGGGCCTGTTCATCCTGACCGGATCGCAGCAGCTCGGCGTGCTCGCCGGCGTCAGCCAGACCTTGGCGGGCCGCGCCGCAATCCTGCCGCTGCTGGGTTTTTCCCTGGAAGAGCTCGCCGCGGCGCACGTGCCGGTGCCCTCGCTGTCCGATCTGTTGTTCAACGGCCTCTACCCGCCGATCCACGACCGTCACCTCGACCCGTCCGTCTGGTACGGCAACTACGTGCAGGCCTACGTCGAGCGCGATGTTCGCCAGATGATCAACGTGCGCGACCTGCGCGCGTTCCAGACGTTCGTCCGCATGTGCGCCGCCCGTTGCGGGCAGCTCGTCAACCTGTCGGCCCTGGGCAACGACTGCGGCATCA
>JASFRZ010000400.1:0-4729 GCA_050114655.1 Acidobacteriota bacterium
CGCAGGCCATCTTCTGGTGCGAATGGGCGCGCGCGATCAGCGCGAACGACTGCGCCTCGCTGCCGGTGCCCGCAGTTGTGGGGATACCGAGCGACGGCAGCATCGGCTGCATCGCCTTGCCGGCGCCCTGGTAATCCTCCATGCGCCCGCCGTTGGTGAGCAGGAAGTTGATCCCCTTGGCGCAGTCCATCGCGCTACCGCCGCCGAGACCGACGAGAAAGTCGATGTCGTGCGCCGCGGCGAGCTCGCAGCCTGTCTCGACGTGCGTCGTGGTGGGATTTTCGGCGACGCCGTCGAAGACCGTCGTTTCCACCGGCATGCCGGCAAAGCTGGCGAGCGCCCGCTCGACGTGACCGGCGGCGGCGATGCCGGGGTCGGTGACCAGCATGGCGCGGCGGCCGCCGAGCTCGGCGACCAGCTCGCCGAGGCGCGCTAGCGCGCCGGCGCCGAACTCCACCCGCACCACGCCGATGCGTGCCGACCAGGAGCCGGTCGCATCGACGGCTTTGCGAACGGAGACGGCCTCAGAGTGCATTGCTCAACGTCCCGGGCTGCGACACCGGCGCGGGGGCCGGACGACCGCGTGGGATGCCGCGTCGCGAGCTCCTTGGCCCGTGGAGGTCGGAATGCGGCGAAACCGGTGCCTACGAAGTGTCTGCTGGGGAGCCGCAAGGGTACCACGGCATCGGGACGCTGCTGGGGAAAAGCAGTGAGCGCGGTGAGCGGCGGTGGAACGGGATTGCGACGTGCAATCAGGGCTCCGCCGCGCGCCCGTTTGTCCGCGAGGGGCAGGAACCCGGCCCGCGAGAGCCGCGACCGGCGCTACACGGTTCTCCGGTCGCGGCCTTCGCGCCGCGCGCCGGGTCCTGGGCCCCGCGGAACGATCGACTCAGTCAGCGACCATCTGGATCGACAGCGCGACGTTGTTGCTGTCGATCTCGACGAAGCGAGCGGTCACCGCCTTGCCTTCCATACCGTCGAGGGCGGCCAGCGTGGCCGGCTCACCGTCCGGCTGGCGAACGATCGTGTCCTCGTTCAGCACCAGGGTGATCTCGGTCTCGTCCTCGCGCTTGACGACGATCTTCGATTCCTCCAGATCGACGGACTGGATGCTTCCCGAGACGTCCTTTGCCATCTGCTCCTGCTGCTGCGGCTCCTGCGGCAGAGCCCGGGCGACCATCGGCACCGTCGACGTGAGTGCAAAGACGGCCGCGAGGGCGATCAGCAGTACGTTCTTCCGCATGACTTGCCTCCTGGTGTTGCTGTGTGGGGGCCCGCGGCTCGCGGCGGGCACCGTTTACGGAGGCTCAGAAGTGCAAGCGACATGCCAGCGGGCACGACACGCGTCGCGGGAGCCGGTCGGACCCTTCGGATCCGTCCGGCTCGGCGGAGGTTGCGCGATTGATGTCGGTCGTTTACGGCGCCGCAGACCCCCGCCCGCCGCGGCCCGCGGGGTCGGAAACTCCTTCAGGACCGTCGGTTGTCCTTACCGGGTGTGGCGGCATGGCGCGCAAACAGCGCGGTGTACGTCAGCGTGGCGAGCCCGTCGATTGGCTCACCGCTGTCGGGGCCGACGCCGCCGGCGGAGGCGCTGCGCCCGGCCGGTACAGCGACACCAGTGCGCCGCCGGCGGCGGCCAGCAAGATGCCGAGGACGAACTGCCAGCGCAGGTTGGCGAGTCCGCCGGCGGGCGGGTGGAAGGCATAGGCGACGAACGCGTTGATCACCGGCGCGCCGGCGAAGACGATTGCCATCACCACCGTCGGCGTGCCGCCCGCGCCGAAGGCGAGCAACACGAAGAAGGCGCCGGCAGCGCCGACGATACCGGCGAACAGCGACCATGCCACGCCGCTGCCCGGGAAGCCCCAGTCGGAGCCGTTGAGCTGCAACACCACCAGGGGCGCCACCACCGCGGTGAAGAAGTAGGCGATGCCGACGAACAGGAACGCCTTGTAGCGCCCGTTGACCGGGTCGGCCATGCCCATCTGCCCGCTGTGCAGGAAAACGCCGTAACAGCCCCATGAGATCACGGTCATGAGGGCGAAGCCCAACCACGTCCAACCGGCGCTGCCTGCTTCCATCGCGTTCCTCCTCGCCTGAGGCATTTCGTTGACACTGCGGACGGGGGCAACTTACTGTGAGAACAGCGGCGCGGCAACAAGCCCGCCGCGCCCGCGTTTCATCGCCGACGCGAGAAGGTCCCCGCCGAGCCCGCCGGGGCGAGCTGCGACGCTTCGTCCCCCGCGAGAGACGTCAGCGCCATGACAACAGCCATCCGATTCCTGCTCTGCGTGGGCCTCGGCGCGGTCGCCGCCGGCGCGCCTTCGCCGACCTCGCAGCAACCGGCCGCCGGCGCCGCCCTGCGCGCCGCCGCCAGCCATGGAAACCTCACCGCGGTGACCGACCTGCTCGCCGCCGGTGTCCCGGTCGACGACGCCAACGAGTACGGCGCGACACCGCTGATCCTCGCGGCGATGAACGGCCGCACCGAGGTAGTGCGTGCGCTGCTCGACGCCGGCGCCGACCCGACGCGCACCGACACCTTCTACCGCCGCACGCCGTTGCAGTGGGCCACGTCGGCTGGGACCGCGGCGCCCGAAGAGCTGCTGTCGATGCTCTTTCTGGCCAGCGCGGGCGACTACGACGCGCTCTTCCTGGAGGCGGTCGACAGCGGTGACGCCGACCAGGTGGCCCGCTTGCTGGGCATGCAGACGCCGGACGACGAGGTTCTTTCCGAGGCCCTCGATCACGCCATGCGCGATCGTAACGAGCAGGTCGCACAGCTACTGATGGGGGCCGGCGCGGTGCCGCCGATGCCCGAAGTGGTCGCCATCGACGCCGCCCGCCTGCGCATGTACGAGGGCCGCTACGTCGACGACGTCGGCTACGAGCTGGTGATCATTGCCGACCAGCAGACCCGCACGCTGCTGGTGCGGCCTCCCGGCGTGCGCAACCCGCTGCGCTTCGTGCCGGTGGAGGAGACCACCTTCATCGCCCAGGACACGCCCAACATCTACATCCGTTTCACCGTCCGCGACGGGCGCGTGGTCAGCATGTCGTTCACGCAGCCGGGGGTCACCCGCCGGATGAACAAGCAATGAGACGGCGCTACGACGGCGAGCCTGCTGCGGCACTTCCGGTGATTGCGTGGCGGCGTTGTAGCGCCGGAGCCCGCAGCGCCTTCGTCGCGCTCTGCGCCGCGCTGCTTCTCGCGGGCGCCGGGACGTCCGCCGCTACGCCGCAGCAATCGCAATCGCCGCAGCCACCCCCACAGCAGGCGGCGAACTGGCCCTCGTTCCGCGGGCCGGATGCGGTCGGTGTTGTCGACGGCGCCGAGCTGCCGGAGACTTTCAGCGGCGTCGATGGCACCAACATGGCGTGGCGCGTCGAGATCCCCGGCCTGGCGCATGCCAGCCCGATCGTCTGGGGCGACCGGGTGTACCTGACCTCGGCGGTGAGCGACGCGCCGCCGCAGCGCTACTTTGCCGAGCTGCCCGATTCGCGCGAGTCGGTGTTCGATACGACGAACCACCGCTGGGTGGTGCTGGCGCTCGACAAGCACAGCGGCGAGATCCTCTGGCAGCGCACCGCCGCCGAGGGTGTGCCGCGCACCGGCCGGCTGCGCAAGGGCACCTTCGCCAACTCCACTCCGGCCACGGACGGCACCCACGTCGTGGCGCTGTTCGGCTCGCAGGGGCTGTTCTGCTACGACGTCGACGGCAACCTGCTGTGGCACGTTGACCTCGGTGAGCTCGCCGCCGGCTGGTTCTTCGATCCCACCGTGCAGTGGGGCACGGCGAGCTCGCCGGTGATCCACGACGGCAAGGTGATCGTGCAGGCCGACGTGTTCGGCGGCGCCTTCATCGCCGCCTTCGACGTCACCGACGGGCGCGAGCTATGGCGAACCGCGCGCGACGAGATCTCCTCCTGGGCGACCCCCACCGTGGTCGCCACGGCGGAGCGCACCGAGGTGGTCACCAACGGCGGCCGCGCCATCCGCTCCTACGACATCGATACCGGCGAGCAGCTATGGAGCCTGACGCCGAGCTCCGAGATCGCCGTGCCGACGCCGATCTTCGTCGGCGGCTACATCTTCGTCGGCTCCGGCTACCTGCCCACCCAGCCGTTCTACGCCGTGCGCCCCGGTGGCAGCGGCGACCTCTCGCTGCCCGAAGGACAGCGCGCCAGCCGCCAGGTGCCGTGGAGCATCAGCGACGGCGGCCCGCTGATCGCCACGCCGATCGTGGTGGGCAACTACTTCTACCTTCTGCACCGCGACGGCACGCTGCTGTGCTTCGACGCCGGCACCGGCCTGCCGATGTTCCGCGAGAAGATCGTGCCGGAGCCCGAGGAGCCGCCGCTCCCCACCACCTTCAGCGCCTCGCCGGTGGCCGCCAACGACCTGCTGTACGTGATCAGCGACGCCGGCGATGTCTACGTCATCGAATCCGGCCCGTTTCTGCGCGTCCAGTCGGTCAATCCCGTCGGCGAGGCGGTGTTCGCCACCCCGGCGATCTCCGACGGCATGCTGATCGTGCGCGGCCTGCGGCACCTTTTTGGCTTCTCCGCCGCAGTAGCGTCGCAATAGGGCACGTGTTAGCCTTTCGGCGCGGTATTCGTGTGCCCCCAGAGGCGCAGTACCGACGTTCTTTTCAGGACCTGCAAGACAGCCCCGGGTCCTTTTTTGTTGGAGAAAACATGGTCGAAGTGAGACTCAAGGAAGGCGATC
>JASFRZ010000401.1:0-4687 GCA_050114655.1 Acidobacteriota bacterium
GTCGCCGATTTCATCGAGGATGACGTCGAGGAGGCACGGCAGCAGTACGACAAGACGCTCGAGGTCATCGAGGGGCCGTTGATGGCCGGCATGAACGTCGTCGGCGATCTGTTCGGTGCCGGCAAGATGTTCCTGCCGCAGGTGGTCATGAGCGCCCGCGTCATGAAGAAGGCGGTGGCCTACCTGCTGCCCTTCCTCGAGGCCGAGAAGGAAGCGGCCGGCCTGACCGAGGCGCAGGCCAAGGTGCTGATGGCGACGGTCAAGGGCGATGTGCACGACATCGGCAAGAACATCGTCGGCGTGGTGCTGGGCTGCAACGGCTACGAGGTCATCGACCTGGGCGTGATGGTGCCCGCCGACAAGATCCTCACTGCAGCGAAGGAGCACGGCGTCGACATCATCGGGCTGAGCGGCCTGATCACCCCGTCGCTCGACGAAATGGTGCACGTAGCGGACGAGATGCAGCGCCTCGGCTTCGAGGTGCCACTGCTGATCGGCGGGGCGACCACCACCAGCAAGCACACCGCGGTGAAGATCGCGCCGCGCTATGAAGCGGCAACCGTACACGTCAAGGACGCCTCGCGCGCCGTCGGCGTGGTCGGCGAGCTGGTCAGCCCGAGCGCCCGGGCTACGCTCATCGAGCGCGTGCGCGCAGAACAAGCGCAGCAGCGGCGAGCCTTCGAGCAGGCCGCCCCGGTGGAGCTGCTGACGCTCGAGCAGGCGCGCGACGCCGGCCTTCCGGTGACCTGGAACGCAGAGCTGATCGCCGAGCCGTCGTTTCTCGGCGCCAAGGTGCTCGATCCGGTGCCCGTCGAGGAGGTCGCCCCGTACATCGACTGGACGCCGTTCTTCACCACCTGGGAGCTGCGTGGCGTCTACCCCGCCATCCTCGATGACGAGGAGTTCGGCGCCAGTGCACGCGAGCTGTTCGACAACGCCAACGCGCTGCTCGAGCAGATCGCCGCGCAGCGGCTGCTGACCCTCAAGGCGGCGTACGGCTTCTTTCCCGCCAACAGCGACGGCGACGACATCATCGTGTACGAGGACGAGCCGCACACCCGTGAGCTTGCCCGCCTGCATACGCTGCGCCAGCAGACTCGCCGCAGCGGCGACCGGCCGTGCCTGGCGTTGGCCGATTACATCGCGCCGCGCGACTCCGGCCTGGCGGACTTCATCGGCGCCTTCGTGGTCACCGCGGGGCACGGTGCCGCCGAGCTGGCCGCCGGCTTCGAGAAAGATCATGACGACTACAACGCCATCCTGGTGAAGGCGGTGGCCGACCGCCTCGCCGAGGCGCTTGCCGAGAAGGTGCACTTGCAGGCGCGGCGCGACTGCGGCTTCGGCAAGGACGAGAACCTCGACTACCGGGACCTGATTCGTGAGCGCTACCGCGGCATCCGCCCGGCGCCCGGCTACCCGGCGCAGCCGGATCACTCCGAGAAGCAGGCGCTGTTCGACCTGCTCGCGGCGACCGAGACCGTCGGCGTCACGCTCACCGAGAGTTACGCGATGAGCCCGGCCGCTTCGGTTTCGGGGCTGTACTTCAACCACCCGCAGGCGCGCTACTTCAGCCTCGGCAAGATCGGCCGCGATCAGGTGGAAGACTACGCCCGCCGCAAGGGAATGAAGATCGAACAGGTCGAGCGCTGGCTGGCGCCCCAGCTCGGCTACGCGCGCACCTGAGCGATTGAGCCGGCCCGTCGGCAGGGGGCGCCCCTCCCGACGAAGAAAGCGCGGCGGCGGCCGCGTCCACCCCGTCCCAGGCCGCTCCCCTGTTTCCGTCCTCGAGGACGAAGGCCGACGCAGCCACCGCCGCGCTCTCGCGACTGTGGGCTTTTCTTCCCCTGCACGCTAAACCTCGCCCCTGCCCCACGCGAGGATCAGCTCGCCAACGGGCGCAGCAGCCGGTGAGCGGTGCCAGGAACCGGCTCAGCGGTGGCCGTCTCATGGGTGCAGGACGCGCTGGACGGCGGCACGAGGCCGTCGCCGGCAGCCCTGAACCCGACAAGGAGATGAGCCATGAGCAACACATCGATCCACCTGCTGCGCGTCGCTGCCTTCGTTCTCGCCGTCGTCATGACGCTCGCCGGCACGCTGCCGGCCGCCGCCGGCTGCCTCTCGGAATACGACCAGTGCGGCACCTGTGCCCGCCGGCATCTGCGCGACGCAGTTCTCGACCTGGACGCCGGCGGGATCGAGGATGCGTTCCTCGAGGGCCTCGACTGTGACATCGACTTCGTTCACTGCCTGCTCTTCGGCCACCACCACGATTACACGTGCGGTCTGTGATGGGCGCTTCGCGACGCAGCCACTGTCCCCCGTCGCGAATCGAGCGCCCTGCACCCCGGCGGGTGCGGGGCGCTCTCGCCCTGTTACTGCTCGCGGCGATCGGGTGCGCCACGCAACCGCTGGAGGAGTGGACGCTGGGCCTCGAGGAGGAGCTCACGATCGGCGCCGAGCCGCTGACACTGCAGACGGCCTTCTACATGCCGGTCGCCATGGGGTTCGACTTTCGCGGCAACGTGTACGTACTCGACGCGGGCAATCACCGCGTACAGGTGTTCCTTCCCGACGGCACGTTCCTGCGTACCCTCGGCGGACCTGGTGAAGGGCCCGGCGAGCTGCAGGACCCGAACGGCATGTTCGTGCACGGGGACGGACGCGTCTGGGTCGCCGACACCCGCGGCCGGCGCATCCAGCCTTACGCCGCCGACGGCCGCCCGTTGCCACCGCTGACCCTGGAGCTGTTTCCTCTCGATCTGGTGGTCGCCGCCGATCGCATCTTCGTGCAGCGGTTGCCGCAGACCAACCTGATGTACGGGCCCGACCCGGCACCACTGATCGCCGTGCTCGATTCCACCGGCAACATCACCGGCGGCTTCATCGACCCCGTGGAGAGCAGCGTGGGAATCCTTTACATGCTCGAGAACATGATGGCCATGGCGTCCGACCCGGGCGGAGGCATCGGGGTGGTCAACACCCATTTCGCCAGCCTCTTGCGCCGTTACGAAGCAGGCGGCGAGCTGCTCGGGGAGACCCCGGTGCTCTACAAGGCGCAGGCGTTCGCCCCGCTGGGGCGTCGCCCTACGCAGGTCAACGAGGCCAGCCTGGGGCGCATCGCACGCACCGCATCGGACCTGGCGTGGGACGAGGGGCGCCGCTTGTACTGGGTGCTCGCCGGCTACGTCGACCAGACGCCTGAGGGCCAGTGGATCGTTGGCCGCGAGGTCTATCGCTACGCCCCTTCGGGCGAGTATCGGGGCAGCGTCATGCTGCCACAGCAAGCAACCAGCCTGGCGATTGCCCCGGACGGGCGGCTCTGGACAATGGACATCGACGGCGTCGCGCACGGCTTTCGCGTCACCGACCCGGAAACAGCGCCCGGCTAGCCGGGGCACTGCAGGGGATCTCCGCAGCGCGCGCGGATCAGAACGTCATGCGGGCGCCGACCCGGGCGATGAACGGCGCCACGATCTCGGCCGGAACCCCGTAGATCGGAAACACCTGGTACGTCCGGACCACCGTGCCGGCGTTGGTGATGTTGAAGAGGTCACCGTACAGAGAGAGGCGCAGGTTGCGGGCGATGGCGAGGTCTTTTGCCACGCGCACATCGCCGGTGGTGAGCGCATCCTCCCGCGCGGCGCCGCGCGGCTCGGCCCATACGTTGACGATGCCCTGGTTGAGCGCCACCGGCAGGATGCGGCCAATCGGCGCGCCGGCCCACGAGCGCAGCACACCGGCGAGCACGATGCCGTGCGGCAGCTCGTAGGAGCCGTACACCTTGAGCACCCAGGGGCGGTCCCAGAACAGGTGCGCGCTGCCGTTGATGCCGGCGTTGATCAGCGTGTTGGGATCGTCGTACAGGTCGCTGATGCCGCCGGTATCGCCGGGCACCAGGCCACTCTTGTCGCTGGCACCGTCGGCGTAGGCGAGGGTGAGCACGGCACGCAGTGTCCAGTTGTCGGCCCAGGGCCGCTGCAGCGAGAGGTCGACGCCGCGATAGGTGCCGGTCTTGCCGTCCACGGTGGTCAAGAGGCGGGCACTGTCCCCGAAGCCGTCGATCTGATTGAACACCCGCAGGCCGGCGTCGTCGGCCGACCCGACGATGTTGTCGGGGCCGGGGTCGAGCACCACCTCCTCGGCGAAGTCGGCGGCCTGCAGGCCGACCTCGACGTCGTCGAAGAGCTGATCGTCCTTGCGGTACCAGAAGTCCGCGCGCGCGCGCCAGTCGCTACCGAGCGCCATGTCGATGCCGGCTCGCACCTCGCGCGTCAACGGCGTGCTGAGCGAAGCGTCGATGGAGCGCGACGTGCCGGCGGTCACCGTCGTGACCGGGCCGCCCTCACCGGGCTGGAACTGGCCGTCGCCGTTGTCATCGACCCACGTCACGGTGGTGGCGCCGGGCGCGTTGAAGTTGCCGTAGCTCACCGTCGAGGCGCCGAGCTGGTGGGCATACTGCGCGAAGCTGGCCATGATCAGCAGCTTTCCGTCCCCGAGCACGTCGAACGACACCGCGGCGCGCGGCGACAGCGCCCACCAGCCGATCACGCCATCGCGCGCATCATACTGCCGCGCCGGGGCGTAGGTACCCGCCGGGCTCGACTGCGCCGGCAGCGAGCCGCTCCAGTTGTCGTAGCGCAGGCCGAGGGAGACCACCCAGCGCGGGGCCAATCCGACGTCGTCGTGC
>JASFRZ010000402.1:0-4667 GCA_050114655.1 Acidobacteriota bacterium
GGAGCGCGCGTGCGTTGATCGTCGAGGACGGCGGCGACCGGTTGCTCGCGGACGTCCCCGAGCGCGACGGCCTGGCGCCGCGCTACGCCGAAGCGGCGCAGGCGATCCTGGCGCTACAGACCCATGGCCTCGAGGTCGAGGGACCCAATCCCGATCTTCACCTCGACGAGGAGCGGCTGCGCCGGGAGCTCGACTTCACCGAACAGCATGCGCTGCGCGGCTGGCTCGAGAGCGGGCCGTCGCGCCTGCGCGACAAAGCCTTCGACCGGTTGGCCGCGGCGGTGGCGCAGCAACCCCGGCGCCTGTGCCACCGCGACTACCACTCGCGCAACCTGCTGGTCGACGACGGATTGATGGTGCTGGACTTTCAGGACGCCATGGAGGGGCCGTTGTTCTATGACCTCGTTTCGCTGCTGCGCGACGACTACCGCGACATCCCCACCGCGGCGGCGGCGCGCGCGCTGCAGGCATTCGCCGAGGGGGCACGGGTGGGTCTCGAGGTCGCCGCGGCCGCCGAGGTCCCCGAAGAGCCCGGCCTGCTGCCGCCCGGCGGCCGCCAGGGGTTGGCGCTGACCGGCGCGCAGCGCTCGCTCAAGGCGCTCGGCACCTTCGGCTACCAGGTCAGCGTCAACGGGCGGCACGAGTACGCCGCCTACGGACGGCGCACCTGGCGCCACGCGCGCCGCGCGCTCGCCGCGCTCGGCTGGCACGACCTGATCGACGATCTGGCGCCATTCGACCGGCTATAATCAGCCCTTCTCGTGCTCGACGGACGTTGCCCGCCGCGCGCGGCGCATCGGGCGCGGGCTGCACGCGCGGCCTCCTTTGCAACCTCGGGAAGCGACATCGTGGCACAAGCAATCTACATCGAAGATCTCGGAGCTCACGAAGGCGAGACGGTCACTCTGCGGGGCTGGCTGTACAACAAGCGCTCGAGCGGCAAGATCGCCTTCCTGCAGGTGCGCGACGGCACCGGCGTGGTGCAGGCGGTGGCGACGCCGAAGGACGTCGACCAGGCATCCTGGTCGCTGATCGGCGACCTGACGCAGGAGTCCTCGATCAAGGTCACCGGCACGGTGCGCGCCGACGAGCGCGCGCCGAGCGGCTACGAGGTCGGCGCCGAGCACGTCGAGCTGGTGCAGATGGCGCCGGAGTACCCCATCACGCCCAAGGAGCACGGCGTCGAGTTCCTCATGGACCATCGCCATCTGTGGCTGCGCTCGTCGCGCCAGCACGCTGCGCTGCGGGTGCGCAGCAAGCTGATCCACATCTGCCGCTCGTACTTTCACGAGCGCGGCTTCGTGCTGATCGACAGCCCGATCCTGACGCCGACCTCGGTCGAGGGCACCACCACGCTGTTCGCCACCGACTACTTCGGCGAGACCGCCTACCTCAGCCAGAGCGGGCAGCTCTACCTCGAGCCCGCCTGCATGGCGCACGGGCGGGTGTACTGCTTCGGCCCCACCTTCCGCGCCGAGAAGTCCAAGACGCGCCGCCACCTGACCGAGTTCTGGATGCTCGAGCCGGAGGTCGCCTACGCGACGCTGGACGATTGCATGCAGTTGGCGGAGGACTTCATCGAGCACGTCGTGCAGACCGCGCTGGTGGAGTGCAAGGACGAGCTCGAGACGCTCGAGCGCGACACGACATCGCTGCAGCGCGTGCAGAAGCCCTTCCCGCGCGTGCACTACGACGAGGCCGTCGAGATCCTGCAGGACGCAGGAGAGGATTTCCCCTGGGGCGACGACTTCGGCGGTGGCCACGAGACGATCATCTCCGAGGCCTTCGACCGCCCGGTGCTCATCCACCACTTCCCGGCCGCCATCAAGGCGTTCTACATGGAGCCTGATCCCGAGCGACCGGAGTGCGCCCTGGCGGTCGACATGATCGCCCCGGAGGGCTATGGCGAGATCATCGGCGGGAGCCAACGCATCGACGACTACAACGTGTTGCTCGAGCGCATCCGCGAGCACGGCCTCGACGAGGAGCACTATCGCTGGTACCTCGACGTACGCAAATACGGCTCGGTGCCGCACTCCGGCTTCGGCATGGGTCTGGAGCGCGTCGTCGCCTGGATCACCGGGGTGCCGCACCTGCGCGAGACGATCCCGTATCCGCGATTGCTCGGCCGGCTCAAGCCGTGAAGCGCTCTCCGGTCGAGCAGGCCTCCCGCTGGCTGGCGACCGGCTTCGGCAGCGGCTTCCTGTGGCCTGCCCCGGGCACCTGGGGCTCGCTGCTCGGCGTGGCGCTGTTCATCCCGCTACTCGCCCCGCTCGCCTGGCCGTGGCAGCTTGCTGCCGGCGTCGCACTGACGTTGCTCGGCACCGCCGCTGCAGAAATCGCCGCGCCCGGGCTGGGCGGCGATGATCCCTCCGCCGTGGTCGTCGACGAGTGGGCGGCGATGTGGCTGTCGATGGTGGCCATGCACACGCCGCTCGGCTGGGCGCTGGCGTTCTTCTTCTTCCGCGGGTTCGACATCGTCAAGCCGTTCCCGGCGCGGAACTTCGAGTCCCTCCACGGCGGCATCGGGATCATGGCCGACGACGTCGTCGCGGCGATCTATACCCAGCTCGCCGTACGGCTGGTATTCGCCGCCGGCGCGTGGGCGGGAATCGGCCTCTTTGTCGCTTCAGGCGGGCAGCCGTGAGGGGTGCCGTCAGCGCCGACCTCCGTCGCATCGCGGTCGAGGTGATCGAGCGTCTGCTCGCAGCGGACGCCAGCGTGGCCGTGGCCGAGTCGTGCACCGGTGGCCTGATCGCTGCCGCGCTGACCACCGTTCCCGGCGCCTCACGGGTCTTGTGGGGCAGCGCGGTGGTCTACAGCGAGGCCGCCAAGATCACCCTGACCGCCATCGAGCCGGAGATCCTCGAGGAGCACGGTACGGTGTCGGCGGCGACCAGCGTGGCGCTCGCCGCCGCCGTACGTCTGCGTGCGGACAGCACCTACGGCATCGCGGTCACCGGCTGGGCCGGCCCGACAGCGGACGAAGGCGGCGCGGTGGGGGAGGTGCATGGCGCGCTCAGCAGCGCGCGGGGTACCTCCTCGGGGAGTTGGTACTTCGACGGCGACCGCGACGAGGTGCGCGAGCAGGCCGCCTACGCGGTCCTGTCGCTCTTGCGGGGACACCTGGCGGCGGCGCAGGATGGCGCCGATGAATGAGCTCCTCACCACGGCAACGGGTGATCTGCCGGCGGTTCTCACCGGCCTGCTGATCGGTTTTCTGTGCGGCAGCGTCCCGTTCGGCTATCTGCTGGTGCTGCTCAAGACCGGCGAGGACGTACGCGAGCGCGGCAGCGGCAACATCGGCGCAACCAATGTGTCGCGCGTGCTGGGCGTCAGGGGCGGCCTGTTCGTCCTGTTACTCGACGCCGCCAAGGGGGCGTTCGGCGTTTGGGCGGCAGGCGCGCTGGGCGCCGCGCTGCTGGGCGGTGGGCAGAGCGTGCTGCCGTGGGCCGGTGCGCTCGGCGCGGTGCTCGGCCATTGCTACACCCCCTGGCTGCGGTTGCGCGGCGGCAAGGGCGTCGCCACGCTGCTCGGCGCCTTCGGCTTTGCTGCCCCCGGTCCGACCGCGGTCGCTGCGGCGGTGCTGGCGCTGGCCGCGCTGCTCGGCCGCATGATGTCGCTTGCCTCGCTGTGCGGTGCGATCGCCCTGCCCCTGGCGCTGGCATGGCGGGGGCAACCGGGCTATTCGTCGTACGCGCCGGCGGCGGCGGCGCTTGCGGCACTGGTCATCTTCTGGCGTCACCGGGCGAACATCGGGCGGATCATCCGCGGCGAGGAGAGCAAGCTCGGAGGCTCCCGGGCATGAGCGTTGCGAGCGGCAGTGGCGCAGTCGCACCGTCTTGGCGCATCGCCGTTCTCGGCGCAGGCTCGTGGGGTACCGCGTTGGCGGTGCACGCCGCGGGCATCGGACACGAGGTACGCCTGTGGGCGCGCCGCGCCGATGCCGCTGCGGCCATGCGTGATGCGCGCGAGAATCGCGACTATCTTCCCGGCGTCGAGCTGCCCTCGGCGCTCGCCATAGATGCCGATGCGGCGACGTGCATGAGCGGAGCCGACCTGGTGTTGAGCGTGGTGCCGTCGCGATGGCTGCGCGAGGTATGGCAGCAGATCGGCGCCGACTTCCCCGCCGGCGCCCACCTGATGTCGGCGACCAAGGGGCTCGAGGACGGCACCTTTCTGCGCATGTCCGAAGTGCTCGGCGAGTACACTGCGGGACGGCGCGCGTCGCTGGCGGCGCTCTCGGGGCCGTCCTTCGCCGCCGAGCTCGCCACCGGCCACCCCACGGCCGTGACCCTCGGCTGTCGTGACCTTGCCGCCGCCGAGACGGTGCAGACCGCCCTTTCGGGCGGCGCGCTGCGCGTATACCGCAACGCCGACATCATCGGCGTGGAGTACGGCGGCGCGCTCAAGAATGTCATCGCCATTGCCACCGGCATCGGCGACGGTCTCGGCCTGGGCACCAACTCGCGGGCCGCGCTGATCACCCGTGGCCTCAAGGAGCTCGGCGGTTTGGCGATGGCGCGCGGCGCGGATGCCACCACGCTGATGGGCCTCGCCGGCCTGGGTGACCTGGTGCTGACCTGTACCGGCCCGCTGAGCCGTAACCGTCACGTCGGCATCGAGCTCGGCCGGGGCCGCAAGCTGCAGGACATCATCGCCTCGAT
>JASFRZ010000403.1:0-4662 GCA_050114655.1 Acidobacteriota bacterium
GCGCCCACAGCACCGCCATCAGCGGCCGCACCGGCGGCCCCTGGCCGCCGAGCTGCTGCGACAGGGCGTACGGGCCGACGTATGCTGCAGCGACCAGCGACAGTGACAGCACCATCCTGCGGTCGCGTCGCCACAGCCAGGCGAACCCGGCAGCGCACAGCAAGAAGTGCGGGCCGTAGGCAAGCAGGCCCTCCTTCTGGTCGAGGAAGTAGCCGAGAGCGGTGGCCAGCGCCGCCGGCCAGGCGGCGAGATACGCGCCCCAGTCGCCGCCCAGGGCCGGCGCTCCGGCCTGCTCGCCGGCGCCCAGGTAAATTGCCGCGGGCGACAGCGAGCCGTAGAGGCGCCAGGTGAGCAGCGCGTGCAGCGCCAGCCCGACGGCGAGCGGGACGCCGGCAACCAGCGCCCGCCGCCACCGTGGCGACGACGGGGCCGCCACGCCGACGAGCCAGAGCGCCCCGGCCAGGGGGATGTACTTGACGCCGAAGAAGGGCAGCAGCGCAAGCGCCACGCCGGCGACCACGCAGTCTCCGTCAGGGCGCGTCAGCGCCCGGAAAGCGAACAGCGCGAGCAGCATCGCCGGGATCTCCGCGAACAGAAACAGCGGTGCGAAAAGCAGCGGCGCCAGCATGACGGTGGCCGCGGTACCCCAGCGCGCCGCGCGCCGCCCGGCGGTTTCCTCGATGAACCCGTAGAGCAGCCAGGCGAACAAGCCGTAAAGCAGGATCAGGGTGGTGCGCGGTAACGCCACTTCCGCTCCTGGAAGCGACGGCTCGAGCGAGCGCCCGAGCGCATAGGCCGGCGCGATCAGCAGCGGCAAGCCGACGCCGTGCATCGAGTAGCGCGACCCCTCGCGCAGTCCCGGCCGGTAGTGCGGCGACAACACGGCGGGGTGGAAGGATGCGTATGCACGCCCGGCGAAATCATCAGCGAGGTCAAGGTCGTGGTCGACGACCAGCGAGCGAGCCACCAACAGGTAGTTGGGCTCGTCACCGCTCGGCGGGCTCCAGCCGGCGATCAGCAGGACGACCGGCACGGCGCTGGCCGCGGCGGCGAGCCCCACGCGCCAGCCGTCGCGGGCCCCGCGCAGCCCTTCGGCCCCGATCGCTTCGCGGGTCGCCCCCTCCGCGACAATCCGATCAGCGGGAATCTGCTCGCACAGTCCGCCGACGCGGTGCACCGCGGCCACCGTGCCGACACCGAGACCGAGAGCGGTAAGCGGCGCCGCAGTTGGCCAGAAGCTGAAGGCGTCGAGTGGCAGGGCAAGCGCAGGCAACGCCGCGCCCCACAGCAGCGGAACGGTGGCACCACGCAGGGCCGCGGCGGAGTGCCGTCGGCGGCGCGCTACCCACCACGACACGTCGAACCACAAGAGTGCCGTCAGGACGCCACACGCAAGCCATACGGCGACGAACGAAGGGGCGCCCAGGACAGCGTAGAAGGAGGATGAAAGTGACCCGTAGGCGACGCCCGGCGCAACGCTCCGCCCGATGATCCACACGGCGAGGCCGAAGCCGCCGGCCAGCGGCGCGGCCCAATGAAGCTTGGCGCCTTTCGTCAGAACTCGAGAATCTCTTTGTTCTTGCGCTCCGCGAGCTCGTCGATCCGATTGACGTACTCGTCGGTGAGCTCTTGGACCTGCTTGTGACCGTGGTGCTCGTCGTCCTCGGAGATCTCCTTGTCGGCTTGCAGCTTCTTGATCTTGTCGTTGGCGTCGCGGCGGACGTTGCGAATCGCCGTCTTGCCCTGCTCGGCGTGGCGACCAACGACCTTGGTGAGCTCGACGCGGCGCTCCTCGGTGAGCTCCGGGATGGGAATGCGGATCAGCGCGCCGTCGTTGCTCGGGTTGAGGCCGAGCTCAGCCTGCAGGATGCCCTTCTCGATCGCATCGATCGCGGACTTGTCGTAGGGCTGCACCACCAGCAGGCTGGCATCGGGAGCCGACAGGCTGGCGAGCTGATTGAGCGGGGTCGGCGCACCGTAATAGTCGACCACGACGTCGTCGAGGATGGAGATGGAGGCGTGGCCCGTGCGGAGAGTGTTGAACTCGTGCGTCACCACCGAAATGGTGGACTCCATGTGCTGCTTGGCGTCCCGCAGGACATCATCAATCATCGTGCCTCACTCCTCCTTGGCGGCCTCGAACGCCCCGCCCGGAATCCGCGTTACGCGGTGAGCGGGGGCTACGCGTTGATCAGCGATCCGATCTTTTCGCCCCGGACCGCCTTTATCATATTGCCCTGCTTGCGCAGATTGAAAATCAGGATGGGCAGATTGTTGTCCATGCAGGTGGTGACCGCGGTGGCGTCCATGACGCCGAGGCGCTGCTCGAGCACCTTGAGGTAGGTGATGCGGTCGATGCGCTCGGCATCCGGCTCCTTCTCGGGGTCGGCGGTGTAGATCCCGCCCACCTTGGTGCCCTTCATCAACACCTCGGCGTGAATCTCCATGGCGCGCAGCGCGGCGGCGGTATCGGTGGAGAAGTACGGGTTGCCGGTGCCGGCGGCGAAGATCACCACGCGGCCCTTTTCGATGTGGCGGATGGCGCGTCGACGAATGAGCGGCTCGGCGATCTGGTGCATCTGGATCGCGGACATCACACGCGTATCCAGGCCGCGCTTCTCGAGCGCGTCCTGCAGGGCGAGACTGTTGATCACCGTTGCCAGCATGCCCATGTGATCGGCGGTCACACGATCCATGTCGAGCGCCTCCGCGCGAATGCCGCGGAAGATATTGCCGCCGCCGATCACCACGCCGAGCTCGACGCCCAGGCCGTGCACCTCGGCAATCTCGTCAGCGACGGTGAGGGCGACCTCGGGATCGATTCCGAAGCCCTTTTCCCCCATCAGGGCCTCGCCCGACAGCTTGAGCAGGACCCGCTTGTATTTCGGCGCGTCGCTCACGCGGCTTACGCGCTGACAGCGATGTGATTGTCGGACTCGCCGACAGCGAAACGCACGAAGCGGCCGACGACGATGTTCTCGCCCAAGCGGTGGATGGCTTCGCCGATAAGGTCCGCGATGGTGTGATCCGGGTCCTTGACGAAGGCCTGCTCGTACAGCACCACTTCGGAGAGGTGGCGGTCGATCTTCCCGGAGACGATCTTCTCGACGATCTCGGCCGGCTTGCCTTCGCCCTCGGCCTGGGCACGAAACACCTCGCGCTCCTCGGCGAGGGCATCCTCGTCGACATCGTCACGCTTTACGAAGCGCGGGTTCGATGCCGCGATGTGCATCGCGATATCACGCGCCAGCGCGACAAAGTCGTCGGACTTGGCAACGAAGTCCGTCTCACAGTTGAGCTCCAGCATGACCGCGATCTTGCCCCCCATGTGGACGTACGCCTCGATGCGGCCCTCGCTGGCTTCGCGCGACGCCTTCTTGGCGACCTTCGCCTTGCCCATCTTGCGCAGGATCTTGACCGCCTCTTCGACGTCTCCGGAGGACTCCTGCAAGGCCTGCTTGCAGTCCATGATGCCTACGCCGGTGCGCTCCCGCAGCTCCTTCACCTGATTCGCACTGATGCTCATTACCCGATCTTCCTGATCCGCTGGCTCGTTGTTACTTGTCTTCGGATTCGTCGACGGATTCGTCGGCAGCCGCGGCGGCCGTGTTCTCTTCGGCAGCCTTGGCGGCCGCCTTCTTTTCGGTCGCCTTTGCAGCCGCGGCTTCTTCAGTCGCCTCTGCGGCCTCGGCGTCCTCAGTCGCCTTTGCAGCCTCGGCCTCTTCGGCCGCCTCTGCGGCCTCGGCCAGAACATCTTCAGCAGCCTCGTTGGCGCCCTCGGCAGCCGCCTTCTCCGCTGCCTTCGCCTCCTCGGCAGCCTTGGCTTCCGCGACGGCCTTCAACGCAGCTTCCTCGACCGCCTTGTCATGGATCTGCTTGCCTTCCTGGATTGCATCGGCGGCGGCGCCGAGAAACAGCCGGATCGAGCGCAACGCGTCATCGTTGCCGGGCACGACGAAGTCGATGCCCTCGGGATCGCAGTTGGTGTCGACGATCGCCACGATCGGAATGCCCAGGTTCATCGCTTCGCGGATGGCGATGCGCTCACGCCGCACATCAAGGACAAACACCGCGTCGGGTATCTTGGACATGTCCTTGATGCCCTCGAGGTTGCGGAACAGCTTGAACTTCTCGCGCCGCAGCTTGATGACTTCCTTCTTGGGCAGCAGGTCCATGCGGCCGTCTTCTTCCATCGCCTCGAGGTCCTTCAGGCGAGCGACGCTCTTGCGGATGGTTTCGAAGTTGGTCAGCAACCCGCCCAGCCAGCGCTGATTGACGAAGTACATGCCGGTGCGCTCGGCGGCCTCGCGGACCGCATCCTGCGCCTGCCGCTTGGTGCCGACGAACATCACCGAGCCCTCTTCGGTGGCGAGCTCGCGCAGGAAATCGAGCGCCTCGCGGAAGGCCACGGCCGTCTGCCGCAGGTCGACGATGTAGATACCGTTTCGCTGCGTGAAGATGTAGGGCTTCATCTTCGGGTTCCAGCGTTGCGTCTGGTGCCCGAAGTGGACGCCCGCGTCCAACAGCTCTCTCATGTTTACGCTGACCAAGCCGTAATCCTCCTCAGCGCTTGCTGAACTGGAACCGCGCGCGAGCGCCGCGCTGCCCGTACTTCTTGCGTTCCTTCTTACGGGCGTCGCGGGTCAGGAATCCCTGTTCCTT
>JASFRZ010000404.1:0-4612 GCA_050114655.1 Acidobacteriota bacterium
GTTGGCCACCACCATGCGTACGTTCTCATCCGGGTCTTGCAGGTGATCGACCAGCCGGTCGCCGACGTCCTGGCTCACCGATGGCACCTGGCGCAGGGCGATGGCGACGAGGCCGCGAACGATCCGATCATCGTCTGCCATCGCTGCACCCAACGGTTCCATCGCCGGCTCGGCGCTGGCGCCCATCTGCGTCAGCACCCACGCGGCAGCCTGCCGGGTGTTCGGCTTGGCGGCGGTGAGACCCGCGAGCACCTGCTCCATTTCGGCGGCAGCATCGGGGCCCCGATTGCCCAGCAGCCGCAGGCGGTCGGCCGGGTCCGAATCCGACGCGACGTTGCGCGTGACGGCGCCCTCACTGCCCGCGACGCGGGCCAGTACCAGGCCGTCCAGCCCCAGGTGGTAGCCGGTCGATGCCATGTTCTTGCCGATGTTGACGAAGGTGACCGTGTGGCGCCCCGCGCTCAGGGTGGGCCACGCGAGGACCCGGTCCTCGCCCACGAAGACCTCGGTGTAGTAGTTGTCGAAGCTCGGGCCGGTGCGATGCCCGCCGGCTTCGTATTCGAGCTCGCCCGAGGGCCCCGGCACGCGCCCGTCGATCTCGACGCGGTAGATGCCGTAGTCGGGCGCCTGGGCCATCTGGGCGATGAGCTCGTAGCGGCCGTCCTCCGGGACTTCGAGCGGGAGGTCGACGCGGGCGCCGGGATCCCGTGCCTCCAGGAACAGCAGGTCCTTACCCCAGAAGACCTCCGGCTGTACGACGAGGCGGCCGCCGGAAACCCGCGCCTCGGCGATGAAATCCTCGATTTCGATCTGCTGCGCGTTGCCCTGCGGCAACCGCGCGGCTCCATACGGTGGTTCCGGTTGGTCGCGGGCGATGCCGTCCTGATACCAGAAGGCCACCGAGCTGAACAGGTCCGGGCGCTCCTCGAAGGCGCTGCGGGCGCGGCCGTCCTCGTTGAAGGTCCAGCCGGCGTGCTCGATGGCGGCGCGCAGCGAGGTACGGAAGGGGATCGGGTCGTTGAGGTGCCAGCGGTAGGCGGTGAGCCGGGCGCCGGTCTCCGCGCCGTCGGCCACGGTGACGCCGGCGTAGGGACCTTCGTTGACACGGAAGCCCCAGGCGTCGTTGGCGTAGTCTTCGGTGCCGGTGCCGATGATCGACGGCTCGGGGTTGCCGTCGACGTAGAAGAGATCATCCCCTTCGCCGAACCAGCCCGGCATCACCTGCAGCGCGCTCAGCACCGTGCCGACGTAGAAGCCGCGCCCCTGGACGGCGAGCATGTCGTACCAGTCGCCGGCCGGAGCCGGCAGCGCCTGCCGGTAGCGGGCGTGGAAGTAGGCGGTGTCGGGCGGCAGCGACTCATGCTTCTGCCAGTCGACGTGGTAGTAGAGGTTGTACAGACGACGAGTGCCCTCGTTGGTGATCGTGATCTTGATCGAGCGCCGGAAGGGCATGGGCCAGTACGAGTTGCGCGAGCGGCCGCTCGAGGAGTTGCGGATCACCAGCGAGCTGAGCGCGCGCTCCATCCCGTGGCCGACGGCGAAGAAATCGCCGACCGGGGCGTCGACACTGGGCACGTCGCTGCCGTCGTAGTAGACGCGCAGCCGCAGCAACCGGGGCCAGCCGTACTCGTTGCCGGCAACCGTGAGCCAGATGTGGTTGATGATGCCGGGGCCCTCGAGGTCCGCAAGGACCTCGGTTTCCCCCGGGATGGGCCGCGCGCTGTCGTCGTTGCTGGCGCGGTCAGGGCTACTGCTCGATGAGCGATGCGCTTCGAAGTCGCGCAGTTGCGAGAACGCGAGCGGGTCGATGACGCCGAGCCCGAGCGGCTGCGGGACCGGCTGACTCGAGCAGGCGACGACGAGGAGGAGCAGGGCGGCAGCGAAACAGGACACTGGGCGGCGAAGGGTCACGGTGGCTTCCCCGTTTCCGGTGCTTCGGGAAGGGTCGGATCGACAGCTCCCCCGCCGTCTTCCTTGACTCGGTAGGTCAGTCTATCCGACATTCAGGCCCGGGCGTGGAAGACAGCAGCGAAGGAGTAGGGGATGGTTCGATGCCGGAGAAGTTGGTACCTCGTCCTGATGTTGCCGTTCCTGCTTGCCGTACGGGGCCCGCTGCCGCAGGGGCCCGACCCGGTAACCACCGGTTCCCTGTACGAAGAGATGATCGACATGGTCGGGTTGACGAGGTTCCCGCGGCCCGCCTATGAGACCGTCCAGTTCTCTTCCTACGACCGTCGCAGCAACCTGCCGGGGGGGCCCGGGTGGTTCGCCAACTCCGACGGCTTCGGCGGCGAGCCGGTGCCCGGCTTCGAAGCGGTGCTGCGCGAGCCCGGCGAGGACGGTGTCGGTCAGTATCTGATCGCCGATGTCGAGGGGCCGGGCGCCCTGGTGCGGTTGTGGACCGCGGCCATCGACGGCACGGTGCAGCTCTGGCTCGATGGCAGCGACGAGCCGGTGTTCGACGGGCCGGCCGACGACTTCTTCCACCGGCCTCTCGATACCTGGGCGCGGTCCGGGAGCTTCGATCGTGACCTTGTCGAGCGAACGCTGTACCAACGCGACGCGGTGTACGCACCGGTGCCGTTCGCACGGCGCCTACGGCTGGCCTGGACGGGGAACATCGAGGGTATCCACTTCTATCAGATGGAGGTTCGCGAGTATGCCCCGGGGACGGGCGTCGTCACCTTCAGTCCCGGGGACCTCGTCACCTACCGCGACACCATCCGCGAAGTCATCGCGACGCTCGCCGATCCCGACGCCAACGTGCCTTCGGACTCCGGAGATGCCCTGCCGATCGCGGTCACGCTGGCGCCCGGCGAATCAGCCGACGTGCTGACCATCGACCGGCCCGCGGCGATACAGCGCCTGGAGCTGAGGCTCGACGCCGAGCGCCTCGACAGGGCCTTGCGGCAGACCCTGCTGCACATCCATTTCGACGAGCATCCCTCCGCACAGGTGGACTCGCCACTCGGTGATTTCTTCGGCGCCGCGCCGGGGATCAACCCGTACCAATCCCTGCCGTTCACCGTAGAGCCGGACGGCACGATGATCTCTCGCTTCGTGATGCCGTTTGAGCGCTCGGCGCGCATCGTACTCGAGAACATCGGCGACCAGCCCGTCACGGTCGCCGGCGCGGCCCGGGTCATCGCCTACGAGTGGGACGCGGAACGCTCCATGCACTTCCGCGCCCGCTGGCGCGTCGACCACGGCCTGATCGCCGACCCGGCCGCGGTGCAGGACCTGCCGTTCCTGCTGGCGCGCGGGCAAGGAGTCTACGTCGGCACGACGTCGATTCTGCTCAACCCCAATCCCATCCCGACCCCCGGCGGCGACTGGTGGGGAGAGGGGGACGAAAAAGTCTTCATCGACGAGCACCCGCGGCCGTCGCTGTTCGGCACCGGCTCCGAGGACTACTACAACTACTCCTGGTCATCCCCGGACATCTTCACCCTTCCTTATTGCGGCCAACCGCGGAACGACGGACCGGGCAACCGAGGCTTCGTCACCAACTACCGCTGGCACATCCTCGACCCGCTGCCCTTCGCCGACACGATCGGCTTTTACATGGAGCTGTACAGCCACGAGCGCACACCGGGATTCTCCTACGCGCGGATCGGATACCACTACGGTCGCCCCGGTGTGACCGATGATCACCTCGCCATCACGCCCGAGGACGTGCGCGAGCTGCATCTTCCGGAGAACTGGGTGCCCGCGGCGCGTGGCGCGGCGCGTAATTCCGTCTTCTACCAGACCGAGGACCTGGCGGCCGATGCCTCGCTACCGATGGCGTCGGGGAATCTCTATGCCGGCGGGCAACTACCCATCTGGAGCCCCCGGGCCTCCGGTGAAGTCTTGCGGCTCAATGTCGCGGTACCCGAGGCAGGGGAGTACCGCATCCACTTCGTCGCGCGTCTCGACCCCGGCTCCGGCGCGCTGCACGTGAACTGGGACGGCGAGCCTGCCGATCTGGGCGGTGGAAGCCCGACGGTCGATCTGTACCGGCCGTACCGCACGCTGCTGCGCAATTTCACCATCGCCCGGCAGCAACTCGCGGCCGGGGCGCACACGCTCGAGTTTCGCTTCGACGGCGCGCCCGCGGAAGTCTCGATGCCCCAGATCGGCATCGACTTCGTCTGGGTGCAGAAGATTCAGTGAATCGGCGACTGCCGGGCTCAGGGTCGAGGCTCGGACGCAAATCACAATGACCGTTACATGCCGTCAGCAACAAGCGGCGACGCTGGCCTTGGCAATGCCCTTGCGAAACGCCTCACCGGAGCGGTCATCGACGCCCAGGTCGGGCACCAGCAGCGTGTCCTTGTCGAGTCGGGCACCCATGAGACCGATGCCGCGGTGGCGATGCTCACCGGCGAAAGTGGCGAATGCGTGGATGATCTCGTGCGCTGCGACACGACCGAACGCCCGGCCGGCATCCCCGGCCCGTATTGTCTCGAGCCCCTGCGACCGTAGACCGAGCTCCCCGAGAACGTTCGACGCGAACACGTACACGCTGCGCGGCAGCATGCCGCTGTTGGGACACAGACCCAAGGTGTGCCGCGGAACGTCCCATGCAGCGGGCAGTTCAGCCCAAACGATGACATTGAGCAACAGCCCC
>JASFRZ010000405.1:0-4602 GCA_050114655.1 Acidobacteriota bacterium
GTGCGCGTGCAGCCGTGACGCCGATGAGAAGTTCGGGCTAGCCGCAGCCCGGGATGTCGCGGCGGGTCACCGCCCAAACCTCCGGGCCGAGGTCCAGGCCCCTCGTGCGCGACACCTGCCAGGCCGCCATCGCCTCGTCGCTGCGGCCGGCGGCGTCGAGCGCCAGGATTCGTTCGCGGTACCACGGCACCGTCTCGACGCCGCGCGGATCGGCGCGCTCGAGCAGCTCCAGCGCCGCTGCAGCATCGCCCTGGCGGCGCCGCACCGTGGCCAGGCCGATGAGCGAGGCGGAGTCCTGCGGGTCGGCCTGCAGTGCCTGCTCGTACTCGCCGGCGGCGCGCTCGAGGTCGTCGGCGCGCAAACGCGCGTCGGCCTGCTCGCGGTGCTCGCGCGCGTCGGAGAGCTGCTTGAAGATCTCCAGTTGCTCGCGGCCCGAGGGATCGCGCCGGCGTAGCTGCAGCGTGCCGAGCACGAAGTGCGCGTCGGGATACGAGGGATCCGATTCGACCAACCGCTGCGCCTCCTCGATCGCCTCGTCGTCGCGTCCGAGCTTCATCAAGATCTGCGCCCGCAGGCCGCGCGACAGCGCGCGGTAGGTGTGTTGCTCGGCCTCCTGGACGCCGGCCGGCGCGGCCTGGGCGTCGAAGCCGGCCACCGCGACGTCGACGGCGGCGAGCGCCTGCTCGTTGTCTCCCTGCGTCGACAGCAGCGAGGCGAGCTGATACTCGGCAAGCGGATGGCCGGGCTGCAGGGCGAGCAGGTCGTCGAGCGCCCCGCGCATGCCCTCGTAGTCGCGCTGCGCGTTGAGCTGGCCGACCAGCGCCATGCGCGCCGGGGTGAAGCGCGGCCCGACCTCGACGGCCTTGCGGTAGGCGCGCACGGCCTCGTCGGTGTTGCCGTCGGCAACGTAGGCGCTCGCCAGCCGCATCCACAGCGTGGGGTTGGACTCGTTGAGCGCCAGCGCGGCGTTGAAGCGCTCGATCGCCTGCGTTGCGTCGCCGTCGTCCAGCGCGATCATGCCGGAGCGCACCAGCGGCAGGTTCCAGCCCGGTGCCGCCTGCGCCACCGCCTCGAAGCGGGCGCGCGCCGTGTCGACCTTGCCGAGCAGGTAGCACAGCTCGGCGCGGTAGTACTCGATCGGGGCGAAGCCGGGCCGTGATGCCGCCGCGGCGTCGAGCTCCTTGCCCGCTGCTTCGAGCTCCTCGAGCTCCAGCAGCACCTGCGCCAGCAGGAAGTGGACCGGGCCCGGTTCGGGGGCGTCGCGCAGCGCGAGCTCGAGGTGCGGCACCGCGTCGCGCGGACGGCCGGCGGTCATCAGGGCGCGACCGAGGTGGTATTGCGCCTCGGCACTGTCGGGTCGCTGCGCCACCGCCGCTTCGAGTTCGACGACGGCCTCCGGGGCGCGGCCGGCTTGCAGCAGCTGCAGGCCGCGTTGCAGGTGCAGGTCGAAGCTCTGTGCCTGCGGTGCGGCGGGAAACTCGGCGCGCACGGGCGCGGCGCCGGCGGCAATCGCCAGCGCCGTAAGGGCAAGCAACAGGGCCTTGGTGCGCATCACGGATCCCTCCGCGCGATGATGCCACGTTGCTCGTCGACCACGATCCAGCCGGGGGCGACGTCGTCGAGCCGCGTCGTGGCGCCGTCGCGCCAGGCGATCACCACGCGCTCGGCACGCCCGCCGGGCAGCGCCACCAGCAGACGAGGGTCGTTGCTGCCCGCATAGCCCTCGCTGCCGCGCAGCTCGAGCGTCTGCTCGATGTCTCCGGAGGTCACGCTGATGCGCGCACCGTAAGCGGTTCGATTACCGCCGCGGCCGATCAGGCTGAGGCGCAGCATCGGCGACGACATCGGGGTGTCGTTGCGCAGCAGGTCCGGCGTGCCGTTGATGTTGGTCACCAGGATATCGATGTCGAAGTCGTCGTCGAAGTCGCCCGCCAGCGCGGCGCGTGAGCCGTGCACCAGGTCCATTCCCTCGTCCGCCTGCTCGCCGACCTCGTCGAAGCGTGCCTCACCCTCGTCGCGCAGGCGGTTGAGGTACAGCAGGTTGCGCTGCTCGTAGGGCTCCAGCCCCTCGTCGTCGAGTTGCGGGTAGATATGGCCGTTGGCGACGTACAGGTCGAGGTCGGCGTCGCCGTCGATGTCGACGAACTGCGGCGCCCATCCCATGAACGGCAGGCTTGTGCCGCCCAGTCCGAGCGGCTCGCTGACGTCCTCGAAGAAGCAATCGCCGATGTTGCGATAGAGCGTGTTGTAGTCGCTCTGGAAGTTGGTCACGAACAGGTCCATGTCGCCATCGTCGTCGAAGTCGCCGGCGGTGACGCCCATGCCGGCCTGCTCGCGCCCGGCGCCGGAGTAGCCGGCGCCGGAGTACAGCGACATGTCGTCGACCTGCTCCTCGATGCGGCTGTACAGCAGGTTCATGGTCGAGTCGGCGGCGACAAATACCTCCGGTCGCAGGTCGCCGTCGCAGTCGGTGGCGACGATGGCGAAGCCGTAGGTGCGCTCCGGGTCGATCGGCGGGTCATCGACCGGCTCGAAGGTACCGTCACCGCGGTTGAGGTAGAGCGCGTCGGAGGAGCCCTCCAGGCCCTCGGGGCCGCAGAACACGTCGACGCCGCGGTAGTTGCACACGCCGTCGCCCTGCTTGGCGGTGCTGACCGGGTCGAAGGTGACGTAGTTGACCACGTACAGGTCGAGCCAGCCGTCGCCGTTCCAGTCGGTCAACGAGGCACTGGTGCTCCAGCGCTCGTCCTCGGCGCCCGCCGTCCAGGGGCTGAAGGTGCCGTCGCCGTTGTTGCGGTACAGACGATTGGGCCCGATGGCGGTCACGTAGACGTCGGGGAAGCCGTCGTTGTCGACATCCCCCACCGCGATCCCGTCGCCCCAGACGCGATCCTCGATGCCGGTGCCCGAGAGTTCCTCGAAACCGGCGGGACCATTGCGATACAGGCGATGGCCGAGTGTGTCGTCGTTCCCAGTCGAGGCGTCGGGCGCTCCCGCCAGACTGCGCGTCGTTGCGCCGATCGGGTCGTCGGCGAAATCGTCGAGCCCGTTGATCAGCACGAGGTCGATGCGGCCGTCGAGGTCGTAGTCGATCCAGCCGCCGCCCGAGCCGCCGAACTCGGTGGGCCAGATCTTCCGCAGGCTGCCGTAGCGGTGGCGAAAGGTGATGCCGGAGCCGGCGCTGGCGTCGACCAGACGGGGGAGGGGGCTGTCGGCGGACGGCGCCGCCTGCTGGGCGGTCGCAGGGCGAGCGCTCGCTGCCCATGGCAACAGGACTGCGCCGAGCAGGCAGAGCAGGAGCGGAAGCTGTGCGGCGGAACGACGCATGACGGCTACATTACCGCGTCCTGACCACCTCCAACGAGGCGAGGTACGACCGCTTGCCCTCGATCCGTGCTACTGCGGCACCTCCAGCACGAAGCGGAAACCGGGCACGGGATCGTCGCGGTCGGTTGCGATGTCGTCCGGCAGGCGTCGCAAAATGTGCATGGGGTGGTCGTGCCCGTTGGCGCTGCGGACAAAGGCGAACACGGTGCCGCTGCTGTGCCACAGGCGCGTGTAACTGACCAGCTCCTCGAGGTCGTAGGCGCTGCTGACCTCATCCGGGGTAGGGGCCGGCACGAGGCGGATGCCGCGACCCGAAGCCACCTCGACCACATCGAGCTCGGCGTCGGCCTGTAGCTCTTCGCTCGTCGGCAGCCATAGTGCCAGCGTGAGGTCACGGTCGGCGCAGCGCGCGAAAAGCTCGGGTTCGAGCAGGACGCTCAAGTGCCCCAGGTTGATCAGCGGTCCGCCGCCCGGCGGTGTCGCGGCGAAGCGCAGATCGACGCGCAGGTTCTCTCCATCAGGTTGCCCGTAGAGCTCGGAGAGCCGGATGCTGAGCTCGGCGTCGATGCCCGTCTCGCTGCGACGCAGGACCGCGTGGGCCGGCCAGTCGGCCGTCGCCGGTCGCCCGATCGGAGCGGCGAGGACGGAGAACGGCAGGTCGATGTCATGGACCGACTGCTGCGCCGCGCGCCGCAGGGACTGTTCGAGCCGCACCTGCATGGGGCGATTCGTCGCCGTGGTGAGCATTGTGAAGGCACCGTCGACCTTGACGAACGCCACTTCGAGCAGCGGCGCCCCACGGAATTCGTACACCCAGATCTTCACCAGCGACTCGCCCGCAGTACCGGCGAGTTGGGTGATCGACTGCCTGATGCGGGTGGGCTGCCCGAGCACGATGTAGACGACGCCGCGCGGCGTGCGCCAGCCGGGTGCACCTGTGATCGGGTTGCCGAACTCCTTGTTGGCGAAGGAGGCGCGTTCCTCGAAGCTCTCGCGAAACTCGTTGATCGCTGTTTCCGGCAGTGGGTCACGACGTTGCCAGAACCACTGCCGAAAGGCGGCGAACTCGGCGGCGTCGGTGATCTCCTCCCCGATCGCCTGTTCCTTCTCGGTGACCAGGTAACGTACCGGCGATTCGATCCAGTGCTCGAACGGCGGCGGTTGGGCCGTGGCAGCACGCGCCGGCACGGATCCCTGGCTTTGGGCCACAGCGGCGGCGGTGGTGGGGAGAACGACGAAGACCAGCAGCGCGATGGCACCGGAGCGGTGCGCCAT